>NZ_BAAGRO010000026.1:0-165293 GCF_054782915.1 Nocardioides hungaricus | reverse complement strand
CAGTTCTCATGTCCGCCAGCGGGCAGTTTCGTGGCCGTCTCCGGGCAGTTTCTCGTGGCCGCCCACACCTGATCTGGTAGCGGGGGCAGTGTTGTGGTTCAGGACATCCCGGACACATGTCTCAAGACATCCCGGACTGATGTCGCGCGACATCCCGGAATGAGCACAGCCCCGCCGTCAGCGTGCGGGCGTGACACTCAACCGATTGCTGATCACCTCGGTGGTGGTCGAGAACCGACCCGTTGCCCACGTCGCCGCCCAGTACGGCGTCTCTGTCTCCTGGCTCTACGAGCTCCTGGCCCGCTACCGCCGCGAGGGCGATGCTGCGTTCGAACCCCGCTCCCGACGGCCCGTATCGAACCCGAACACCACCCCTGCCGAGACTGTCGACCTGATCCTCGAGCTGCGCGAGAAGCTGTCCACCGCCGGCCTGGACTCCGGCCCCGACACCATCGGCTGGCACCTGGCCCATCACCACGGCGTCACCGTCTCCAGAGCCACCATCGCCCGGCATCTGACCAAGGCCGGGCTGGTGGTCCCGGAGCCGAAGAAGAAGCCGAAGTCGTCCTACATCCGATTCGCTGCGGCCATGCCCAACGAGTGCTGGCAGGCCGACTTCACCCACTACCGACTCACCCGACCCGACCGCCGACCGGGTGCCGACACCGAGATCCTGAGCTGGCTCGACGACTGCTCCCGCTTCGCCCTGTCGGTCACTGCCCATCGCCGGGTCACCGGCCCGATCGTGCTGGCCACTTTCCGCGAAACCGTTGCCGAGCACGGGATTCCGGCCTCGACGCTGACCGACAACGGGATGGTGTTCACCACCCGGCTCTCCCAGGGCAAGAAGGGCGCCGGCACCCGCAATGGGCTCGAGACCGAGCTCCGCCGGCTCGGGATCGTCCAGAAGAACGGGAAGCCCAACCACCCCCAGACCCAGGGCAAGGTCGAGCGGTTCCAGCAGACCCTGAAGAAGTGGCTCCGCGGACAACCCGAGCAGCCCACCACGATCGACGACCTCCAGGCACTCCTCGACGCCTTCGTCGAGGAGTACAACGACCACCGACCGCACCGATCCCTGCCCCATCGGGCAACACCCAGCGCGGTCTACACGACTCGGCCCAAGGCGACCCCGAGCACCGGCAACCGCGACGACGACACCCACGACCGGGTCCGCCACGACAAGGTCGACAAGGCCGGCAAGATCACTTGGCGCTACCAGGGCCAGATGTACTCCATCGGCATCGGTCGAACCCACACCGGAACCCGCGTCATCGTCCTGTCCCAGGACCTCGAGATCAGGATCATCGACGCCGCCACCGGCGAACTGCTCCGCGAGCTCGTCCTCGACCCATCCAAGCGCTACCAACCCACCGGACGCCCACCCGGCCCCACCCGCTGAAATGAAGGAGGGCCGAACCCACGTCTATTGGGTTCGGCCCTCCGTGATGTCTTGAGACATCACATGGTAGCGGGGGCAGGATTTGAACCTGCGACCTCTGGACCTCCAGCGCGTGCTCGTCTCGCAACGGGCTTGTTTGACCACACTTGCCGGCGTGTGCTCTGACCTGCGCAGACGCGCACAAGCCAGCGGCGCGACCCTGCACCGTCTTGATGCTGTCTGCTCGTAATAGAGGGCTTGCGCTGGCGTTTTCGGTACATAAGCGCGGCATGACTCGAATCGCAAGTGGGTTCGGAGAGCCAGGCTCACTACCCGCGTCTATCCATCGCCACGATGCTGGGCAACCAGCTGCCCAAGGTCGAGCAAATGTTTCGCAACGCCCAAAGGCGCGAGCTCCTCACCCACGGTTCAAGCCAGCCCCCACACGAGGTAGAGAAGGCCCGCATCCAGCGTCAGTGCTCAAGCGACGAGTCCCCGGATCGCCCACGTGCGCGCCACGGGCGACCAGGCCAGAATGAGCCGCCCAGCGAAAGCGTCACCCCGGCACCCTCAGCGGGCGAGGGGAGAGCCGAGACTCCCAGGGCGCAGAGGCCGACGGCCCGTGGCCGTCGCGGCGACGTGCACGATCGACCGGGCCTCCTGCCCGTGTTCGTCCCCGTGGTGCACTGTGAAGACCAGCACCGTGTCAGGCGCCAACGGCACCGCGGCGAGCAGCGCGAGGCCGACCGAAACCGTCACGGGTGGCACTTCCCCGGGTGTGGCGGCTCCGGAGTGGGCATCCCTTGCCCGAGGAACATGAGGGGCACGTCAGAGCGCGGCTACGTCACCGACCACAATGATCGCCGGCGGCTGTACCTCTTCGTTGTCGATCGACTCCCCGAGTTGACTCAAGGTCGTGCGGATGACGCGTTCGCTCGCCATTGATCCGTCCACGACGATGGCCGCGGGCTGACCGGTGTGGCGTCCGCCATCGATGAGGGTCTGGGCGATCACAGCGGCGTTGTGGACGGCCATCATCAGAACGATCGTGCCTCTTGATGCGGCCAGGGCGTCCCAGTTGACGAGGCTGTCAGGGTGGCGGGGCGGTACGTGTCCTGAGACGACGGTGAAGTCGTGGACGACACCTCGGTGTGTGACGGGGATTCCCGCCAGCGCTGGTACGGAGATGGACGAGGAGAGGCCGGGGATGACACGGACCGGGACCCCGGCTTGTTGCAGGTGAAGCACCTCCTCGAACCCTCGTCCGAAGACGTGGCTGTCGCCTCCCTTGAGGCGGACGACCCTCTTTCCGGCTCGTGCCCGGTCGAGCAGGACGGCGTTGATGTCTTTTTGGGCGGTGAACCGGCTGCGCGGGAACTTGGCGACGTCGATGAGCTCCACATCGGGAGCGAGCCCCGCAAGCAACTCATGAGGCACCAGCCGATCGGTCACGACGACATCCGCGCCGAGCAGCGCCTTGAGGCCGGCGATCGTGATGAGGTCCGGGTCGCCTGGGCCGGCGCCGACGAGTGTGACTCCGGTGAAGGAGGCTGGGTCAAGGCAAAGGGCTTGGTCAGGCATGAGCGTCATTGTCCAAGCCAGGTGAGGTGGTCGCCGATGGCCACGGCGCCGTTGGGGACGTCGACCCACGGTGCTTCGTGTGGCTTCATGCCTTGGAGGTACGCGACGGCGGACCGTATCGCGTCCCCGTGCGACACGAGGACGGATACGTAGCCGCGGTCGAGGTCGCTGAGCACAGCACCCATGCGGTCGTACACGTCCATGTGCGACTCGCTGATGTCCATCCGTTCTCTCTCGTTCTTCAATGAAGACCCTGCGTGGTGACGACGGCTGACTAGGCATCGTCACCGTCGCCACGCAGGGCCCTCACGAGCTGTCACGACACGCGAAGAACGAGGAGCGGGGACTTCTACACGGCCACCACCGGGGACAACCCATGGCCACCAGCGGGGACCGCTACCTGGCCACCAGCGGGGACTTTTTCATGGCCACGGACAGACGGGGTGCTCGCCTATCGATCCCGATCTCGCCAGCATCCCAGCCGCGCAAGATCGCGATCACTTCTTCCACCCCGAGCAAGGCCTAGCTTCCGGACCGAGGTCTTGTGACCGTCCGGCTGTGACCGTCCGGCAAGGGGTCATCCAGCCGCGGCTCCACCCTCGAGCGTTCGTTCGATCCATCGTCGGAGGTCGTGAGCGGGTGCGGCGCCGGCGCGTCGAGCGAGGACCTCGCCCCGCCGCAGGATCATGAGAGTGGGGATCGCCCGGGCGTCGTAACGCGACGCTGTCGCGGGGTTGTGGTCGACGTTGACCTTGACCAGCTTGAGCGAGCCGGCCATCTGGGTAGCGATCTTCTCCAGCGCTGGGCTGATCTGCCGGCAGGGGTCGCACCAGGGCGCCCACAGGTCCACCAGAACGGGTAGAGCCGCGTCGCGGATGACAGAGTCGAAGGTGGCGTCGCTGGCATCCACCATCCAGGGCAGAGGCTCATGACACTTCCCGCACGACGGCCGTCCGCTGCCGGCTGCGGGTACCCGGTTCTTCGTGCCGCACGCCGGGCACGGAACCACCGAAGTCACTGCTGTTGACATGTGGTCTGCCTTCCTCGCCTTCGGGGACCCTTGAGCCCTGGTCGAGCTCGGCGGCCCGGCGGCCCAGCTGGATGCTCTCTTCCGAGTCTAGGTCCTGGTGAGTCCTCCTGGATGAGCACGATCAGAGAGCTGGTCGAGCACGACCGAAGCAACGATCGGGCTTGTCGCGGTTGGGGTGTTATCGGTACGGGACGTCGACTACGGTCGCTGGTTCGATGCAACGAGCCAGGCCCGGCGGCTTCCTCGCGTCGTACCCGAGCGTGACGCTCTTGCGGGCGCGCAGGACCGTCGTTGCGAGCGCACGGCGCAGAACCTCCAGCGGGACACCGTGCCGAGCAGTCTCGGACGCGGTCGCTTGCTCGGCGTTGATGTCAAGTACTGCGACGTGGTCGAACTCGAGACCCGTAACTGCGTGAGGTTCCGCGATCGCGACCCCCGGCTCGTCCGCGGGCCATGGGCGAGCCTCGTCGAGCTCGGCGAAATCGATGCCGGCGGCCTCCAAGGTGACTCGCACCTGGCTCAGGTGTTCCGGTCCGCCGAACGAAACTACGAGGGCGCTTTGCTCGACCGGGTCGAGGTCCTCCAGCTGGCGCACCAAGTGGTCGATCAGGCGACGGGGATCGCCCCACAGGGTGGGTCGAATCCCGCGGGGGGCCTCAGCGGCCGCGTGCTTGTGGAGTGCGATGCCGTCTTGTGGTCGTGACCCGAGGATGCCTGTGGCGAGCGCGACCACCGATCCGGGGCAGCGCCAGCCACGGCTGAGGTGGTGGGTGTGCTCGACAAGCGCCGTGGCGCGTGAAGGCACACCCGACAGGTCGTCGAACACGAATGTCGACGCATGCTCCGGTGCTGTGTGCCTGGCGATGGCCCGGACCTGGGTCGCTGAGGCGTGCTGCGCATCGTCCACGACGAGGATGTCGCTCTGGGTCTCAGTCGAGCTAGGGGCCGCCGCGGCCATGGCGGCCAGGTCGTGGTCATCTACTAGACCGTGCTCGGCCTTGAACTGGTGCAAGGGCACGACCACACGGTCGACGACCGCTCGGCGCAGCTCGGGGGTCAGCTCCTCGTGTGCGTTGAATGCTGGGGCCGTCGGGTGGCCGGTGATGTATTCGTTAAGCCGATCAGGGTGGTAGGTCCCCAGTACCTGATCGACCTCGTAGCGCAACCGACCATGGCTGAGTCCTAGGCCCTCGCCGAGCTCCCAGATCCGCTTTTCCCGTGCATTCTTCGGCCAGGTGAGACCGTGGTACTTGGCGACGCTGCGGTTGAAGGTCTGCGGGGTCTCGACCCTGACCCTCAGTAACGGATGTCGTGGGAGGTGGTGAGCGACGACGTCACCCACGTAGCCGACGAGTGGAGTGTCGTAGACCAGTAGCGTGACACGCACAGGCTCGGACGAGGAGGCTTCCTCCCGCTCGCGCAGCCGGACGCGGGCAAGTTCTGCGGCCCGGCGGATCGCGACCGCTGTCTTGCCCGAGCCAGCTGGCCCGTGCAGGCCAACTACGCCCGGCGTCGGGTCGCCGACTACCCCGTGCTGCTCGGCGCTGAGAGGCGGAGATGTCAGCTTGCGCACGTGAGTCGCCCGCCGGGCCGGCCGGTAGGCCCGTCTGAGTGAGTGCCCCCGGAGAGCAGGGCACCGAATGCGAGGTGTTCGCATGCCCGGGTCTTTGCCGAGGCGGATCTCATGATCTTGGGCTGGGCGTCGAGGACTCCGCATCGTCTGCTGGCTGGTGCTGGACCAGGATCTGCCCGGCCTCGACGTCGACCAGTAAGGTGGCGCCGTCGGGGATGGCCTGTGCCAGCAGCTGTCGGCCGATGCGCGTCTCGACCTCCCGCGCGATGAAGCGCCTCAGCGGTCGCGCACCGTAGACGGGGTCGAAGCCTTGCTCGGCGATGTAGGCGAGTGCCTTCTCGGTCACTTCGAGGCTGATCCGACGATCGGTGAGCCGATTACGGAGTTCGTCGAGCATCAGGTCGGCAATGCGTTCGATCTCGCTCATTGCCAATGGCTTGAACAACACGATCTCGTCGATCCGGTTCAAGAACTCTGGACGGAAGTGGCCCCGCAATTCGGCCATCACGCTGTCTCGCGCGGCGTCGCTGATCTCTCCGTCCCTGGTCACGCCATCGAGCAGATAGGGCGAGCCGATGTTCGACGTCATGATGAGCACCGTGTTGCGGAAGTCCACGGTTCGGCCCTGGCTGTCCGTGAGGCGCCCGTCGTCGAGGACCTGCAACAAGATGTTGAACACGTCAGGGTGTGCCTTCTCGACCTCGTCGAACAGCACGACCGAGTACGGCTTGCGTCGCACGGCTTCTGTCAGCTGACCACCCTCGTCGTATCCGACGTAGCCCGGGGGTGCGCCGACCAACCGCGAGACCGTGTGCCGCTCCTGGTACTCGCTCATGTCGACGCGCACGATGTTCTCGTCCGTGTCGAACAAGGAGGCGGCCAGCGCCTTGGCCAGCTCGGTCTTGCCGACGCCCGTGGGGCCGAGGAACATAAACGATCCGATCGGTCGGCGGGGGTCCTTGATCCCCGACCGCGCCCGGATGATGGCGTCCGCGACGACCTGGACCGCCTCGTCTTGGCCCACCACACGCTCGTGCAACACCTCGTCGAGGCGAAGCAGCTTGTCTCGCTCCCCCTCCTGCAGTCGGTGAACCGGGATTCCGGTCCACCGCGACACGATTGCGGCGATCTCGTCCTCGGTGACGACCTCACGCAGAAGCCGACGGTCACGCTGCTTGACGGCGAGCTGCTCCTCGGCGGCCGCCAGGCGCTCCTGGAGTTCGGGGAGGCGGCCATGTCGCAGCTCGGCTGCTCCGTTAAGGTCGTACTCGCGCTCTGCCTGCTCTGCTGCGACCTTCACGTGCTCGATCTCGGCGCGCAGAGCCTGCGCTTTGCGAAGTGCCTGTCGCTCGGCCTCCCACTGAGCGCGCATCGCGTCGGCCTCGGCACGTACGTCAGCCAGCTCCTTGCGCAGGTCCTCCAGCCGGGCCTGGCTTGCCGGGTCCTCCTCGTGGGACAGCGCTGCCTCCTCGATCTCCAGGCGCGTAACTCGACGGGTCAGCTCGTCAAGCTCGGCAGGGAGCGAGTCGATCTCGGTGCGCAGCATCGCGCAGGCCTCGTCGACCAGGTCGATCGCCTTATCGGGCAAGAAACGATCTGAGATGTAGCGATGGCTCAAGGTCACTGCGGCCACCAGCGCCGTGTCTTGGATCTTCACTCCGTGGAAGACCTCCAGCCGCTCCCGAATGCCCCGCAGGATCGACAAGGCATCCTCGACGTCTGGTTCGTCGACCAGCACCGGCTGGAAGCGGCGTTCGAGGGCAGCGTCCTTCTCGATGTGCTGCCGATACTCATCGAGGGTCGTCGCGCCGATCATGTGCAGCTCACCGCGTGCAAGCATGGGCTTGAGCATGTTGCCTGCATCCATGGCCCCCTCGGATGCACCGGCGCCGACGATGGTGTGCATCTCGTCGACGAACAACAAGATCTGCCCCTCGGCTGCCTTGACCTCGTTCAACACTGCCTTGAGCCGCTCCTCGAACTCCCCGCGGTACTTCGCGCCTGCGATCAGTGACCCCATGTCCAACGCGAACACGATCTTGTCCCGCAACCCCTCCGGGACGTCCCCGTTGGTGATGCGCTGCGCCAAGCCTTCGACAATCGCGGTCTTGCCGACCCCGGGTTCCCCGATCAGCACCGGGTTGTTCTTCGTCTTGCGTGAGAGGATCTGCACGACACGACGAATCTCGGTGTCCCGCCCGATCACCGGGTCCAACTTGCCGGTGGCGGCCTCGGCTACCAGATCGCGGCCGTACTTCTCCAGTGCCTCGTACGCCACCTCGGGCATGGCCGAAGTCACCCGCTGGTTGCCACGGACCTCGCTCAACGCAGCCAGGAAGCCATCCGCGTTCACGTGGTGCCGGTTCAGCACCCGCCCTGCTCCCGAACTGGAGCCCTCCTCGAGGAGCGCCATCATGAGGTGCTCGACCGAGACGTACTCGTCCTTGAGCGCGCGAGCCTGCGCGTCGGCGCGTTCCAGCAGCGTCGACAGTCGCTGCGTGACATGGATCTGACCTGGCATGCTCCCGGGGCCGGTGACGCGTGGGCGGCGTTCGAGCTCGGCTTCCAGGTCGCGCCGCAGCGCTTCGAGGTTGCCTCCCGCTCGCTCCACGAGCCGCGGCACCAGACCCTCGGGCTGATCGAGAAGCGCCAGGAGCAGATGCTCCCCGTCGACCTCGGTGTGCGAGTAGCGCAGCGCCTTGGTCTGTGCATCGTGGAGGGCCTCTTGCGACTTCTGAGTCAAGCGGTTCATGTCCATGATGGTGTCTCCTCACTCAGGCATGTGTTCGGGGTCAGGACGGTTGCGAGGTGCGCTCGGTCCGACGCTCGGATTCCAGCGCATCGATTCGGTTCAGCAGGTCCATCACCAGACCCAGCGCGGAGTAGTTGAGCGCGAACGACGAGCGCAGTCGTTGCATGCGTGCAACCGCCCGGACCTGCGATCGGTCAAAACACCATTGGCCGTTGGCATCGCGGGTCGGTTCGACTATCCCCAACACGATCAGACGGCGCACCAACTCGGGGTGGAGCCCGGTCATGGCGGCGAACGCGTCCAGGCTCAGCCGTGGGACCGGCACCAGCTGGTAGCCCATCACTCACTCCTGCCCATCACTCACTCCTGCCCATCACTCACTCGTGCCCATCACGCGATCCTGTCCAGGTGTCGCCGGATCGGTCTGCCACGGCCGGGTGCCTACGCGCACGGCTACTCGCCTGGTGCAGCGCTTGCGCCCGAAGGGCAGCCCCTGGTGACGGCTGAGTGCTCATGACCGCTCCTTGCGCGTCGAGGAACGCGAGCCTGATGCGCGCGCGGGCCGATCCCCGCGAGGGTCGAAAGTCGAGATCTGGTTCAGGCGCTCATACAGGTCACGCTCTTCGTCGGACAGGTGCCGTGGCACCTTGATGCTGGCTTGGGCGAAGAGGTCACCGGCTGGGTTCTTGCCGCGACCGGGCAGCCCTCTACCCTTGAGCCGGAGCTTCCCGCCGCTCGAGGTGCCATGTGGCACCTTGACCGTGACGGCCCCGCCTGGGGTGAGCACCTCGACCTCGGCGCCCAGCGCCGCCTCGGGCGGCGTCAGAGGGAGGTCAACGGTCAGATCCCGACCCGACACACGGTACCGATGGTGGGGGGCCAACCTAACCACGAGGTACAGGTCGCCCGCGGGCGCCCCGCCGCTGCCGGCGCCGCCCTGGCCACCCAACCTGATCCGCTGACCGTCGGTGACACCCGCGGGCACCGTGACATCGATCGTCTTGACCCCCTCCGCAGAACTCAGCTGCAGCTGCCGTTTGGTGCCGTGGTAGGCGTCCTCGACACTGACGGTGATCTCCACCTCCTGATCCGCGCCCGGCACCCGACCCCCGAAGCCGCCGCGGCGTCCGGAGAACATCCCCCCGAAGAGGTCCTCGATGTCGACGCCACCGAGGTCGTCGCCGTAGACCTGCCAGCCGCCCGCATCTCCGCCGGCAGCACCTCCCCCCCACCCGGGACCGGACCTGCCGCCGCCAGGCCACCCACCAGCACCGCTACCCGGGGCGCCACCTGCGGCGCCGCCCGTCTCGACGACCCGACGAAAGTCCGGACCGTAACGGTCGTACTTGCCGCGGGTGTCGGGGTCGGAGAGCACGTCGTATGCCTGCGAGATGCGCTTGAACCTCGCCTCGGCGCCGGGATCCTTGTTGACGTCGGGATGGTACTTGCGTGCGAGCTTGCGGTAAGCGCGTTGGATCTCGTCCTGCGACGCAGATCGTGGCACGCCGAGCTCGGCGTAGAAGTCCTCAGCGTCCGGCATCGACGTCCCCGGTCGCTACCACGACCGCTGCAGGCCGCAGCACCTGGCCTGGAGTGCCATAGCCCGCGCGCACCTCGTGGACGACGGCTCCGGCCGGGTACTCGGCAGCGGGCAACGTCGAGACCGCCTCGTGCTGCGATGGATCGAAGGCGGCTCCTTGGACCTCCATGCGGGGGTAACCCATCGACGCGACCACCTCGTGGGCCTGCGATCTCACACGTTGTACCCCCGCGAGAATGCTGTCCCGGTCGGCGTCGGCGTGCTGCAGGGCCAGGTCGAGGCTGTCTAGGACCGGTAACCATGCCCGGGCAACCTCACCCCGCGCTTCGGCGAGAGCTCGCTCAAGATCGCGCGCATACCGCTTGCGTGCATTGTCTGCCTCCGCCACGGCCCGCCGCCACCGGTCCTCCAACTCCGCGACCTGCTGGCGCAGACGCGCTACCTCGTCGGCGTCCGGTTGCGTGGTGCTGGCGGTGGCAGCGGACTCATCTGCCTGCTCAGGCGTTGCTTCCTCGCCGTTCGGTGCCGGACGTCCCCGTGAGTGTGTCGTCGAGTGCGTGGAGGGGTCTCCAGGGCCGTGCTGCCCGGCCCGGGACGCGGGGTTGGTGTCCATCGTGGTCAGCTGGTGGTGAAGTCCGCGTCGATGACGTCGTCATCCTCAGCTGCGGCGCGGCCGGGAGCACCGTCGCTGCTGCCGTCAGGTTGGGCGGCCCCGCTGGCCGAGAGCCCGGCAGCGACCTGTGCCAGCTCGCTGGCGAGCTCACGCATGGCGCTTGGAGAGGCGTCCGGGTCGTCGACGAGCTCCCGGGCCTGGGCGACCAGGAGTTCGGCCCGAGCGCGGTCGTGCTCGGCGACACGGTCACCCAGATCGCCCAGTTGCCGCTGGACACCATAGGCAACCGCATCTAGCTCGTTTCGCGCCTCCACACGGGTACGGAGGGCCTCGTCCTCGCCGCGGTGGGCCTCCGCATCTGCGATCATTCGTTCCACCTCGGACTGGTCGAGGTTCGAGGACTCACTGATCGTGATGGCCTGCTCGGCACCGGTGTCCTTGTCGCGGGCGCTGACATGCAAGATCCCGTTGGCGTCGATGTCGAAGGTGACCTCGACCTGCGGCACTCCGCGAGGTGCGGGCCGGATGTTCTCCAGGCGGAACCTTGCCAAGACCCGGTTGTCGGCAGCCTTCTCACGCTCGCCCTGGAGGACCACGATGTCCACCGCGGTCTGGTTGTCCTCCGCGGTGGAGAAGGTCTCCGAGCGCCGCGCCGGGATCGTGGTGTTCCGCTCGATCACCGTCGTCATCACCCCACCCAACGTCTCTAGCCCCAACGACAAAGGAGTGACGTCGAGCAGCAGGACGTCCTTGACCTCACCCTTGATGATGGCGGCCTGCACGGCTGCGCCGACGGCGACCACCTCATCGGGGTTCACCGTCATGTTCGGCTCTTTGCCCTTGGTCAGCCTCTTCACCAGCTGCTGGACTGCCGGAATCCGTGTCGAGCCCCCCACGAGGATCACCTCGTCGATCTCATTGGCGGTCAGCTTGGCATCGGCAATGGCCCGCTCGACCGGTCCCAGACAGCGCTCGACCAGGTCGGCGGTGAGCTGGTCGAACTTCGAGCGCATCAAGGTCATCTCGAGGTGCTTCGGGCCCGACGCGTCGGCGGTGACGAACGGGAGGCTGATCGTTGTCTGCGACACCGTCGACAGCTCCACCTTGGCCTTCTCCGCGGCCTCGAACAGGCGTTGGAGCGCCTGGGCATCCTTGCGAAGGTCGATCCCGTGATCGCTCTGGAACTGCTCGGCGATGTAGTCGACGACCTTGCGGTCGAAGTCATCGCCACCGAGGTGGGTGTCCCCCGCGGTCGAGCGCACCTCCACCACCCCATCGCCGACGGTCAAGATGCTCACGTCGAAGGTACCGCCGCCCAGATCGAACACCAGCACGGTCTCGTTCTCGCGCTTGTCCATTCCGTAGGCCAACGCGGCAGCCGTGGGCTCGTTGATGATGCGCAGCACCTCGAGCCCCGCGATCTTGCCGGCATCCTTGGTCGCCTGCCGCTGCGCGTCGTTGAAGTACGCCGGGACCGTGATGACCGCCTCGGTGACCCGCTCGCCCAAGAACTTGGCAGCGTCGTCGACCAGCTTGCGCAAGACCTGAGCAGAAATCTCCTCCGGGGCATACTTCTTGCCGCGGATATCGAAGCGGACCGCACCGTCAGGTCCATTCACCACGTCATAGGCCACTGTGGATTTCTCTGACTCGACCTCGTCATACCGCCGACCGATGAACCGCTTGGCCGACGCGACCGTCCCCTTGGGGTTGAGCACCGCCTGCCGACGAGCCAGCTGGCCCACCAGCCGTTCGCCGGACTCGGTGAAGGCCACGACACTCGGCGTCGTCCGCGCTCCTTCCGCGTTGGGCACGACAACCGGCTGCCCGCCCTCCATCGCAGCCACCACCGAGTTGGTGGTGCCGAGGTCAATTCCCACTGCCTTCGCCATCGTTCAGATCCCTCCCGTCGATGCCGCTTCAAGTCGCCGCCCTGGTCGTTTCGAGGGGAGCGACATCGCCGAGCCTAGAACTGAACCCGCCGCGAGCGCTACACACGAATCCGACAAGCACTGTCAACCCAGGGATTGCCTCACAGCCCCGTCCATCCCACCCTGAGAATGCGTCCACGGCACCTCGGCGTCAGGACCACGGGCTGCTGGACGAGTCCCTGCCCGAACCAACCCGGGGACCCTGAGGAGACGACCACGTGACCACGCCACGACTACCCGCACGCACGGAACCCACCACGTCAACGCCACCCTCGTTCTCGACGATGATCTTTGGCGACTTCGACTGCCCGCTGAGCTACCTTGCCAGTCAACTCGCAAGAGAGTTGGAGTCACACGGCGTCACCATCGACTGGCGCGCGGTCACCGCAGTCGGCAGCCGCGCCGATGCTCGCCAGCTCGATCGGCTTGCCGTCGATCTGCGCATCCCCGGCGCCCGACGGCCGCTAGTTCTCCCCGCCCGCCCCAACCTCGCTACCACCGCGAGCCCCGCAGCGGTCTCTGCCTACGCCGAAGCGTCCGTGGCCCACCGAAGTACCGCCATGCGCCACCTGCTCTACTGCGCGCGATGGGTTCACGACACCGACCTGACCCACATCGACGCGCTGCGACACCTCACGCCGGTCGTCATGATGGGCGCGAACTCACCGAGCGCCACAGTCAGTGAGTGGGGAATGGTGCCCGCGTTCAACGCCGAGCCCCTCAGCACACAGGCCTGGGAGCTTCGCCGGCAGTGGCGCCAATCCTGGGCAGAGCTCAACCAACAACCCACCCCCGTCCTCATCACAGGTGACGCCGCTCCCTTGTCCGGGCCCGAAGCGCTCGCGGCTCTGAACGACATGGTCGCAGCACTCGTCGCCGCCGAGCCCGCAGATCTGCTCACTGACGCACCGAGAGCCCCCGCCCTTCGAGACAAGTTCGCGGCACTTGAACGCGAAGTGCCGTGCAACGCCTGGCTGAGCGCCAACGGCGGCCGATGGTTGAGACGCAAGCACCAGCTCGACGCCGCCCGCGAGTTCCTCGATTGCTGCAGCGACCATGGATTCGGCCAGCGCAGTCGCGAAATCGTGGCAGCACCATCCTGAGTCAGGAAGGATGCGCCCATGCCCAAGAAGATGCTGTCCACCGGGCCAGACCGGACACTGCGCACGTCGGGGTAGTGCGTTACATAACCGGCATCGATCATGGTGTCGAGCAGGTGATAGGTGGTCGAGCGAGGCAACGCCAGGTCGCGGGACATGGACGCAGCGCCACCGGCGTGGCCTGCTGTGCCAAGTAGGTCAGGAGCCGCAACGTGTGAGCCCCCGCAGGAACTTGCGCCATGGCTCCCCTATCGAGCCGACCGGCCTGAGCCGAGTACGGCGGACCCGCTCACCGGCGCCCGCCCCGGGGACTGAGCGTGGCGTAGGAGAAGTCGACCAGGTAGTCGTTCAGATCCCGCGCGGCAGCCTCGGCGGCGTCCGCGTCGCGTCCGAGGATGGCTCTCAGGGTGGCCACATGGAGGTTCGCACCCGCCTTGATCTCGGTGTCCACGTCAGTGACGTGGGTGAACCAGAACCGGCGAGACAAGCCCTGCAGAGGCGCGACCTCTTCGTGCTCGCCTGGTTCGTGGCGTCGGCGGCGACCGTTGGCGGGGGTCTGGGCAGCGGCCTGGAGTCGGACGAGGCGATCCGCGCGGCCGCGTACTCAAAGCGCGAGGAGGATCGTCGCAACCGTCTCGCGCGGCAACGAACCTCGGACCGGGGTCTGTCAGAACGTCGGTGAGCGTAGCGATCGCGACGCAGTCCAGCTGGTCGCCCGGGCCCTTCCGAGCGAGCAGGTGGTCTTCGAGAATGTCGAGAGCGGTGCCTGCGACCGTCACCGGAAGCACTAGTCAGGAGGAGGCACGCAGGCGTGGACATCCGACTCGGTTCGCCCGTCCGGGTACTCGGTCAGCGGGGCATGCCGGGGCCTGATCCTCGCCACATTGTCCGCATAGTCAGACCACAAGCCTGCGGCAGGTGCTGCATAGGTGGCCTCGTCGGTGCCGATGACGACCACGCCTCTCATGAAGTCAAAGGCCACCGTGCGCACCTTGCCTGCGGGGGCGATGCCGATCTCGCGAACGAACCGCATGACTTTGGCCTCGAGCTCTCGCTCCTTCATATGGCGGCACACTACGCGGGCCTCGTGTACATCCTCCGGGAGCCAGCCTGAGAACGCCGGGACAGAGGCACGAGGCTGCTCGCATGACCTCAGTCGGCCCAGGACCGACCAGCGCAGTTGCGCCAGTCCCGGGACCTGTCGCTTGCTTCACGCAGCGCGTTGATCCGACACTGGCACCATGACGCGCGAAGGTCGAAACCATCGGCGCAGCCCGGCCGCTTCCCCATGAGCGCGAATGAGGTGGCGATCGGAATCATCTCGGCTCCGGGGTCGGCGACTGAGATTGCATCGATGCTCGCCGACGACCTAGACGCTGAGCTGAGTTCTCACGTGCCCACCGTTCAGTGGCGAGTGTCCACCGTGGTCGACGCCCTCGTGTATCCACCTTCCGACGACGCGACCATCGTCGCCGCGGCAAGGGACCGGCTCTTGAGGGAAGGATGGGACCTGGTCGTCTGTCTCACCGATCTGCCGCTGAAGGTTCGCCGGCGGCCGGTGGTGGCTCATGCGAGCCCTCTGCACGGCGTCGCTGTGGTGTGCCTACCGGCGCTCGGCCCCGTCCGACTGCGTCGACGCACCCGTGACACGGTCGTCGGGCTCGTGCGGACCTTGCTCGGGGACACGGCGGACGACGCCCTCTCGGGCCGTGGCGGCGGTCTCGGGCGCCGCGCCACCCAGCTCGGAAGGAGCCAGCGGCCAGACGGAGACGGCAGCGTCGTGTTCACCGCGAGAGTACTCAGCGGGAATCTGCGACTGCTGCTCGGCATGATCCAGGCCAACCAGCCGTGGAGGCTGGCGATCGGGCTCTCGAGAGCGCTGACCGCCGCACTCGCAGCCGGGGTGTTCGCCCTCGTCACCCCCGACATCTGGCAGCTGAGCGCCGCGCTCGACTGGATCCGGCTCGCGGCGATCGCACTGGGGTCGGTCGCGGGGATCACGATCGCGCTCATCGCCGGCGCCGGCCTGTGGGAGCACACGTCACACCCGGGCGGCCGCAAGCAGGTGACCCTCTTCAACCTGGCCACCGCGGCAACGGTCGTCCTGGGTGTGCTCTCCCTCTACGCCGCGCTGCTCCTGCTCGCCCTCGTGACCTCACCGGTTCTGGTGCCCACCCACCTGCTCGAGGAGGGCGTCGGCCATGCCGTGCACGTGGGCGACTACCTGAAGCTGGCCTGGCTCACTAGCTCCCTGGCGACCGTGGGTGGCGCCCTCGGTGCCGGCCTGGAGAGCGACGAGGCGGTCCGGGCCGCCGCCTACACCTACCGGCAGGAATCCCGGCCGGGAGCGCAGGAGGAGTGAACCGGCAGGCGCTGATCGCCGTTCCTCACTCCCGTCGGCCTGGCAGGACGGTCAGGACCATCTCGACGTAGGTACGGAACTCGGTCATGAAGGCGCGGAGGAAGTCCCTGGTGGAGTCGTCGGTGATCTCACCGTCGTCCAGGAAGACCGCGGGCGAGAACTGGATGTAGGCCTCGGGTGAGGTCATCTGGCGGGCGTTGCAGAAGCTGAGCACGCCGCGCAGGCTCTGTTGACCCATCGCGGTGCCGATCTGGCCGATGGAGGCTCCGATCACCGCGGCCGGGATGTGGTCGAAGGAGTTCTGCCCCCATGGTCGAGACGCCCAGTCGATCGCGTTCTTAAACGCGCCGGGGATGGAACGGTTGTACTCGGGTGAGACGAAAAGCACCGCGTCGACGGCAGCGATCGACGCCTTGAGCACCCGGGCATCAGGGCGGGTAGTCGCTGTCGAAGTCCGGGCTGTACAGCGGCAGGTTGCCGATGGGAATCTCGCTGAACTCCAAGTCGTCCGGAGCCAGCCGGATGAGGGACCGGGACAGGATGCGGTTGATCGACGTCGACGAAAGGCTTCCGACGAAGTAACCGACGTTGTAGATGGTCATGTGTTCCTCCTGGGTTCGTGCTTCCTGGCGAGCGGATCCTCAGCGGCGTCCCTCGGCTTCCAGGAACTCGTGGACCTGGCGGATCACGCCCGCGCCCTCGCCGACGGCAGAGGCGACGCGCTTGACCGAACCACTGCGCACGTCGCCCACGGCGAACACGCCTGGGCGGCGGGTCTCGAACAGGCCGTCGGAGCCGTCGGAGCCGTCGGCCGCGGGCCCGGTGAGGATGAATCCCTTGGCGTCCAGCGGGATCTCTCCCTGGAGCCAGCTCGTGTAGGGAGCCGCTCCGATCAGCACGAACAGAGCCGTCGTCGGGACGCGATGCTTCGCATCGGTGCGGAGGTCATGCAGCACCACCTCGTCGAGCGCCTCGTCGCCGATGAGCTCGCTCACCTCGGTGTGGCGCCAGACCTTGATGCGCGGCGACTGCTCGACACGGTCGGCCAGGTAGCGGGACATGTCCCTCCCCAAGTCGTCGTGCCGGATGACCAGGTTGACCACCGGCGACCGACGAGCCAGAAAGCAGGCCGCCTGGCCCGCGGAGTTGCCGCCCCCCACGACGGTGACGGGGTCCTGCTGGCACAACCGGGCCTCGGACTCCGTGGCGGCGTAGTAGACGCTGCTGCCCTCGAGACGATCCAGCCCCGGGACGTCGAGACGTCGGTAGCGCACCCCCGTGGCGACGAGCACGGCGTGGGCGACGAGGTCTCCTCCGTCGGCCAGCCCCACCACGTGGTACCCGTCGGCCTGGGTGAGGGAGGTCGCCTCGCCTGGGATGCTGAAGGCGGCGCCGAACTTGCGGGCCTGCACCACGGCCCGGTCGGCGAGCTCCGCCCCGGTGATACCGGCCGGGAACCCCAGGTAGTTCTCGATCTGGGACGACGTGGCCGCCTGCCCGCCGGTGGCGAGCGCGTCCAGGACGACCGTCGAGAGCCCCTCGGAGGCGGCGTACACCGCCGCGGCCAGGCCACCCGGGCCGGCGCCCACCACGACCAGGTCGTACGCCGACCGGCTCGGCGCCGCTCGCAGGCCGAGGAGCTCGGCCAGCTCCGTGTTGCTGGGGTTCCGCAGGACCGTCCGCCCCTTCCAGATCACGACGGGTGTCTGGTCGGGCGGGATGTCGAAGGCCCGCAGGGTGGCCTCGGCATCGGGGTCCTCCTCCACGTCATCCCAGCGGCACGGGATGCGGTTGCGGCTCGCGAAGTCCCTCAACCGGCGGGTGTCGGCCGAGTAGCGGGAGCCGATGATCCGGAGCCCGGCGCCGAGGATGGCGTGGATGGTGCGCCGCATGATGAAGGCTCGCAGGATCAGGTCTCCGAGCGCCTGGTCCTGGGTGACCGCCGCCTTGAGCCGGTCGTAGGGCACCTCGAGGACGTCCACATCGGTCTGGGCGAGGGCGGTGACGTAGACGGCCTGGCCGGTCAGCATGGAGAGGTCACCCACGAAGCGACCTGGCCCGTGGACGGCGAGCACCCGTGACTCCGCCGCAGGCCCTTCTTCCTGGACGACCCGGACCCGGCCGTCCAGGACGACGAACATCCCGCAGTCGCGGTCTCCCGCGCAGAACAGCGTGGTGCCCCTGGTCAGCGCCTTCCGCCCGCCGGCGCGCGAGAGCAGCATGACCTGCTCGTCGCTGAGCCGGGGGTAGGCGCCGGTGGAGTCGGGGGTCTCGGGCAGGTCCTCCAGCTCGAGCTCAGACGAACTGCTCGTCGACATAGCACCATCTCCAGTTCTCCCCCGGCTCGATCGAACGCACGATGACGTGTCCCGTGGTGGCGGCGTGAGCGCGCGCGTGTCGCAGCGGTGACGAGTCGCAGCAGCCGACCAGGCCGCAGGTCAGGCACTGGCGCAGGTGCACCCATGGTGTGCCAAGCTGCACGCACTGCGGGCACTCGCGCCGGGCGGGCGGCCGCACGGCCCGGATGATTCCCAGGTGCGGCTCGGCGCTGACGGGCGTCGGGTTGGCGGTCATCACCCCTCCTTTGGGAGCTTGGACTCGAGCCATGAGCGCAGCCGGTGCTCCGGAAGAGCCCCTATCTGCTTGTCGACGACCTTGCCGCGGTCGAGGAGCACCAGGGTCGGGATCGACTGGACCTGGAACCGCCGGCTCACGGTCGGGTTCTCGTCGGCGTTGACCTTGACCAGCTTGAGGCTGCCGGCCAGCTCCCCGGCCAGCTTCTCCAGGGCCGGGCTCACCATCCGGCAGGGGCCGCACCATGGAGCCCACACGTCGACCAGCACCGGCAAGCTCGCCGCGTCGACGACGGCGTGGAACTCGTCGTCGTCGGCGTCCACAACCCAGCGCAGCGGAGTCCCGCACTTCCCGCAGCGTGGCGTGCCCTCGGCAGCCACGGGAACGCGGTTCCTTGCTCCGCAGTTGCCGCACTGGACCGTCGTCGACTTCTGCGTGGTCGCGGTCATGCCACGGCCCTCCCATCGGACGGACTACCTGCCGCGGTCACCGTGAGCCTCCCGTCGGCGACGTCCACCGAGATCGCGCCACCGTCGACAGCGTCGCCGCGCAGCAGCGCGCGGCCGACCTCCGTCTCCACCTCCCGGGAGATGAACCGTCGCAGCGGGCGGGCGCCGTACGCCGGGTCGAAGCCCTGGTCGGCGATGAAGCGACGTGCGGCGGCCGTGACGTCGAGGGTGATCCGCATGCCGGCCAGCCGCTCGCGCAGCTCCTCGAGCTGGAGGTCGACGATGCGCTCGATCTCGGCGAGCGTGAGCGGCTTGAACATCACGATCTCGTCGACGCGGTTGAGGAACTCCGGGCGGAAGTGAGCCTGCAGGGTGCGCATCACCATCGAACGCGCGTCGTCCTTGACCTCGCCGTCAGCGGTGACGCCGTCGAGGAGGTACTCCGAGCCGATGTTGGAGGTCATGATCAGCACGGTGTTGCGGAAGTCCACGGTGCGGCCGTGGGAGTCGGTCAGGCGGCCGTCGTCGAGCACCTGGAGCAGCGTGTTGAAGACGTCGACGTGGGCCTTCTCGATCTCGTCGAGCAGGACCACCGAGTAGGGCTTGCGACGCACGGCCTCGGTGAGCTGACCGCCCTCCTCGTAGCCGACGTACGCGGGCGGTGCTCCGACCAGCCGGCTGACGGTGTGCCGCTCCTGGTACTCGCTCATGTCGATTCGGACCATGTTCTCCGCGGTGTCGAACAGGGCGACGGCCAGCGTCTTGGCCAGCTCCGTCTTGCCGACGCCGGTGGGTCCCAGGAAGATGAACGACCCGATCGGCCGCTGGGGGTTCTTGATGCCTGAGCGGGCGCGGACGACGGCGTCGGCCACCAGCTGGACCGCCTGGTCCTGGCCGATGACGCGTTCGTGGAGCACCTCGTCGAGGCGTAGCAGCTTGTCGCGCTCCCCTTCCTGCCGAATTGGTCCTCGACCGCCGAGTCCACGCTCTCGGCGAGGAACGACGTCATGTCTTCGATGGTGAACTCACCCGTGCGGGGGTAGGCGTCCGAGGTCCGCTCGACGTCGAGCAGCGCCGATCGGCGCGAGTAGTCCGGGCCCGGCTGTCCGACAGCCCGGTCCCGGACCAGCGCCGGCTCGACGTCGTCGATCAGGACCAGACACTTGTCGCCCTGACGCAACCCCTCTGGCTATGGACCGCGTCGTCACTCGGGCCCCGTCGGGCCCCGTCGGGCCGCGCCTCGCTTCGCGACCAACGGGGTTTCTGGGTCACGAAAGCGCGACACAAGCCGTAATGGTTCAAATGACCAGTGGCCCGTGACCTGCGTTTCCGCAGGTCACGGGCCAGTTTTCAGTAGCGGGGGCAGGATTTGAACCTGCGACCTCTGGACGCCGCCCGCGTCGCCATCGCGCTAGAGAGTGCTTTGACCAGGCTTGCTGACATGGGCCGTGACCTGCACGAACGTCCGGCAACGGAGCATCCTCGGACCCCGAGTTCTTGACGCCGTGCGTGCTCGTCTGACGGCTTGCGCTCGCGTTTTCGGGACATATTCGCGACACGACTCGAATCTCTCGATAGTGCCCCCCAGTCCTAGCGCCCCGCCTGCGCGGTGACGAGTTACGTCACGTCCCGACGCGGTAGGTCCGTCTCCACCTGACCAGATACGATTCGGTGCCGCCTGCCGCCAACTTCTTGACTCAGGCGCGCCGTGCTGGCGTTCACGCGTTCCCGCGGTCGCACTGGTCGAAGATCTGGTCGACCAACCCGCTCGAGCGGGTGAACAAGGAGATCAAGCGTCGAGCGCGCGTCGTCGGGATCTTCCCCAACGATGCCGCGGTGATCCGCCTGGTCGGCGCCGTGCTGGCCGACTTGCACGACGAATGGCAATCAGGCGACCGCCGCCCCTTCTCCGAAGGCTCCATGGCACTCCTCAAGCCCAACGGCGATACTGGCACCGTCGCCGCGATCAACAGCGGCGAGTAGGCACCGAGGATCAACCCTCAAAGCCCACCACCCAGCGGGGCACTTCCCGGTGCTCGTCGTGCCACCTCTGGAGCCGCTCGCTGTACGTCGAATCTCGCCTCGTTTTCCTGTCCGAGGACGAGCGGGTCCGGATCACCGACCTGGCCAGCCGGGTCTCGGGCCGACAGCGATCGGGCGGGAGTTGGGCCGCGCAGCATCGACGATCAGCCGCGAGCTGCGACTTGACCCTGCTTGAATCGGACGAATTCGAACGACGATGTCCCCTCCCGCTCGACCAGCGGGTCGATATCGGATTCCTGCCCAGCCTCCCGGTACGCCACCGACCGAAGACCGCGAGCTTCCCGTAGCCCGCATCATCGGCGATACGCCGATAGCACTGGAGCAGCCGCCTCGATCCGCTTCTCCGGGTGAACGCTCGGCAGATCCGAAGCTGCATTCACGTGCTGACTCACTGCGGGCTGGCTGATTCCGAGCGCCGTTGCGATCTCCCGCTGACTCATCCCCGTTGCGACCATCTCCCGCAGCGCGGGCACACGCCGAAGCTGTGCGACATCCTCATCATGTCGCGCGGCGCGACACTCGGCCGAGAGGTCCATAAGGCAACCTCATCACGGTCGCTGCGGTGAACGCTCCCCTGAGCGTCGGGCTCAGCAGCGTCACACCGGAGGTTAAGAGGGCGCGATCAAATCCAGCTGCCACCCGGAGCGACCGCGTCACGGCCCGCTCCACCGCCGGGCCTGGTAACCGATGAGGGGTACCAGCCGCTGCCAGGTCACGGGGCTGCACTGTAAGTCTCGTCGTCCACGTAGACCGAGCTCCCGAGCTCGAGGAACTGTGCGGACTTCTCGGCCATGCCCGTCGCGACGTAGTCGCGGACGTCCTGGCTGATCCGCATCGAGCAGAACTTCGGCCCGCACATGGAACAGAAGTGCGCGGTCTTGCTGGCCTCGGCCGGGAGGGTCTCGTCGTGGAACGCCTCGGCGGTGTGCGGGTCCAGGGAGAGCGCGAACTGGTCGTGCCAGCGGAACTCGAAACGGGCACGTGACAGCGTGTCGTCCCAGTCGCGGGCACCGGGGTGACCTTTGGCGACGTCGGCCGAGTGGGCGGCGAGCTTGTAGGTGATCACCCCGGTCTTCACGTCGTCGCGGTTGGGCAGGCCGAGGTGCTCCTTGGGGGTGACGTAGCACAGCATCGCGGTGCCGTGCATGGCGATCGCCGCCGCGCCGATGGCAGAGGTGATGTGGTCGTAGCCGGGCGCGATGTCGGTGGCCAGCGGCCCGAGGGTGTAGAACGGCGCGTCGTGGCACCACTCCTGCTGCAGGACGACGTTCTCCTCCACCAGGTTCAGCGGCACGTGCCCGGGGCCCTCGACCATCACCTGCACGTCGTGCTCCCAGGCGCGCTGCGTCAGCTCCGCCAGGGTGCGGAGCTCGGCGAGCTGCGCCTCGTCGTTGGCGTCGGCGGTGCAGCCGGGACGGAGGCCGTCGCCGAGCGAGAAGGACACGTTGTACCGGGCGAAGATCTCGCACAGGTCGTCGAAGTGGGTGTAGAGGAAGTTCTCCTCGTGGTTCGCGAGGCACCAGCCGGCCATGATCGAACCGCCACGAGACACGATCCCGGTGATCCGCTGGGCGGTCAGCGGCACGTAGCGCAGCAGCACGCCGGCGTGGATGGTCATATAGTCCACGCCCTGCTCGCACTGCTCGATGACGGTGTCCCGGAACACCTCCCAGGTCAGCTTGCTGGCGTCGCCGTCGACCTTCTCCAGGGCCTGGTAGATCGGCACGGTGCCGATCGGGACCGGGGAGTTGCGGATGATCCACTCGCGGGTGGTGTGGATGTCGTCCCCGGTGGACAGGTCCATCACCGTGTCCGCACCCCAGGTCACCGCCCAGGTGAGCTTGTCGACCTCCTCGGCGATCGAGCTCGTCACCGCGGAGTTGCCGATGTTGGCGTTGACCTTCACCAGGAACCGGCGTCCGATGATCATCGGCTCGGCCTCGGGATGGTTGACGTTGGCCGGGATGATCGCGCGCCCGGCTGCCACCTCGGAGCGGACCAGCTCGACGTCACAGCCCTCACGGATCGCGACGTACTCCATCTCCGGGGTAACCCGTCCCTGGCGGGCGTAGTGCATCTGGGTGACGACGCCGGCGCCGCGGCGCGGACGAGGCCTCGTCCCCCGCCACTGCTCGCGCGCCTCGCCCCGCCGGAGCGCGGCCTTGCCGTTGTCGAGCAGCTGGGTCTCGCGCCCGGCGTACTCCTCGATGTCGCCACGCTCGGCGACCCAGGCGGCCCGCAGGGGCGGCAGGCCCACCTCGGGGTCGCTGCCCGGTCCGGCGGTGGTGTATCTGTCGAACGTCTCGCCGTTGGTCAGCGCGACCCGGGTGAACGGGACACGGATGTCGGCTCGCGATCCGCTGCGGTGGACGGTGCTGTGGCTCGGGTGGATCTGCATCACTTCTCCTGGGTGGGCGGGTTGTGTCGGGCTGGGGTGAACGTGTGGGCGACCGGGCCGCGGCCGCGACCGAGACGCCAGTCGGCGCTGGTGCGCAGTGCGGCCGCCACGAATGTGTGGGCGGCGGTGGCGGCGTCGATCAGGTCGGCGCCGCTGGCCAGGTGGACGGCGAGGGCCGCCGCGAACGTGCACCCGGTGCCATGGTCGTTGGTCGTGGGTACGGCGGCGTACTCGACCGTCCGCACCCGACCGCGGGCGTCCACCACCACGTCGCGGCACGTCGGGGCCTCGGCGTCACCACCGGTGAGCACGACCGCAGGCCCGAGCGCATGCAGGGCCAGAGCCACGTCCTCCCGCGGATCCGCCGGACCGGCGCCGGTCAGCCGGAGCGCCTCGTCGAAGTTCGGCGTGACGACCGTGGCTCGCGCAAGGACGTGGTCGCGGTAGGCGGCCACCACTGCGGCATCGCCGAGCTCCGCACCGCTCGTGGCGACCAGGACCGGGTCCACGACCAGCGGGAGTCCGGGCGGCAGGTCGGTCACCACTGCGGCGACCTCGGCGGACCCGAGCATGCCGGTCTTGACCACGGCGACCGGCAGGTCCTCCAGGACGGCGTCGATCTGGGCCCGGACATCGTCGGCCGACAGCGGCACGACCCGGCGCACTCCGACGGTGTCCTGGGCGGTCACGGCCGTGACGGCGCAGGCCCCGTGCGCACCGAGCGCCGCGAACGTCGTCAGGTCGGCGGCCACCCCGGCGGCACCGCCGGAGTCGGTGCCGGCGACGGTCAGTGCGACCAGCGGGCTGCTCACCGGACAGCCTGCGAGATCCGCCGGAAGGCGCCGCCGGGGTCGTCGGCGCGCATGACGGCACCCATGACGGCCACCCCGTGGGCACCCGCGTTCCGCAGGTCCGCGGCGTTCTGCTCGTCGACCCCTCCCAGGGCGAAGACCGGCACGTGTCCTGCGAGCGTCACGGCACGTCGGAGGCCGGGCAGGCCGAGCGCGGGGCCGTAGCCGGGCTTGGACGCCGACGCGGCGACCGGCGAGATCGTGAGGTACGACGCACCGCCGGACACGGCGGCGCGGATCTCGGCGTCGTCGTGGCATGAACGTCCGTGCGGGAGGGGAGGCCCCTCGTCGGGGCGCGCCTGCGCCGTTGCCAGGTGCACGCCGGCCACTCCGTCCAGCCGGGTGCGAGCGCTGAGCACGGCGACCCCGGCCGCGCCGAGCGCGCGGGCGAGCCGTTGCCGCTGGTCCTCGGGCAGGTCGAGCTCGCGCAGCACCACCGCGTCGAGCCCCGCATCGACGCACGCGGCCACGGTGCCCACGAGGTCGCGGCCGGCGGGAAGCTGACTGCGGTCGGTGAGCAGCAGCACGCGGGGCAGGTTCATGTGCCCACCCGGCCCGCCATCGGGCTCGACGCGCGAGCGGTGGTGAGCCGGGGGATGCGACCGGCCCGGCGTGCCATCTCGCCGGCCCCCACCGCCGCCCGCAACGCCGCGGCCATCTGGGCGGGACGGTCCGCCCGGGTGATCGCCGTGGCCGCCAGCACGGCATCACATCCCAGCTCCATCGCGAGCGCCGCATCGCTGGCGGTGCCGATCCCGGCGTCCAGGACCACGGGAACCGCGACAGCGGCGCGCACGGCCTCGATGGCCCTGGGGTCGTCGAGGCCACGGCCCGTGCCGATCGGAGATCCGAGCGGCATGACGGCCGCGCAGCCGACGTCGACCAGGCGCCGGGCGAGGACCGGGTCGGCACTGGTGTAGGGCAGCACCGTGAATCCCTGCCGGACCAGCGTCTCGGCCGCGTCCAGCAGCTCGACGGCGTCCGGCATCAGGCTCGTCTCGTCGCCGATCACCTCGAGCTTGACCCAGTCGGTCTCGAGTGCCTCGCGCGCCAGCTGAGCGGTGAGCACGGCCTCCCGGGCGCTGAGGCATCCCGCCGTGTTCGGCAGGATGCGCACACCCAGCGCCCGGAGCATGTCGAGCAGCCCGCCGCGCTCGGTGTCGGAGGTGCGCCGCACCGAGACGGTCACCAGACCGGGCCGGGCCGCCTCGACGATCTCACCCACGAGGCTGGTGCTGGTCAGACCCCCGGTGCCGATCCACAGCCGCCCGGGGAGGTCGATACCCGCCACCCGCATCCCAGTCACCCGCCCTGGTGGGCGGTGACGACCTCCACCGCGTCGTTCTCCGACAACCGAGTGTCGTGCCACGCCGCCGCCGGAACCACGGCGCCGTTCAGCGCGACTGCCACCCCTCGCGCGGACGGCACGAGGCTGTGCAGGGTCGCCTCCTCCTCCACCACCCGCGGTGTCCCGTTGACCTTGATGTTCATGGCACGACCACCCTTCCGTGAGGTGCCGGCGTGAGACTTCCGGAGCCGTACGACGAGAACCGGCTCGGCACGAACCGCCGCACCGTGGCTGGTACGTCACCACCTTCGACGTAGGCCCGCACGGCCCGAGCGGTCACCGGAGCCAACAGCACGCCACCGCGGTAGTGGCCGACAGCCAGCACCTGGCGCACGGGTCCGACCGCGGGGTGCGGTCCGATCAGCGGCCCGTTGTCGGGGGTGCCGGGGCGATGCCGGGCGGTGATCTCGACGACTTCGGCGCTCTCCAGCCCGGGGACGAGGGTGCGCGCGGCGTGCAGCAGCCGCACCACCGCCCCGAGCGTCGCCACCGGCTCCGAGGCATGCTCCTCCTCGGTCGCACCCACCACGACCTCGCCGCCCGCCCGCGGCACGACGTACACCGTCTCGCCGTGCACCCGCGCGCGCAGGACCCGGGACGGCCGGTCGGCCCCCCGCAGCCGGATCGTCTCTCCCCGGACCGGTCGGACCTGCGGCACCAGGCTTCGGGCCTCGGCCCCGGTCGCGACGACCACCGCGTCGCAGCCGAACTCGGTCCCGTCCGCGAAGGCGACTCCCCCGTCGAGCACCGTTGCCCGGGCACGGACCACCCGGTCACCCAGCAGGCACAGGAGGGCCTCGGCGACCAGGCGCGGGTTGACGTTGTGATCCTCGGGAAGCAGGGTCGCGCCGGCGACCCGCGACAAGGTGGGCTCGTGCGCGCGTGCCTCTCGCCGGTCGAGCTCCTGGAAGGCGATGCCTTGGGTCGCGAGGACCTCGAGCGTGCGTCGCATCTGCTGCAGGTCGTCGTGGTCCTGCCCCACCAGCAGCGTGCCCGCGGTGCGCAGGTCGATGTCCACGCCGGAGGCGGCCTGCAGTCGAGCCGCGTACTCCGGCCACAGTCGCGCAGAGGCGACGCCGAGCCTGAGCAGGTCGGTCTCACCGTGCCAGGCCTCACCGGCCGGGGCGAGCATCCCGGCCGCCGCCCGGGTGGCGCCGCCGCCCGGGTCGGGATCGAACACCCGCACGTCGTGCCCGCAGCGCACTAGCTCCTCCGCGCAGGCGAGACCGACTATGCCGGCACCGATCACCCCCACCCTCATGCGAGCGCGATGGCGTCGACGAGTCCTCTCGCGGCGATGGCGGGCTGAGGTGATCGACAGATGGCCGACGCCACCGCGACCCCGTAGGCCCCGGCCGCCATCACCTCGGGCACGCGCTCGGCGTTGATGCCAGAGATCGCGATCGCCGGCAGGACCCGAGCCGCATCACGCAGCGTCTCCAACCCGATCGGGTTGGGGAGACCGCTCTTCGTGGTCGTGGGATAGACGGGCCCAACACCCACGTAGTCGGCGCCCTGCGCCTTCGCCTCACGGGCCTGATCGGCGTTCCGGCAAGTGCCGCCGACGAGGAAACCCTGCGGTGCCAGGCGTCTCGCCGCGGCGACGGGGACGTCATCACGGCCGAGGTGGACACCGTCCGCGCCGGCGGCAAGTGCGAGGTCGACGCGGTCGTTGACGATGATGCGCACCGAGGTCCCGGCAAGGCGATCCACGAGGATGCGGGTGAACGCGACAATCTGACGGTCCGACAGCGACTTCGCCCGGACCTGGACCGCGTCGACGCCCTGGCGGACCACGGCCTCCAGCACGGCGATTGCTTCGTCGTCGTACGACCCGAAGTGGGTGATGCAATGAATGCGCGGTAGCACGTCGCTCCTCACTTCCTTCGCCGGCATTACCCGGATCAGGTTCGACGGTCAGAGCGGCTCCAGCCCCATCTCAGCCCGATGCCTCGGGCTCCCGTGTGGAATGCGACGATCGTAGCAGCCGTGCAAGCTCTCTCGGAAGGAGGTCAGCCGGACGGCACAGCCGTCCCGCATTTTGCGTGACAACCACGCCGACCCGCGGTGAGGCCAACCAGTGAGCTGAGCAGGTCAGAGCCCGGCGACGTCGCCGATCAGGATGATCGCCGGCGGGCGTACCTTCTCGGTCTCGATCGACTTTCCGAGCTGACCCAAGGTCGTGCGGATGACCCGCTCGCTCGCCAAGGATCCGTCCATGACGATGGCCGCGGACTGGCCGGCGTCGCGTCCGCCAACGATGAGGGTCTGGGCGATCACAGCGGCGTTTTGGACGGCCATCATCAGGACGATCGTGCCTCTTGATGCGGCCAGGGCGTCCCAGTTGACGAGACTTTCAGGGTGGCGGGGCGGTACGTGTCCTGAGACGACGGTGAAGTCGTGGACGACACCTCGGTGTGTGACGGGAATTCCCGCCAGCGCTGGTACGGAGATGGACGAGGAGAGGCCGGGGATGACACGGACCGGGACCCCGGCTTGTTGCAGGTGAAGCACCTCCTCGAACCCTCGGCCGAAAACGTGGCTGTCGCCTCCCTTGAGGCGGACGACCCTCTTTCCGGCTCGCGCCCGGTCGAGCAGGACGGCGTTGATGTCTTCTTGGGCGGTGAACCGGCTGCGCGGGAACTTGGCGACGTCGATGAGCTCCACATCGGGAGCGAGCCTTGCAAGCAACTCATGAGACACCAGCCGATCGGTCACGACGACATCCGCGCCGAGCAGCGCCTTGAGGCCAGCGATCGTGATGAGGTCCGGGTCGCCTGGGCCGGCGCCGACGAGTGTGACTCCGGCGGAGGAGGCTGGGTCAAGGCAAAGGGCTTGGTCAGGCATGAGCGTCATTGTCCAAGCCAGGTGAGGTCATCGTCGATGCGGGCCACGGCGCCGCTGGGGACGTCGACCCACGGTGCTTCGTGTGGCTTCATGCCTTGGAGGTACGCGACGGCGGACCGTATCGCGTCCCCGTGCGACACGAGGACGGATACGGAGCCGCGGTCGAGGTCGCCGAGCACAGCACCCATGCGGTCGTACACGTCCATGAGCGACTCGCCACCCGCGATCGGTTGCGTCGGGTCCGACCAGTCGAAGGTCTCCGCTGCGGCCCAGGTCTCCTCGTACGTTCGGCCCTCCAGGTCACCCAGATGTTGCTCGCGGAGGCGGGGGTCCGACTCCGGGGTCAACTGCAGCCGGCGGCCGATTACCGCGGCGGTCTCCGCCGCGCGGGTCAGGTCGCTGTTGAGGAGGCGCTTCGCGGCCAGGCCCAGGCCCTTCAGATCCGCCGCGATCAGCTCTGCCGCCGCAGCCGACTGCGAACGGCCGAGATCGGTCAGCGGCGGATGTGCCGTCTGTCCTTGGGTCAGGCGGCGGAGGTTCCACTGCGACTGGCCGTGGCGGACGAGGTAGACCGGGTGAGGCATGGCGGTGATTCTCCCGTAGGCTGCGGACTGCTCGTGGTGCAGGAACCCGGTGAGAGTCCGGGGCGGTTCCGCCACTGTGACGTCGACAAGACGCAGCCAGACACTGGCCATGGGCTGATCCGACCGATTGACGGGGCGAGAACCCCGGAGGAGGAAACCGGCCCATGGCTGCGCCTACCCGCATCGCACTGTTGTCGACTTCCGACACGGACCTGCTGTCTGCTCGCGCCAGTGTCGCCGGCTATGTCTGGGGGAACCCCGCCCGCAGCACCGACGCCGAGCTCACGGCACTCATCGCCGGGGCCGACCTCGTCGTCGTACGCCTGCTCGGCTCGCCTCACGACCTGTGGCCCGGCCTCTCGACCGTGCGCGAGGCCGGCACCCCGCTGGTGATCCTCGGCGGCGAGCAGCAGCCGAACGCCGAGCTGATGGAGCTCTCCACGGTGCCGATGGGGACGGCAGCCGAGGCACACCGCTACCTGGCCGAGGGCGGTCCGGCCAACCTCGCTCAGTTGCATGCCTTCCTTTCCGACACCGTGCTGCTGACCGGCGAGGGGTTCGAGGCGCCCGTGGCGATCCCGGCGTGGGGGTACGCCGACCGACCTACCGCCGGCGACGGCGACCTGCCGCGCGTGGGCGTGCTCTACTACCGCGCGCACGAGGCCAGCGGCAACAACGCGTTCGCGCACGCCCTCGCCGACGCGATCGACGCGACCGGCCGAGCGGTCGGCGTCCCGATCTTCGCCGGGTCGCTCCGCTCGGCGCCCGATGACCTCTACGAGGCGCTCGGGACGCTCGACGCCCTCGTCGTGACGGTGCTCGCGGCAGGCGGCAGCGCCCCTGCCACGGCCGGTGCCGGCGGTGACGACGAGGCGTGGGACGTGGAGCGGATGGCGGCTCTCGACATCCCGGTGCTGCAGGGCTTGTGTCTGACCAACAGCCGGGCTGAGTGGGAGGCCTCCGACGACGGGATCAGCCCGCTCGACTACGCCAGCCAGATCGCCATCCCGGAGTTCGACGGCCGGATCACGACGGCGCCGTTCTCGTTCAAGGAGATCGACGCCGAGGGTCTGCCGGCGTACGTCGCCGACTCCGAGCGCTGCGCTCGGGTGGCCGGCATCGCGGTCAACCACGCCAGCCTGCGGCGGGTGCCCACCGGCGAGAAGCGGATCGCGCTGATGCTGAGCGCCTACCCCACCAAGCACGCGCGGATCGGCAACGCGGTCGGCCTCGACACGCCGGTCTCGGCCATCCGGCTGCTGCGCCGCCTGCGTGAGGACGGCTACGACCTCGGCACCGACAACCCGGTGCTGCCGCTCCTCGACCTGCCCGAAGACACCGAGGCCGGCGACGCGCTGATCCATGCCCTCATCGCCGCCGGTGGGCAGGACGAGGAGTGGCTCACCAACGCACACCTCACCGACGCGCACGTGCGCATCGGCAAGGCGGCGTACGACGCCTGGACGGCCGACCTTCCGGCGTCTCTGCGTGACGCCATGGTCGAGGCGTGGGGCGAGTCACCGGGCGGCCTGTTCGTGAACGATGACGGCGAGCTCGTGCTCGCCACCCTGCGGGCCGGCAACGTCGTGATCCTGATCCAGCCTCCGCGCGGCTTCGGCGAGAACCCGGTCGCGATCTACCACGACCCCGACCTGGCGCCCAGCCACCACTACCTCGCGGCCTACCGCTGGCTCGGGGCGGATGTCCAGGCCGGGGGCTTCGGGGCACACGCGGTGGTGCACCTGGGCAAGCACGGCTCGATGGAGTGGCTGCCCGGCAAGAACGCCGCACTGTCCGCCGCCTGCGGCCCCGACGCCGCCATCGCGAACCTGCCGCTGATCTACCCGTTCCTGGTCAACGACCCCGGCGAGGGCGCGCAGGCCAAGCGACGCGCGCACGCCACGATCGTCGACCACCTCGTCCCGCCCATGGCGCGCGCGGAGTCCTACGGCGACATCGCACGACTCGAGGGCCTGCTCGAGGAGTACGACAAGATCTCCGCGATGGACCCCGCCAAGCTGGCGGCCATCCGGGGTGAGATTTGGCAGCTCATGCACGCCGCCCAACTGCACCGTGACCTCGGCCTGGAGGAGCGCCCCGACGACGAGGAGTTCGACGACTTCCTGCTCCACGTCGACGGTTGGCTGTGCGAGATCAAGGACGCCCAGATCCGCGACGGCCTCCACGTCCTGGGCGCGGCGCCGACCGGCGAGGCCCGCGTCAACCTGGTGCTCTCCATCCTGCGCGCCGCGCAGGTGTGGGGCGGCGTCGGCAACGCGGTCCCCGGCCTGCGGGCCGCGCTCGGCCTCAAGGATGGCGCCGATCTCCGGGCCGTCGACGAGACGGAGGCGCGGGCCCGGGCGCTGGTCGAGGCAATGGAGGCGGCTGACTGGGACCCGACGTTCGCGACCACGCTGCATGACGCGCCGGAGGTCCAGCAGGTGCTGAGGTTCGCGGCCGAGCAGGTCGTCCCCCGCCTGGCCGGGACGACCGGCGAGCTCGACGCGGTCCTCCACGCGCTCGCTGGCGGGTTCGTGCCGGCCGGGCCCTCCGGCTCTCCCCTGCGTGGCCTGGTGAACGTGCTGCCGACGGGCCGCAACTTCTACACCGTCGACCCGCGGGCCGTCCCCAGCAGGCTGGCCTGGCAGACCGGCCAGGCGATGGCCGACTCACTGGTGCAGAAGTACCTCGACGAGACCGGCACCTATCCCACGTCGGTCGGACTGTCGGTGTGGGGCACCAGCGCCATGCGGACCTCCGGGGACGACGTCGCCGAGGTGCTGGCGCTGCTCGGGGTGCGTCCGGAGTGGGACGCCGAGTCCCGTCGGGTCCGCGAGCTGGTCGTCGTCCCGCTCGAGGAGCTCGGCCGCCCGCGCATCGACGTCACCGTCCGGATCTCGGGCTTCTTCCGCGACGCGTTCCCCCACGTCGTGGCGATGCTCGACGACGCGGTGCGGATGGTGGCCGAACTCGACGAGCCGGCCGAGGCGAACTACGTGCGCGCCCACTTCGCCACCGACCTGGCCGAGCACGGCGACGCCCGCCGCGCGAGGACCCGCATCTTCGGGTCCAAGCCCGGGTCGTACGGCGCCGGCATCCTGCAGGTCATCGAGTCCGGCACCTGGCGCGACGACAACGACCTCGCCGAGGTCTACACCGCCTGGGGCGGCTTCGCCTACGGCCGCGACCTCGACGGTGCCCCGGCCGCCGACGACATGCGCGCCAACTACCGCCGCATCAAGGTCGCCGCCAAGAACGTCGACTCCGCCGAGCACGACATCGCCGACTCCGACGACTACTTCCAGTACCACGGCGGCATGGTCGCCACGGTCCGCGCGCTGACCGGTGCCGATCCGAAGGCGTACGTCGGCGACTCCACCTCGCCGGACGCGATCCGCACCCGCACCCTGTCGGAGGAGACCGCCCGCGTCTTCCGGGCTCGGGTGGTCAACCCGCGCTGGATCGCCGCCATGCAGCGGCACGGCTACAAGGGCGCCTTCGAGCTGGCCGCCACCGTCGACTACCTCTTCGGCTTCGACGCCACCGCCGGGGTGGTGCACGACTGGATGTACGACAAGCTCGCTCAGGAGTACGTCCTCAACGAGCGGAACCAGGAGTTCCTGCGCAAGTCGAACCCGTGGGCACTGCGCGGCATTGTCGAGCGACTTCACGAGGCCGCCGAGCGCGGACTGTGGGCCGAGCCCGACGCCGACACCCTGGCCGCGATGCAGCAGGTCTACCTCGAGGTCGAGGGCGACCTCGAAGACCGCGAGTGAACGCCCGGTGAGGGTCCGCGTTCTCGGCGTCGGCATGGGGCCGCAGCACGTCACCCCGGAGGTGGCCGACGCACTCCGGTCGTGCGACTACGTCCTCGCCGCCGAGAAGCGCGAGGACGACGGCCTGCTCTCGGTCCGCCGAGCCATCGCGGCCGAGCACGGCGTCGAGGTGGTCGCGGTCCCCGATCCCGAGCGGGATCGGGCCGATCCGGTCGACTATGCGAAGGCCGTCAAGGACTGGCACGAGGCTCGGGTGGCGGCCTACGAGCGGGTCCTGCGCGAGCGGGGTGGCACGGCGGCGTTCCTCGTCTGGGGTGATCCGTCGCTCTACGACTCGACGATCCGGGTCGTGGACCGGCTCGCCGAGCGGATGCCGCTGGAGTACGACGTGCTGCCGGGCGTCAGCGCACCGCAGCTGTTGGCCGCCCGCCACCGGATCGTTCTGCACCCTGTCGGGCGCCCGGTCCACATCACCACCGGCCGGCGGCTCCGCGAGGAGCTGACGGCCGGCCAGACCAACCTCTGCGTCATGCTCACCGGCACCCTCGACCTGGCCGGACTCGACGACTGCTCGATCTGGTGGGGTGCCAACCTCGGCACCGACTCCGAGGAGCTCATCGCCGGGCGGGTCGCCGACGTGCTGCCCTCGATCGAAGCGGCGCGCGAGCGGGCGAAGACAGCGGCCGGCTGGCTGATGGACGTCTATCTGCTGCGGGCGCGGGAGACGCAGCCGTGAGCGGTCTGCTCGTCGCCGGGACGACCTCGGACGCCGGCAAGTCGGTCGTCACCACCGGCCTGTGCCGCGCCTTCGCGAGACGTGGCGTGAAGGTGGCGCCGTACAAGGCCCAGAACATGTCGAACAACTCGATGGTCTGCGCCGCCGCCGACGGCACGACCGCCGAGATCGGCCGGGCACAGTGGGTCCAGGCACTGGCTGCCCGCGTTGCCCCGGAGCCGGCGATGAACCCGGTGCTGCTCAAGCCCGGCAGCGACAGGCGCAGCCATGTCGTCCTGATGGGCCACCCCGCCGGCGAGGTCTCGTCGGCGGACTGGGAGACCGGCCGACGTCACCTGGCCACGGCCGCACACACCGCGTACGACGACCTCGCCGCGCGATTCGACGTCATCGTGGCCGAGGGAGCAGGGAGCCCGGCCGAGATCAACCTGCGCGCCGGCGACTACGTCAACATGGGGCTGGCCCGGCACGCATCGCTGCCCACCGTGGTCGTGGGCGACATCGACCGCGGCGGTGTCTTCGCCGCGATGTACGGCACGGTCGCGCTCCTGGAGCCCGCCGACCAGGAGTTGGTGGCCGGCTTCGTGGTCAACAAGTTCCGTGGCGAACTGGCGCTCCTCTCCCCCGGCCTGGACTCCCTGGAGCGGCTGACGGGCCGTCGGGTGTTCGGCATACTGCCGTGGGATCCGAGCCTGTGGCTGGACTCCGAGGACGCCCTCGACCTGGACGGTCGTCGCTCCAGCGGTGAGGCCGCCTTCCGGATCGCGGTCGTGCGGCTGCCGCGAATCAGCAACTTCACCGACGTCGACGCGCTCGGGTTGGAGCCCGACCTCGACGTCGTCTTCGTCTCTGATCCCCGCGACGTCGCCGATGCCGATCTGCTCGTGGTGCCGGGAACCCGCTCGACGATCAGCGACCTGGCCTGGCTGCGCGCACGGGGCCTGGACGCCGCGATCCTCGACCACGCCCGCCGAGGTCGCCCGGTGCTCGGCATCTGCGGCGGCTTCCAGATACTCGGCCGCACCATCACCGACGCCGCCGGTGTCGAGGGCGTGCCGGGTGCCGAGGTCGAGGGGCTGGGGCTGCTCGACGTCCGCACCGACTTCGCCGCCGAGAAGGTGCTGCGATTGCCCACCGGCGCCGCCCTGGGCGCACCCGCCTCGGGCTACGAGGTCCACCACGGCCGGATCACCCGCGCCGGTGGCGAGGAGTTCCTCGGCGGAGCCCGCGCGGGCAAGGTCTTCGGCACGATGTGGCACGGCAGCCTCGAGGGCGACGCGCTGCGGGGTGCGCTGTTGTCCGAACTGCTGGGCCGAGAGCCGTCCGCGGTGAGCTTCGGTGCCGCCCGCGACGCCAGGCTCGACCGGCTGGGCGACCTGGTCGAGGAGCACCTCGACGTCGACGCACTGCTGACACTCGCCCGCGACGGCACACCAGCCGGCCTGCCCGTCCTACCCCCAGGAGGTTCCCCGTGAGGCTGCTGCTCCTGGGAGGCACCAGCGAGGCCCGCGACCTCGCCGCCCGGCTCGTCGACGATCGCGACAGCGGCATCGAGGTGACCAATTCCCTGGCCGGCCGGGTTGCCGAGCCGCGTCTGCCGGTCGGGAAGGTGCGCATCGGCGGCTTCGGCGGAGTCGAAGGTCTGCGGGCCGCGCTCGCCGAGTACGACGCCGTGGTAGACGCGACGCATCCCTTCGCCCTCGGCATGAGCGCCAACGCCGTAGCCGCCTGTCGCCTCGAAGACGTCCCCCTGCTGCGGCTCGAGCGGCCCGGTTGGGAGCCAGACCCGAGGTGGCACTACGTCGACGACCACGAACGGGCGAGCACGCTGGCCGCCTCGCTCGGTGCGCGGCCGTTCCTCACCGTCGGCCGCCAGGAGCTGGCTCGCTTCGTCCCCGCGCTGTCCGGCCACGCCGTGCTCGCCCGGGTCGTCGACCGTCCCGCCCTCGACCTGCCCGAGACGTGGACGCTGCTGACCAGCCGTGGCCCCTACACCCTCGACGGCGAGCTCGCCCTGATGCGGCAGCACGCCATCGACGTCCTCGTCACCAAGGACTCAGGCGGCAGCTACACGTGGCCCAAGATGCAGGCCGCCGCCGAGCTCGACGTCGCCGTGGTCGTCGTACGGCGTCCCGCGTGCCCGGTCCGGGTGCCGACCGTGCACGACGTGGACGATGCCGTCGCCTGGGTCAGGGAGCAGTCGTGAGAGTGCTCGTCACCGGCGGAGTCCGCTCCGGCAAGTCCCGTCACGCGGAGTCGCTCCTGACCGGACCGGTCACCTACCTCGCCCCAGGGCCGGTCCAGGACGACGCCGACTGGGCCGCGCGGATCGCCGCCCATCGGGCGCGGCGGCCTGTCGACTGGACGACTGTCGAGTCCCACGACCTCGTCGGAGTGCTCGCGCGCACGGACGGGCACGTCATGGTCGATTGCCTGGGCACGTGGCTCACGGCGGTGCTCGACGAGCGTGGCCTCTGGGGTGCGCCGGCGGACGAGATCACCGACGTGATCGGACACGTTGCGCAAGAGACAGCGGACGTCCTCGCTGTTCGCGACCAGGGAGAGGACACCGTTCTCGTCACCAACGAGGTCGGCCTGGGCGTCGTCCCCGAGCACCAGTCCGGTCGGCTCTTCCGGGACCTGCTCGGACTGGTCAACCAGCGCATCGCGGCGGCCTGCGACGAGGTGCACCTGGTGATCGCAGGCAGGGTGGTCCGGCTATGACCCAGCCAGGCACCGCGCTGCTTCTCGTTGGCATGTCCGTCTCCGATGTCGACCGTCGCGACGAGCTGCTGGCGGCGGCCGCCCGCCACCATGCGGGCGTCGCCTTCTTGCAGATGGGCGACCCATCGATCTCGCGCGAGCTCACCCGGCTCGCGGACGCCGGCGCCACCACGATCAGCCTCGCCGGCATCAGCCTCGGCCCGCTCGCCCCTGGGCAGTCATGGCTACGGAGGATCGCCTCCCACTGGTGGCGCGAGCGCGCCGGGCACCGCCCGGTGATCGAGGTTGCGACCCGGCTGGCCTCCACGATCGAGGAGATCGAGCTCGCGCTGTTCGACCTGAGGCCGATCTCGGGCGCCGAGCCGGGCCTGACCTCGACCGCCTGGGAGGACGTGACCCGCCACCGGCGCCAGGTGCTCATCTGCCGCGGCCCGCGGTGCACGGCCCGCGGATCCGACGAGACGGCCCGCGCGCTGATCCTCGGACTGATGGAGGCCGGGCTCGGCGACCATGACGTGCTGGTCACCCACACTGGTTGTCAGTTCCCCTGCAACCAGGCCCCGGTCGTCAGCGTGCAGCCCGACGACGTCTGGTACGGCGGCGTCGATCCCCCCGCGGCCCGCCGGATCGTGTTCGACCACCTGCTGGCCGACACTCCCGTGGAAAGCCGCCGGCTCCCGCGCTGAGCGCAGGAGCCGACAGGTTGGTTCGCGGGACGGCCGTCAGAGGCTCGCGGCTAGCGCGCGCCGCTGCGCCCGCTCCGTCTGCGCGGCGTAGAGCCGACCGACCAGTCCGGTGAGCACCACGCCGATCACGCCCCACATCGTGGCCAGCGTGAACAGTGACGCCCGGCGGAAGAACCAGAGCGTGTCGGCCGGGAAGTCGCCGACCTCGTTGACGGTGGCGAAGAGCTGGCCGGCGACGACCATGACGGCCAGGTAGCCGGCTGCACCGGCGACGACGCCACCGTAGGTGCCGAGGCGGTTGCGCAGCCTCAGCGCGACGTACGTCGCGGCGATGACCGTCAGGACCGAGACGACCACGAAGCCGAAGTAGAGCGCCGTCCTGTCGCCGATGGTGTCACCACTTCCGACCGCCGGCGGGTTTGCCGGATACTTCAGGAACGGCACCAGGGCGAAGGCGACGAAGCCGAGCAGAGTGATCAGGGCGGTGGACTGGCCGGGCTGGAGCCGGCCCATGCGGCCGATGGTGCCGGCCGCGACGAGGGCGACGATGCCGCCGAGCGCGAGTCCGACGGCGAGGCTGCCGGTGAGCAGGCCCCAGGTCCGCTGGCTGTCCCGGGAGACTTCGGTATCCTCGCCCTCGTCACCGTGAGAGTGGCTGTGCGTGTGGCTGTGGCCTCCGGCGGCCTCGTCGCCATGGTCGTGGGACGCGTCGGTCGGCGCCTCCTCGGCTGCGGTGCCTGACTCCTCGAGGGCAATGGCAGTCTCGACGTGGGGCTCCCCCACCGAGTACGCGACGAAGAAGGTGGCGATGCCGGCAACCAGGCCGGCGATCAGACCACGGATGAGAAATGCACGTGCGGTCATGCTGGTTTCCGTTCAGGAAGCAGCGCGGCGCCGACGTCGGCGCCGCGCGCGAGAAGGTCGTCAACAGCCCCGCCGCGCTTGTTCGGGGTCGCTATCGCGCCGAAGAGCGCTCAGAGCTCGGCCCGGATCCCGGGCTCAGGCCTGGATCCGGGCCGGAATCAGGCTCAGTGGCAGGGGTAGCCGAGAAGGTGGCGTCCGTCGTGGACCCACTCGTGGATGGCCGTGCCGGCCAGGAGGGAGACGGCACCCTGGTCGGTGCTGACGAAGAAGAGCACCAGCGTCCCGAGGAGACCGAAGAACAGCGCCCATGGCGCCAGCTGGCCGAACGGGATGGTGGGAACGGAAGGTGCGCCGGCGACCGGCACCGCAGAGACCTGCGACATGTGTCCTCCTCAGGGATACGTGCGTCCCTGTTCGATGGGATGGATACGGACACTCGGGTCTGACTCCACCGCCCGGAGGCGATGTCACAGTAGCGCGACTGTGCCGGATTCTCACCGGCTTCCTCGTGCCCGTTAGCCGGATGCTATCGCACGCCGGCCCGCTGTGCGCCGAGCCACGAGCAACGCGCCGGATGCCGACACGACCGCACCGATGATGCCAACCCTGCGTGCGAGTCGGGCGGCCCGACCGATGTCCTCGGGTCGTACGGCGCGCCCGTCGCCCATGACGGAACGGTGCTCGAGCCAACTGCCGTAGTAGCGGTTCGTGCCGCCCAGCCGGATGCCGAGAGCGCCGGCGAAAGTGGCCTCGACGACTCCGGCGTTGGGGCTGGGATGGGCGGCGGCGTCACGGCGCCATGCCTTGGCGGCGGACCGCGCCGTTCCTGGCGAGGCAAGGAGCGTGGCGGCACCGCCGATCCGCGAGCCGGGCAGGTTGACGAGATCGTCGAAGCGGGCGGCGGCCCAGCCGAACCGCTCATAGCGGTCGTTGTGGTGGCCGACCATCGCGTCGAGGGTGTTGGCCGCCCGGTAGCCGAGCAGCCCGGGCATCCCGGCCACGGCTCCCCACAGCAGCGGTGCAACGACGGCGTCCGAGGTGTTCTCCGCGACGGACTCCACGACCGCGCGCGCGACCTCCGACTCCTCCAGCGCCGAGGTGTCGCGGCCCACCAGATGGGTGAGGCGTTCACGGGCGGCCGGGAGGTCGCCTGCTCTCAGGAGCGCGTCGACCGCGAGTGCCTCGCGCTCCAGCGAGCGCCCACCGAGCACCGTCCAGGCCACCACGGCGGTGGCCACCGCCTGGGCGACGGGGTTCCGCGCTGCCCGCTCCGCTACGACTCCCACCACGATCGCCGCCCCGACGAGTGCCGCCGTGTGTGCCGCACCCCGCGGCCGCGAGTCGGCGTACAGCCGACGCTCCAGCGCCGCGGCCGCGTTGCCGAAGCCGGCAACGGGATGGAGATGCTGCGGGTCTCCGAGCACGCGGTCCGCGGCGAACCCGAGCAGAAGACCGACGGCTCGGGCGCTCACGAGAGGGCCACCAGCAGGGCGGCGAGCGCCAGCTCGATCGCGGCACCGAAGACGTCGCCGGTGACGCCACCGAGCCGCCGCACCGCTCGCGCGACGACGACGGCGACCGCGGCGAGTGCCATCGCGCTGGCCAGCGCTCCGCGCCACCAGGCGAGTCCGGACCAAGCGCCGGCGAGCGAGAGAACGGCGGCGCACGTCAGCCACATGAGCACGACGACCGGCCGGGCCACGGTGCCGGTGTAGGTGTCGCCGAGTCCCCCGGGTCGTGCGGACGGCACGCCCCGGGCGCAGCAGGTGGCGAGCGCGGCGCGGGAGACGCAGAGCGCGCAGCCGGCGAGGACGGCGGCGCGCACAGGGTGCGTTGAGGCCAATACTGCGACCAGGCCTGTGGCCTGCAGGCCGAGGACCAGGACCACCGCCACGACGCCGGCCGGACCCGACGTGCCGCTCTTCATCACCGCCAATGACCGCTCGCGGTCGTAGGAGGCCGCCATGCCGTCGACGGTGTCGGAGAGCCCGTCGAGGTGGAAGGCGCGGTTGCCGAGGATGGTTGCGCCCAGCGCCAACAGAGCCGCCACGGGGATCGGCAGGTCGAGGCCATGCCCGGCCAGAGCCACCAGAGTCACCGCCACCGCGAGCGGCAGGACTGCCAGCGGTGCGAGCACCATGGCCATGCCGGCCCGGCGTCGGTCGACGAGGGCCGGTGGGGCGACGGGGATAGCGGTGAGTGTGCCGAGGGCCAGCCGCCACGCGTCGAGCAGCATCACGCCCGTAGCTCGGACAGCAACGCCACCTCGCGGAGCACGGCGGAGGCGCTGCGGACCACCGGAACGGCCGCGACAGCACCTGACCCCTCCCCCAGCCGCATGCCGAGGTCGAGCAGCGGTTCTCGGCCCATCTTGGCGAGCGCGAGGGACTGGGCAGGCTCGGTGGAGCGGTGCCCAGCGGCGTACCAGGCGGCGGCGCCGGGCTCGATCCGGTCGGCGGTGAGGGCACAGGCCACGCTCATGAGTCCGTCGAGCAGCACCGGTACGCCGTCCTGGGCTGCGGCAAGGAGGTAGCCGGTGGTGGCGGCCAGGTCTGCGCTTCCCAAGGCTGTCAGTGTCTCGACCGGGTCGCCGGCCCGGGTGCCGGCACGCCGGAGGGCGATGTCGATCACCTCGGTCTTGTGCGCAAGCGCGACATCGTCGATCCCCGTGCCGCGCCCGACCACCTCGGCTGCGGGAAGCCCGAGGCCGGCGGCGACCAGGGCCGCGGCGGGGGTGGTGTTGCCGATGCCCATGTCTCCGCCGAGGAGCAGCTGAGCACCGGCCCGGATCTCCTCTCGCGCGATCGCCGCCCCTGCGTCGAGGGCCTGCCGGGTCTGCTCCGGCGTGAGCGCGTCCTCGAGATGAATGGCGCCGCTGGACCGACGGACTTTGTGGACGGTCAGCGCCGCGCGAGTCGCCTCGTCGAGATCGGCGAAGTCGTCGTCGACACCGAGGTCTAGCACGCGGACCGCGACGCCGTGGGTGGCTGCCAAGGCATTCACAGCCGCCTTGCCAGCTAGGAAGGTGCGGACCATCGCACCGGTGATCGCGGGCGGGAACGCGGAGACACCGTGCGAGGCGACGCCATGGTCGCCGGCAAAGATGACCAGCCGGACGTCATTCACCGGCTTCGGAGGTACATGGCCCTGGCAGGACGCGAGCCAGATACCCAGCTCGCCGAGGCGGCCGAGGGCACCGGGCGGGGTGGCCAGCGCGGCCAAGCGCTTGGCCGCATGATCGCGGGCGATGTCGGACGGGGCGGAGACGTAGGGCATGGCGGACCTCACGAGGTGGGCTGGAGAAGGCGGACCGCGTCGAGCGCGGTGAAGAACTGGTTCGTCATCCCCGGTGGACGCACGGCGATGCGGACCCAAGTGGAGTCGAGCCCCGGGAACGTGTCGGCCCGGCGTACGGCGACGCCGCGCTCCCTCAGCGCCGCATGAGCGCCCCGTCCCAACCGCGCCAGGACGAAGGGCGCCGCCGATGGCGCGTAGTCGATCCCGCGTCCGCGAAGACCGCCTTCGAGGAAGTCGCGCCAGCGCGCCAGCGTGGCCGCGCGGTCGCGGGCCTCGGGGGTCGCTGTCCGGCTGGTGCACGCGATCGTTGCCGCGATGGCCGGTGCCGAGACGGACCAAGGCGTTTGCCGGTCGGCCAACCAACGGACCTGCGTGCGATCGCCGACGATGTAGCCGACTCGGATGCCCGGGATGGACCAGTGCTTGGTGAGACTCCGGACGACCACCAGGCCCTTGAGTCGCTCGCGGGCCAGGGAGCCGGTCTCGCCGGGCACCGCGTCCATGAACGCCTCGTCGACCACGACGAGTCGACCTCTCCGGCGCAGACCGCGGAGCAGGTCTGCGGGGTGGAGGACACCGGTCGGATTGGTGGGATTGCCGATGACGACGAGATCGGCGTCATCAGGGATCGCGTCGGGGTCGAGCGCGAAGCCATTCGCCGGTCGGCACAGGACCGTCGTCACGGTGTGTCCGGCCTGCTCCAGCGCCGCATGCGGCTCGGTGAACTGGGGGTGTACGACGATGGGGCGCCGCCATGGGCGCAGCTGGGCGATCAACGTGAACGCCTCCGCGGCGCCGGCGGTCGGAAGGACCTCCTCGAGCTCTCGGCCGTGCCGCTGGGCGATCGCGGCGCGGGCCGGCTCGGCGTCGGGGTACGCCGCCGCCGCGGTGAGGCTCTCGCGCAGGGCGCGCTCCAACCAGGCCGGCCGGCCGCCGTCGTAGACGTTGACGGCGAAGTCCAAGAGCCCCTCCCCCGTCTCGACGTCGCCGTGATGGCGCAAAGGGTCGGCCACACGGTCACGGGGTCGCGTGACGGGCACCGCAGGCGGAGCGGGCGAGACCACGTGCATCGGCGCGGCGTAGACGGCGTCGGCGAACCGCTGGGCGAGCTGAGGGTGGCCGGCCCAATGGACGTGGAGGTACGACGCGTGGAGGTTCCCGCTGGCATAGCCGACTGGTTCGTCGTCGATCGCCCATGCCGCGCTCTCGCCGGCCGCCGGGGAGGTACGGGTGCGGTGGAACTCATGGCCGGTGACCTCCTCCCCTGCCTTGGTGAGGAGCGAGTCGGTCGCGGCGACCGCAGCCGGGTAACGCAGCACGAGCCGCCCTGCCATCGCAGCCGTGGCCGGGAGGATGCCCGCCATGGGTGCGCCGTCGAGCGACTCGGCCAGGTAGAGCAACCCGGCGCACTCGGCGACCGTCGGGATCCCGGCTGCCACGGCGCTACGCAGATCGTCCAGCAGACCACGGTTAGCGGCGAGCTCGGCGGCGTACACCTCGGGGAACCCGCCGCCGAGGTAGATGCCCTGCGTGCCAGCCGGAAGGGCCTGATCGACGAGCGGATCGAAGGTGACGACCTCGCAGCCGGCAGCGGTCAGGAGCTCTTCGGTCTCCGCGTAGCGGAACGTGAAGGCGCGCCCGCCGGCCATCGCGACGACTGGCCGGTGGTCGCTGGCGCCGACCGACATCACCTCTCGTGCGGGGCTCCACGACTCGGCGTCCAGATGCGGCGCCGAGCGGGCGACCTCGAGGATCGCGTCGAGGTCCAGGTGGCGGGCCACCTGCTCCCCGAGCTGTTCGATCATCCGGATGGAACCGTCCCGTTCGGCGGCGGGGACGAGCCCCAGGTGGCGTGAGGGTGTGGAGAGCCGGACGTCGCGCGGCATCACGCCAAGGACCGGCAGGCCCGTTTGCTCGAGCGAGCCGATGATCTCGGCGGTGTTGCGGTCCGATCCCGCCTGGTTGAGGACGACACCGGCCACCCGGACTCCGGCGTCGAACGTCGCCATGCCGAGGGCGATCGCCCCCGCGGAGCGGGACAGCTTGGCGACGTCGATCACGAGCACGACTGGCGTCCGGGTGAGTGTGGCGACGTGCGCGGTGGAGGCGAATCCGTCGGTGCCCAGTCGTCCGTCGTACAGGCCCATGACGCCCTCGATCACCGCGATGTCCGCGCCGGACGCACCGTGCAGCAACATCGGGACGAGCCGCTCCTCGCCCACGAGGTGCGGGTCGAGGTTGCGGCCGGGGCGGCCGGTCGCCAAGGCGTGGTAGCCGGGGTCGATGTAGTCCGGACCGACCTTGTGGCCGCTCACCTCGTGGCCGGCGATCCGCAGTGCCGCCATCAGGCCGGTGGCGATCGTGGTCTTCCCCTGTCCGGTCGACGGTGCTGCAACGACGAGCCGGGGCAGGGCTACCACTCGATGCCCCTCTGGCCCTTCTGGCCGACGTCCATCGGATGCTTGACCTTGCTCATCTCCGTGACTAGGTCGGCAGCCTCGACGAGTAGGGGATCGGCATTGCGGCCCGTGATGATCACGTGCTGGAAGCCCGGGCGGTTGGTCAGCGTCTCTACGACGTCCTGGACGTCCACCCAGCCCCACTTCATCGGGTAGGTGAACTCGTCGAGGATCAGCAGGTCGTGGCTCTCGTCGGCCAGGCGGCGCTTGATCTCCTGCCATCCCTGCAGAGCCGCGGTCTCGTGGTCTTCGGCGTCACCCTGCTTTCGGGTCCACGACCAGCCGGAACCCATCTTGTGCCACTCGACCGGGCCGCCCTCGCCCGTCTCCTCGTGCAGCCGGCCCAGTCGCTCCAGAACGGTCTGCTCGCCGATGCGCCATTTGGCCGACTTCACGAACTGGAAGACACCGATCTTCCAGCCCTGGTTCCACCCGCGGAGCGCGAGCCCGAAGGCGGCGGTGGACTTCCCCTTGCCGTCGCCGGTGTGCACCACCAGCAGTGGTCGGTTGCGACGCTGCTTCGTCGTCAGGCCGTCGTCGGGGACGACGGCGGGCTTGCCCTGGGGCATCAGGCCGCTCCCTTTTGCGTGCGGGATCGGACCGTGCCGGCCAGCGCCTCAGCACTGACCTCGGCCACGGGGAGGTGTTCGGCACGCAGCAGCTCGGCGAGTCGCAGTGCGAGGCCAAGACGCAGGGGGCCGCTCTCGCCGTCGATGACGACCGTCGTCACGCCGAGCCCGGCGACGTACTCCGCAGCCTGCTGTGACCGCGCGACAGCGTCTTTTCCGCCCGTCGCGCGACCGTCCGTGACCAGAACCAGGAGTGGTCGCAGTCGTGGATCGCGCATTCGCTCACGGGTCAGCACGCGAGCGGCTTCGAGCAGCCCTTCGGCCAGCGGCGTACGTCCCCCTGCCGGAACTTCGTCGAGCCGCGCTGCAGCGATGTCGACGGAGCGTGTGGGCGGCAGCGCGACCGTCGCCTCGGCGCCTCGGAAGGTGACCAGGCCGACCTTGTCACGGCGGCGGTAGGCGTCGAGCAGCAGCGAGAGGATCGCGGTCTTCACCTGGGACATCCGCTTACGCGCGGCCATAGAGCCGGAGGCGTCAACGCAGAAGAGCACAAGATTGGCCTCCCGACCCTCCCGCACGGCGACCCGGAGGTCCTCGTTGCGCAGCTCCACGCGTCCGGTCGTGCGGCCGCGCGAGGACTGCTTGCCAGCGGCCGCCAGCAGGGTCTCCACCAGGTGGAGCGAGCCGGTGGGCCCGTCCGGCAGCCGGGCGCCGACGCGGCGACCGGTGCTCGCGAGGGCTCGGCTGCGTCGTCCGGCCGCGCCCTCGCCGAGCCCCTGCACCTTCAGCAGTCGCGGTCGGTACGGCGCGGTGGCACGAACCGTCGAACCGGCCTCGGTGCCTGCGGGAGGCGTCATCGGCTGCTCGACGTCAGACTCGGCCGGAGTCTCCGCCAGAGTGTCGTCGGTCGGCGCCTGATCACTGTCGCCCTCACCGGCCTCGTCCCGCGGTCCGGCAGCCTGCGCCTGATCTGGTGTGTCGTCCTCGGGTGGGCTCTGCGGCTCATCGGGGGCCGGACCCTCCGGCGGCTCGGGCGGTAGCTCGTCGTCGCCCAGGACCTGGTCGAGTAGGTCATCGTCGAGACCGGGAGCATCGAAGGGGTTGCGGCGGCGCCGGTGCGGCAGCGCCAGCAGTGCGGCGCGTCGGATGTCGGCGCGGGTGACCTCATCGCGGCCCTCCCAGGCGGCGTGGGCGACCGCGGTGCGGGCGGTGACGATGTCGGCGCGAAGCCCGTCGACCTCGAACGTGGCACAGACTTCGGCGATCTTCATGAGCGCAGACTCGGTGAGCCGCACCTTGGCGAGACGCTCGCGGGCGGTCTCGACTCGCTCGGTTAGGGCGCGGTCGGCGTCGCGGTAGCGCGCGGTGAACGCGACCGGATCGGCGTCGTAGGCCATCCGCCGGCGCACGACCTCGGCGCGTAGCGCCGGCTCCCGGGGGGCGGCAACCTCGACGGTGAGCCCGAAGCGGTCGAGCAGCTGCGGGCGCAGTTCCCCCTCCTCGGGGTTCATCGTGCCGATCAGCACGAACCGGGCTGCGTGCTCGACCGATACGCCGTCGCGCTCGACGGTGACCTGACCCATTGCCGCGGCATCTAGGAGCAGGTCGACGAGGTGGTCGTGCAGCAGGTTGACCTCGTCGACGTAGAGGATGCCGCGGTGTGCTCTCGCGAGCAGTCCGGGCTCGTACTCCACCTTGCCGTGTGACAGCGCCCGCTCGAGGTGGAGGGAGCCGAGGACTCGGTCCTCGGTCGCGCCTACGGGTAGTTCGACGAGCCGCACCGGACGGACGATGGTCTCCGTCTCGGTGCCGAACGGGCCGTCGGGCGATGTGGCTGCCGGGTCGGCAGGGTCCACGGAGAACCTGTCGGCCGCGTACACATCGATGGGCGGCAGCACGGCGGCCAGCGCCCGCACCGTTGTCGACTTCGCGGTGCCCTTCTCGCCCCGCACGAGCACGCCACCGATCTCCGGCGAGATCGTCGTGAGGACGAGCGCGAGGCCCATGTCGTCCAGGGCGTCGGTCTCGCAACCGAGGACGGCTGAAAATGGGTAGTGCTGTGGCATGTGAGGCTCCCGCTCTGTTCGCCAGCAGTGACTGGTCGGGCGGGAGGCCGGTCTTCGGACTTGCCGAGTCCTCCGCTCAACTCGTGAGTGGAGGCTCGGTTCACCGCAGCGGGCCTGTGCCGGAATCTCACCGGCTTCCCAGATTCTCCCCGTCCGCCGTCCCCACCGTTTCCGATGGCTGGGCCGTTGGGGCACCTCTCGCCTTGCGGGGCTCACGATAGCGTCTGCTCGCGTGATCACTGTGGTGGGTATCGGCGCCGACGGCTGGGACGGTGTGCCGGAGGTTGGCCGGGCCTGGGTCGAGCGAGCCCGCGTGGTGCTCGGTGGGCGCCGGCACCTCGACCTCCTGCCCGACGTGCCGGGGCAGCGCCGCGAGCCCTGGCCCTCCCCGATGCGTGACCGGTTGCCGGCGCTGCTCGCGTCCCTGGCGGACGAGGCGGCGGGCGGGCATGTCGTCGCCCTGGCGTCCGGCGACCCGCTGGTGTCGGGGATCGCCACGACCTTCATGGACCTGCTCGGGCCTGACGAGGTGACTGTCGTCCCGGGGATCTCCTCAGTCGCCCTCGCACGGGCGGCGATGCGCTGGTCGGCGGAGAGCCATGCGGTCGTGAGCGTGGTGGGTCGCGACGTCGCGCTGGTGCGCCGCGAGCTCGCCCCTGGCCGTCGGATCCTGGTTCTCTCGTCCGATGAACACACGCCGAGGGATGTGGCGGCGCTGCTGGTCGCGGAGGGGTACGGCGACAGTGAGCTCACCGTCCTCGGCGACCTGGGCGGACGCGAGCAGAGCTCTTTCCTGTTCGACAAGGCCGTCATCCTCACCGGCAAGGAGTTCGACCTCCCTCGGCTCAACGTCGTCGCGATTGACTGCGTCGGCCCGAGCCTCGGCGGCTGGGTCGCCGGTCTGCCCGACGACGCCTTCGAGCACGACGGCCAGCTGACCAAGCGCGACCTGCGCGCCAGCGCTCTCGCCCGGCTCTCCCCGACCCCGGGCGAGCACCTGTGGGATGTCGGCGCCGGAGCCGGCTCGGTCGGGATCGAGTGGATGCGCGCCCACCCGTCCTGCACGACGACGGCGGTCGAGGCGGACGCCGACCGTGCTGCGCGGATCAGCCGCAACGCCACGAGTCTCGGTGTGCCGGGGCTCGAGGTCGTGCACGGACGGGCCCCCGGCGCGCTCGCCGGGCTCCGCCCGCCGGACGCCATCTTCATCGGCGGCGGCGCCACCCGCGACGGGGTGATCGACGCCTGCCTGACGGCGCTGCGACCGGCCGGCCGGCTGGTCGTGCACGGCGTGACGCTCGAGACCGAGATGCTGCTCGGTCGGCTCTACCGGGAGCACGGCGGTGAGCTGACCCGAGTCTCGGTCGAGACCAGTGCACCGGTCGGCGCCTTCACCGGGTGGACCCCGGCCCGTACCGTCACGCAGTGGGCACTGACGCGCTGACGCCGTACCTCTCCTCATGCAGGACGCTCGCCAACGGCGAGCGGTGCCGCCAGCCGTAGCGCTCCAGGTCAGGCACGTCCGGTAGCTCCGAGACGGCGCCGACGCAGAGCCACGCCACCGGCCGTACGCGCTCCGGCATGCCGACGAGGTCGCGCAGGAACTCCTCGCGGTAGAAACTGACCCACCCCACCCCGACGCCCTCGGCGGTCGCGGCGAGCCAGAGGTTCTGGATGGCGCAGACCACCGAGTAGAGCCCGGCGTCGGCGATGGCGTGTCGCCCGAGCACCCTCGGCCCGCCGCGGGTCGGGTCGTAGCCGACCACGATCCCGAGCCGCGACTCGCGGATCCCTTCGACCTTGATCCGCGAGAACGTCTCGGCGCGCTCACCGCTGAGCGTCGCCGCGAATGCGTCCCGCTCGAGCGCGACGTGGTCGGCGAAAGCGCTGAGCGCGTCCGGCGAGCGGACCAGCACGAAGTCCCACGGTTGGCTCATCCCGACACTCGGTGCACAGTGAGCCGCCGACAGCAGCCGCTCCAGCACCTCGGCGGCCAACGGCTCACCTGTGAATTCTCGGCGAGTGTCACGACGACGGTTGATGACGTCGTAGAGCTCCATCAGAGCCCCCGATCGCCGCGTCGCTTCGAGCTCCGGTCGCGGGCCGCGTCGTAGAGATAGGACTCGCCGCCCTCGCGGGCCAGCGCCCAGCCGACCAGGATCACGGCCGCCTGGCGCAGCCCTGCCGCCTCCACCACCTCCGAGATGGTCGCCACCGTGCCACGCAGCACCTGCTCCCCGGGCTGGCTGGCGCGGTAGACGACGGCCACCGGGCAGTCCTCGCCGTACTCCGGTTCGACCTCGGCCATCAGCGCCCGCACTCGCGTGATCGCCAGATGCAGCACGAGCGTCGAGCGGGTCGCAGCGAACGCCGCCAGCGACTCGGACTCCGGCATCGCGGTAGAGCGGGCCTGGATGCGGGTCAGCACCACCGACTGCGCCACCAGCGGCACCGTCAGCTCGCTCCCGACCAGCGCAGCAGCGGCAGCATAGGCGGGCACCCCGGGCGTCACCGACCAGGCAACCCCGGCAGCATCGAGCCGGCGGGTCTGCTCGTGCAGCGCGGAATAGAGAGACGGGTCGCCGGACGTCAATCGCACCACCGTCTGCCCCGCGCCAGCTGCGCCGACCATCCGCGCGACCATCGTGTCGAGGTCGAGGTCTTGGGTGTCGACGAGCTCTGCGCTCGGGCCGACGTGGGCGAGCACGTCGGGATCGAGGTAGGTGCCGGGATAGAGCACCAGGTCCGCCTGCGCCAGCAGGTGCGTCGCGCGCACGGTCAGCAGGTCGGCCGCGCCCGGTCCGGCGCCGACGAAGTGGACGGCAGCACTCACCGCACGTACCTCGGCGTCCACACGCCGGCGCGGCTCACCCGCGTGCTCTCGGCACCCACGATCAGCAGGCACTTCATGTCGATCGTCTCCGGGTCCAGGTCGGCCAGCGTCGTGACGGTCAGCGACTCCTCGTCGCGCCCGACGTCGCGCCCGACGATGACGACGGTCTCTGGCTTGCGGTGTTCCAGCAGGACACGGTGGGCGGTGGCTATCTGCTCGGTCCGGGAGCGGGAGGCCGGGTTGTAGATCGCTAGCACGAGGTCGGCGTCGGCGATGGCGCGGAGGCGCCGTTCCACGACCTCCCACGCCTTGAGCCTGTCGGAGAGCGAGACGACGGCGAAGTCTGCCCCGATGGGCGCACCGGCACGGGCGGCCACCGCCTGCACGGCGCTGACCCCCGGCAGCACCCGGATCGGCACGCCCGCGTACGCCGGGTCCTCGGCCGCCTCGAAGACGGCTGCTGCCATCCCGAAGACGCCAGCGTCGCCGCCTGAGACGACCGCGACCCTCTCCCCCGCTTTGGCCAGGTCGAGCGCGACACGAGCCCGGTCGACCTCTACGGTGTTGCCCGACGCGTGGCGGGTCAGTCCGGCACGCTGCGGGACGCGAGCCACGTACGGGGCGTAGCCGACCACGTGGTCGACCTCGCCCAACGCCGCCGAGGCTTCTGGCGTGAGCCAGTGGTCGGGGCCGGGACCGAGGCCGACGACCAGGAGTTCAGCGGTCCGCTCGTCGTGTGTCGCGGCGGATCCACTGGGCTCCGCGTCGCGAGCGCGCAGCCGGTCAGCGGTCGGCCGGTTGGCCGTGTCGCCAGGGACGACGATTAGGGAGAAGTAGGGCACGGAGTCCGGGTCGACCTCGGCGACGGGCAGCCAACGCTCCTCGGACTGCGACGCCCGCTCGACGTACCAAGCGCCCTCGAGCCGCCCGGCCTGCGCCAGCGCTGAGCGCACGGCCGGAAACGTCCGGCCGAGCTTCATGATGACGGCGGCTTCCGTGTCCGCCAGCCGTCTCGCAAGCTCCGGCTCGGGCAGGGTTCCAGGGAGGACGGTCAGGACGTCTGTCTGTCGAACCAGCGGGCCAGAGCTACCAGAGATCGCCGCTGTCGCCGCCGCGAAGGCGGGCACGCCCGGCACCACCTCGGTCGGGTAGATCTCCTTAAACCGGTCGTGGAGGTACATCGACGAGCCGTAGAAGAGGGGATCGCCCTCCGAGAGCAGAACCACGTCGCGACCGGCGTCGAGGTGATCCGAGAGCCGCACCGCGCAGGACTCGTAGAAGTCGGCCATCGCCCCGACATACCCACCGGGGTGGTTCGTGGTGCCGGTGGTGACCGGGTAGCGCAGCTCCTCCTCGATGGCGTCGGCCGGAATGACGCCGTCGGCGATGCGGCGTGCGTGGGACTTCTTCTTCACGCCAGCGTGGTACGCGACGACGTCGGACGCGCCGATGATCCGAGCGGCTCTCAGCGTCATGAGCTCCGGGTCGCCGGGGCCGATGCCGACAACCGTGAAACGGCCGGTCATTCTGCCTCCTGCGCGAGAGCGTTGAGTGCTGACGAGGTCATCGCCGATCCACCGCGACGGCCGCGGACGGTCGCGTAGGGGATGTCGATGCCGTGCTCGGCGTGGAGGTCCACGAGAGCCTGCTTGGACTCGGCAGCACCGATGAAGCCGACCGGGCAGCCCACGATCGCCGCGGGTCGTGGGCCCCCGTCGAGAATCATCTCCAGTAGGTGGAACAGTGCAGTCGGAGCGTTGCCGATGGCGACAACGGCACCGTCTAGTCGCGGCCCCCACAGTGAGACGGCAGCGGCGGTACGGGTGGTACGCCACTCGCGGGCCAGCCCGGGCACCCGCGGGTCGTTGAGCAGGCAGACGACGTCGTTGTCCTTCGGCAGTCGGCTCCGGGTGACGCCGGTCGCGACCATGGTCGCATCGCACAGGATCGGCGCGCCCGACTCCAGCGCGGCCCGGGCAGTCGACACCATCTGCGGATGCACGATCAAGTCATCAGCGAGGTCGACCTGCCCGCTGCCGTGGATCATGCGGACGGCGAGCTTCTCGGCATCGGCCGGCACGGCCCGCAGGTCGGCCTCTCGCCGGATGGTGGCGAAGGAGTCGACATAGATGGCGGGTCCGGAGTCGACGTACTCGTAGTGGCGCGTTGGCCTGCGCAGGTTGGTCATCTGCTCTCCTCGGGAATGAGCACGCCACGCCACGGTGTGACAATCACGTGATCGACTGCTGCGGTCAGGTCTTCGATGACCTGTTGGTCGAGACCGGTCTCGGAAACCTCGACATGACGCCCACCGGGCACCGCCCCGAATGGCAACGGTTCCGCCGGGTCAGGGAGGCCTGGATCGGACGCTCTCGGTACGGCGAGGGCCTCGGCCAGCTCCGACACGTGCCAGGCCGCGCCCGGCCCGCACCCTCGGCATACGACGAACTCATGCGCCAGCTCCGCGATCCGCCCTGCCGCCTCCGCGAGCTCCACGGTCGCCCCCCACCCGGTCCCGATCCGTAGCTGAGCCCAGGTCGAGTCCAGCGCGACCAGCCCCAGGTCGCAGCTGCGAGCCAGTAGATCGCCGCGTCCGTCGTCGAGCACGAACAGGAACCGGCCCGACAGGGCCGCGAGATCCGGGTCAGCGCACAACCGGTCGTCCAGCTCACGTGCAACCGCTCGGAGGTCGGCGCGACCCCCGGCCAAACCGGTTTGCGGGGACACCATCACATTGCGGACCAGTTCATGGGTCCTGCTGGGCAGGAGGCCCGTTCGCTCGAGGGCGGCGAGCGCCTCGGATGACAACCGGCCTTCGAAGCCGGGGAAGGCACGCACCTGAAGATTCGCCCGCGACGTCGTGTGCACGCGTCCGTCGCCGTACTCCTCAGCGACCTCGACGAGCGACCTCAGCGCTCTCGCGGGAACCCTGCCCCCGATCAGTCGAAGCCGTACGAGAAGGCCGTCCGCAGCCCGCCACGGCCGGAGGGCGCCAGGACACCGGTCGGCGCGAGTGCGGGAGGCTGACACTGCCAGGACCTATCTGGTCAGGGACCCTGTCGCGGAGTCCACGTACGACCTGGCGACGGTTGTCACCAGTGCCAGCAGGTCTTCGGACTCGGGATCAACCGGTGCGAGGCACCTTCCCAGAGCATCGCTCCAGTGGCGTGTTGCCTCGCCCGTCACCCTCACCGCTGCGCGTCAGTCCCGGAATCTCACCGGGTTCCCTGACTCCACGAGTGGAGTACGACTGGCGCCCACACACTAGCGCCTCCCACTCACGCGACCGATGGGGCGAACCCGCGGAGACCTCCGCCCCGCTTGCTGCAGGCCTGTCAGGGTGCGGATCGGCCATCGCCGGGACCGCTCTGACCAGGCAATGGAAGAGGTTGGAAGACCAACGAGAGCCAACGAGAACTACGACATCTGATCCCGCGCGGGGCTAAGTCCGCCGCGCCTCCAAAGGCCCGAGACATCGGCGCCATTCCGGTCACGCCTCGGTTCGCTGGCTATGGACCGCGTCGTCACTCGGGCCCCCTCGGGCCGCGCCTCGCTTCGCGACCACCGCGGTTTCTGGGTCACGAAAGCGCGACACAAGCCGGAATGGCTCAAATGACGAGTGACCCGTGACCTGCGTTTCCGCAGGTCACGGGCCAGTTTTCAGTAGCGGGGGCAGGATTTGAACCTGCGACCTCTGGATTTGAGGTCGCGACCCCAGATGGCGACGAGGCGGCTACAGGTCGCGAGGTAACAACTGCACACCTTCAAGGCGAGGGCACCCGACCCCGTCACGAGGGAGCAACTATGAACACCACGATCACCCCGCGGACGACCGTCGCCGACCTGGTCGGGTTCTGGGTGGAGCAGCTGCGAGCCGAGCAACGGCTCGACCGGACAACGATCGATGAGTACGAGCGCGTCCTGCGCAATCTCGTCATTCCCAGAATTGGCGCTCTGATCATCAGTGAGGTCGCGAAAGGCCGGATCAACGAGGTGCTTCTCGAACTGGGAGAACAGAGCCTGAACCGCCAGCGCAAGGCAAAGGTCGTCTTGGGCGCGATGCTGGACACCGCGGTCGCGCTCGGCGCGCTGACCGCTAATCCGGTACGAGGGTCGCTAAGCATCAGCCGACCCGCGCCTGACCATCCGTCGCTCACCGAAGTTGAACTCGAGTCCGTGCGCACAGCGGTGCACGCATGGCTCAGCAAGGAGCGCTCAGGGCCGAAGTCATCGGGCAACATCGCCGACATCATCGAGGTGATGCTCGCGACCGGGGCGCGGATCGGCGAGGTGCTCGCGCTCCGCTGGCGTGACATCGACCTTGGGGCGAGGGTCGTCGAGATCAACGCGACGATCAAGACGGAGTCTGGCGTGGGGACCTACCGGAAGCCGATCGCCCGTCCGCGCCTGGTCGCCCTGCCTGAGTCAGCGGCAATGATGCTTCAAACTCGCCGCCGCGACATGCCGGACAACTTCCTCGATGCCGTTTTCCCTACCCGGAACGTGACGTGGCAGCAGGTCAACAACGTCGAGCGCCGGTGGCGACAGATTCGCCGTGAGGCTGGTCTTGGGTGGGTCACGCCCGAGTTGTTCCGTCGAGGTGTCTCAACGACCGAGCCGACACGCGAGCTGCCCAGCTGATGCTAGACAACCGCGTCGTCATCGCTTTCGCGATCCAGGGTCGCGAACAGTTCCTCCTCTCTGTCCGCCGGCCGGTTCGCGAGAAGCGCGCCGTCCGGCTCGGACGGCCGCAGCGTTCGTTCGAGGTGCATGGCGGGCGTGGGATCGATCGCACGGTCCGGCTCGATGTAGTGACCCTCCGTGATCACGGTGGAAGTGTGCCCGAGGAATGCTGCCGCAGCGTCGGTCCCGATCCCACGCGCGATCACGGTCGCTCCGGTCCGCCGGTACCAGCGCAGACTGATGCCGCTGCCACCGAGGCCGGCGAGCTGCAGAAACTCTCGGAACGTGCGGCGGACGTTGTACGGGCTGAGGGCGCTGCCGTTGCGGCTGGCGAAGATGGTCCGGCTACCGGCGCTGCTGGGCATGCCAGCGATGCGACGTCGCAGCACGTCGGCGGCGAACTCGGGGACGGGGATGCACCGGATGGACGCGTCGGTCTTGGGTCGCGGCTGTCTCTCGGCGCCGCTCCCCTTGCGTTGGACGACGGTGCCGTTGACGCTGGCGATCATCCCGGTGGGGAGGTCTTCGATGTCGCTGGGGCGCAGCGCGAGAACCTCACCCGGACGCATCGCGGTGCCGAGCAGGACCTCGATGATGTCCCGGACCTGGCCATCCGGCTTGGGCCCGGGGAGTCCTGGTTCGGTGCGCCACGAAGCTCCTGCCTCCCGGATCGCAGCGATCTGCTCGATCGTCAGCGCTTGCGGTGTGGCCTTGGCCCGTCGCAGCTGCGACGTTCCTTCGACCGGGTTGCGAGCGATGGCGTCGTGTCGCAACGCGAAGGCGAAGAGCAGGTTGAGCATGGTGCGGCTCTGCTTGGCCTGCGAGGGCGAGACCTTCGCCTGTCTCGCGAGGAACCATTCGACTCGGCCGGTCGTCACCTCGACGAGCGTGTAGTGCTCGAAGGCCGGTCGGACGTGCAGCCGCAGGCAGGCCCGGTAGTTCTCCTTGGTGTTGCCGGCCAGGTCACGTTGCTCGAGGTCGGTCAGCCACAGGTCAGCGAGATCGGCAAAGGAGCTCGTGGGCCGCAGCACGCCGGCGCTCGGGAGGGACGGGCGCTCGCGGATGCGCTCGAGCAGCCGAGTCCGCGCGGCCGCTGCGGTAGGCCCCGACGCTCTCACCTGGCGGAGGCGACCGTCGAGGTCGCGGACTCTGGTCTCGGCCACGACGCGGCCACTGTCGCGGCGGGTGTTGATGGCACCGTGGGTGCCGATCGGGGTGCGTGGTCTTCCGGTGCGCATCAGCCGGCCTGTCGGGGGTGTCGCTCGGCGTCGTCGTCCTCAAGTTGGGCGAGCCAGGAGTCGATCTCGCTGACCCGGAACCGGAGCTCACGGCCGACGCGGAACCCGCGTGGGCCACGACCCTGGCTGCGCAGGTCGTACAGGGTCTGGACGGTGACGCCGAGCTGGGAGGCGAGTTGGGACAGGGTGAGGACGGGGCCGAGCCCGGTCTCGGAGGGTGTTGTGGTCGTCATACAGACCAGGTGTGCGAGCCGCGCCTTGGCCGGCCGAGACCGGCCAAGGCGGGCCGAGTACCCCTTGCGTCCGATCGACTTAGTGCTGACTTTCCGCTGAGTTGCCATTGCCTTCTCCTGATTTCAGGATCCGTGCAGGCTTCTGACCAGCGAGTTTGGTGGAGCTGAGGGGATTCGAACCCCTGACCTTCTCATTGCGAACGAGACGCGCTACCAACTGCGCCACAGCCCCAGGTTGTTGCGGTGCGAAACGTTAGCACCGGACCCCGGTGGGGGCCGAATCGGGTCAGGAGGGGATGAGGGCGGCCTCGAGGCGGGCGAGGGCGGTGCGAGCGTAGGGGTTCCACATCCGCTCGAAGAGCGGCATCGCGGCGCTGCCGAGGGCGCCGCGCGGGTGGACCACCCAGGACCAGGTGACGCGGACGCCGGTGCCGGCGGGGGCGAAGGCGAAGCGGCCGTCGACCGAGGTGGCGAGCAGGCCCATCGGGCCGGTGAGTCGGTAGGCGAACGCGTGCGGGCGGTCGACCTCGGTGAGCGTCACGCGGAGGGTGCAGCCGGCGGCGTCCCACTGCTCCTGGTCACGCACCAGCTTGACGGGCGGGATGGCGGCGTACCGGTGCACGAAGCGGTACGCCAGCGTGGTGTCGAACGAGCGCGCGACCCCTCGGACGATCAGGAGCCGGTGGCGCGCTCGCCGGACTCGCGTGCCTCGCGGGCCGCGCGGTCAGCCTGGTCGGCCTGGTCGGCCTCGCGGGCGAGGGCCGCGTCGGCCTCGGTGCGGCCGGACGTCCAGACGCCGGTGCCCTCGAGGTCGATGGTGCGGACGGTACGGCGGGTGGCGGCCGGCTTGCCGACGTACGTCGGGAGGGTGACCGGCACCGGGTCCCACAGCGCCGGGTCGACGACCGCGGCCATGCCCGCGGAGGTGTCGGCCATCGGGTCGACCTCGTCGGAGACCTCCTCCTCGACGAGCACCCTGCCGTCGACCCGGTCCTCGGGCGCCTCGACCTCGTCCTCGGAGGGCTTCTCCACCGGGATCCGGGAGGACGGCGCGACCATCCGGCGACGCTCGCCCCTGACCATGATCCGGCAGGTCACCAGCCAGGCGACCAGGATGCCTGCCGGGATGGCGACGTACCACCAGGCGATGACGCCGAACCCCGCGACGCCGGCGGTCGCGAGGTTCGCCACGAGAACGAGCACCAGCACGTTCCGACGCCGCTTGGTCGCCCGCTTCGCCGCTGCGCGCTGGGCCCGGATCCGGTCCGGGGTGACGGGGACTTCGGTGACGGGGGTGGCCTCGGCGGCCGGGCGGCCGGGGGTGACGACGAGCCGCGCGCTCTTCTTGCTGACCGGCTCGCGCCGCGCCAGCACCCGCATCGAGTGCGAGAACCGCTCGACCGAGCGGCTGCGCGCCACGTCGTCGTGGTGGCGGAGCGCCTTCGGGACGAGGTAGACGGCCCACGCCACGGCGAGGGCGACGAAGATCAGTGCGCTCAGGTCCACGAGTCAGAGGTTAGGAGCGCTACCTCACGCCGTGACGGAGGTCAACAGGTGTGTCGTGAAATCACTCGTGTGACTCGTGGGATGCGAGCCGGGCGAGCAGGCCCTCCGGACACTCCTCCCGGGTGACCGCGTAGAGGCGGTGGTCGCGCCAGTCGCCGTCGATGTGGAGCAGCCTCGGGGCGTAGCCGATCTCCCGCAGCCCGAGCTTCTCCACCACCCGCAGGGAGTTGGAGTTCTCCGGCCGGATCGCCACCTCGATCCGGTGCAGGCCGGCCGTCGTGAGGCAGTGGTCGACGACCAGCGCGAGCGCCCGGGGCATCACGCCGCGGCCGGCGTACTGCCGGTCCAGCCAGTAGCCGATCGAGGCGAACTGCGCCGAGCCGCGCACGATGTTGTTGACGGTGATCTGTCCGGCGAACCGGCCGGCCACGTCGATCGCGAAGGGGTACGTCGTCCCGGCCCGTGCCTGCCTGTGCAGCCGCCGCACCAGCGACCGGAACGTCGAGGGCCGCGCGGACGCGCCCGGCGGCACGGTCGCGTCCCACGGGCGGAGCCAGGCCGCGCTGCGGCGGCGGGCGTCGCGCCAGGCGCGGGCGTCCCGGTAGGCCAGGGGGCGGACGGTCACCTCGTCCGAGGTGAGCCAGGCGGGCCACCCGTCGGTCATGCCCGTTCGATGCTTCGCATCAGTGGTCGCTCCCGACGACCTGCTCCGCGGCGTGCACGAGGATCGGCCGCAGCACGGCGACCGCGTCCTTCACTCCCCCGCGCGAGCCGGGCAGGTTCACGACCAGGCAGGAGCCGACCACGCCCGCCAGCCCACGGGACAGTACGGCGGCCGGGACGCCCTGCGCGACGCCGTACGCCCGGATCGCCTCGGCGATGCCCGGCACCTCGAAGTCCAGCAGCGCCCGGGTCACCTCGGGCGTGCGGTCGGTCGGCGTGAGGCCGGTGCCGCCGGTGGTGAGCACGACCCGCGCTCCCCCGTCGGCGGCCGCGGCGATCGCGGCGCCCACCGGCTCGCCGTCGGGTACGACGACCGGCGACTCGACCAGGAAGCCCAGTTCGCGCAGGAACTCCACGAGCACCGGCCCGGTGATGTCCTCGTAGACGCCGGCGGCGGCCCGGTTGGACGCCACGACGACCTCGGCGCGGAGAGCGGTCACCGCGACCAGTCCCCGCTCTTGCCGCCGGACTTCGACTCGACGCGCACGTCGGTGATGACCGCGCCCTTGTCGACCGCCTTGACCATGTCGACGACGGTGAGGGCGGCCACCGACACCGCGGTCAGCGCCTCCATCTCGACGCCGGTGCGGTCGGCGGTCCGCACGGTCGCGGTGATCTCGACGGCGTCATCGGCCACGGCCAGGTCGACCGTGACGCCGGAGACCGCGAGCGGGTGGCAGAGCGGGATCAGCGCCGGGGTCTGCTTGGCGCCCATGATCCCGGCGATCCGCGCGACCGCGAGCGCGTCGCCCTTGGGCACGCCCTCGCCGCGCAGCAGCGCGACGACCTCGGCCGACACCAGCACGCGGCCCGAGGCCGAGGCGGTGCGGGCGGTGACGTCCTTGCCCGACACGTCGACCATCCGGGCGGCGCCCGACTCGTCGACGTGGGTGAGCCGGCCAGACGGTTCAGCCATCAGAACTCCTCGTCGAGCCTCAGCACCTGCACCTGCTCGCCGGCGGGCACCGTGCCGACGCCCTCGGGCACCACGACCAGCGCGTCGGACTGTGCCAGATCGCCGATCAGGTGGGAACCGTGTCCGCCCACCGGCGTGACCGCCGGCCCGTCCTTCTCGATCGAGTACGACGCCCGCGCAAACTGCCGCCGGTTGTCGGGCGAGCGCAGGTCGTGGGTGAGCCGCGCGGTCACCATCGGCCGGGCGTACGGCGTCCGGCCCATCAGCTTGCGGAGCGCCGGCAGCACGAACTGCTCGAAGGAGATGTACGACGACACCGGGTTGCCCGGCAGCGTGAAGATCGGCGTCCGGTCCTCGCCGACGTGGCCGAAGCCCTGCGGCTTGCCCGGCTGCATCGCGACACCGCCGAACCACACGGTGCCGAGCGGCGACAGCGCCTCCTTGACCACGTCGTAGTCGCCCTGCGAGACCCCGCCGCTGGTGACGACGACGTCGGCCCGGACCAGCTGGTCCTGGATCGCGTCGAGGAACAGCCGCGGCTCGTCGGGCACGATGCCGACGCGGTAGGCCACAGCGCCCGCCCGCCGCGCGGCCGCCGCGAGCAGGAACGAGTTGCCGTCGTAGATCGAGTCGTGGCCGAGCTCGGTGCCGGGCTCGCGCAGCTCGGAGCCGGTCGACACCACGACCACCCGCGGCCGCGGGCGGGCGAGCACGGTCACGCGGCCGACCGCCGCGAGCAGGCCGACGTGGCGCGGGCCGAGCACGGCGCCCGCGGACACCAGCACGTCGCCGGCCTCCACGTCGTCGCCGGCGGGCCGGACGTGCTGGGCGTACGCCGGCGCCCGGTCGATCCGGACCTGCGCGACCCCGCGGTCGGTCCACTCGTAGGGCACCACCGAGTCCGCGCCGGTGGGCACCGGGGCGCCGGTCATGATCTTCACGGCGGTGCCCGGCGGAAGCGCCAGCAGCCGGGCCTGCCCGGCGCCGATCTCGCCCACGACCGGCAGGTGCACCGGCGACTCCTCCGATGCCGTGGCGACGTCGGCGAGCCGCACGGCGTACCCGTCCATCGCGGAGTTGTCGAAGGACGGCAGGTCGATCGTCGCGGCCACGTCCTCGGCCGCGGCGAGGCCCAGCGCCTCCATCAGCGGCTGCGGGAACGCCGGCAGCGGCTCGATGGCCTCGAGGATCCGCTCCCGGTGGTCGTCGACCGAGAGCAGGCCGTCAGCCATCGGTCGCGAGGACGGTGTCGGCGGCGACCCGCTGGGCGGAGCCGGCCTCGAGCGCCACGTCGCCGACCACCTGGACGCCGTGGCCGAAGGTGAAGTCGCCGTCGATGCGCAGCGAGGACGCCCGCTGCAGCGACGGCGCCCCCTCCGGGAACCGCTTGTCGAACTCGCCGACCAGCCTGTAGAAGTCGCCGTCGAGGTCGATGAACGGGATCTCGGCGGACACCTGGTCGAGCACGAAGTCCGAGCCGATGTCGTAGACGTCGGAGCGCAGCACCAGCAGGTCGTTCGTGGTCTTCACCGGCACGAACCGGTCGCGGCCGACCTCGAGCAGCCGGGACCCCTCGAACACCTCGACGGCGGCGCCCATCGCGGTCTCGATCTGGACCACCTCGGGCGTGGACGGATCGCCGGGGTCGAGCGTCTTCACGTTGCGGATCAGCGGCAGGCCCAGGATGCCCTCGCGCTCGTCGAGGACCTGCTTCATGGCGGCGAGGTCGAACCAGATGTTGTTGGTCGAGCAGAACCGGTGCCGGTCCAGGTCGGCCAGCGCCTCCCGGTCGGCGTCCAGCGTCTGCGCGCTCTCGCGGAGCACGATCCGGCCGTCGGCCCTGCGGCGCGCGAAGTGGCCGCCCTTGCGGTCGGAGGGAGTACGCCGGACCGCCTCGATCGCGAACGGCGTCCCGGTCGTCGCGAACCAGCCCGCGATCCGCGGGTCGGGTACGGCGCCGAGGTTGTCGGAGTTGGAGACGAAGACGCGCTGGTAGCCGGCGGCGAGCAGCAGGTCGATCAGGCCGGTGCCGCGCAGCGCGGTGTAGATGTCGCCGTGGCCCGGCGGGCACCACTCGAGGTCGGGGTCCTTGGGCCAGCTCGCCGGGGCGAGGTCCGTGGCGAGCAGCTTGGGCTCCTTGTTCTGCAGGAACTCCAGCGGCAGACCCTCGACCGGGAGGTCGTCGTAGCGCGCCAGCGCCGCCATCGTGTCGCCGGAGGTGCGGAAGCTGTTCATGAGGAGCAGCGGCAGCGGGGCGTCGTACCTCTGCCGCAGGTGCAGGACCTGGCGGGCGATCACGTCGAGGAAGGACAGCCCACGACGCACACAGAGGAGCGACTTGGCGCGGTCCATGCCCATCGAGGTGCCGAGGCCGCCGTTGAGCTTGATCACCGCGGTCCCGCGGATCGCGGCCGCGGCGTCCTCGTCGGGCACCTCCACGCTCGCCAGCGACTCCATGTCGACCGGCTCGATGGTCGACTCGGGGATCATCCCGGTCTCGCCGTGCTCGAGGAGGCGGTAGTAGTGGGCGAAGGTCTCGATCGCCACCTCGTCCACGCCGGCCGCAGCCATCTTCTCGCGTGCCCTGTTCAGGCCAGCACTACCCATGCCCACGATCGTAGGCTTCCCGTGTGACGGCCATGCAATCACCCGCCAAAGTCGCGGCCCGGGACCGGCTCCTGACCGCCCGCAACCGCCGCCCGCTCGCCGAGGTCGGGGAGGCCGCGCGCGCGATCGCCCGGCACCTCCTCGCCTCCGATGCGGTACGGCGGGCAGCGACCGTGGCGGCGTACGTCTCGGTCGACGGGGAGCCCGGCACCGGCCCGCTGCTCGACGGCCTGCGCGCGGCCGGCAAGCGGGTGGTGCTGCCCGTGGTACTGCCCGACAGGGACCTCGACTGGGCCGTCTACACCGGCCCCGACGGGCTCGTGCCCGCGCGGTTCGGGCTGCTGGAGCCGACCGCCGATCCGCTCGGGCCGGACTCGATCGGGACCGCCGACGTCGTGCTCGTGCCCGCCCTCGCGGTCTCCCCCACCGGCGTCCGGCTCGGCCGCGGCGGCGGCTGCTACGACCGCGCCCTCGGCCGGGTGCCGGTCGGCACCTTCACCTGCGCCCTGCTCTACGACGAGGAGGTCGGCGTCGACGTCCCGGTCGAGCCGCACGACCGGCCGGTGCTGTTCGTGGCGACGCCGACGGGGATCCGCCGGCCGGCCTGAGCGTCAGCACGTCCTCGCCGGCGTCCTCGACGGCCCTCTCGCTGAACGCCCAGGGCAGCGTCTCGCCCCTGACCCAGAGCTCGGTCTGGTCGGTGTAGTGCTCGTTGAACGGGTGGCCGGAGACGCCGGTGAGGCTGATCCAGCGCGAGTCGTCCCAGTCCGCCAGCGACACGACCATCCGCATCGACGGCGCGCTGTCGACGCCATATCCCTCGCTCGACCCCTCGCTCGCGTCCCACGACGTCGCGTTCACCGTCGAGGCGCCGCCGCCGACCTCCCAGCCGCCGCGGTTGACCAGCCACTCGACCGGCCCGATGCCGGACTCGCCGAGGGTCGGGCTGCGCAGGTCGAGCCGGTGCAGGCGGCCCCACGACCACTCGCTCGGGTCCAGCGCCTGCCGGCGGGTGAGCTCGTCGCGGGCGTCGAGCAGCGCCCGGCGCAGGATGTCGTCGCGGGTCTCGGTGACGTCCTCGGTGCGCTTGTCGTCCCACCACGGGCTCTCCGGCTCGCGGAGCAGGTCGGTGACCACGGCGTACCACCGGTCCCCGCCGTCGGGCCAGGCCTCCTCGGGCAGGTCGTCCTGGAACGTCAGCGCCAGCAGGTTGCGCCAGACGACGTTGAAGTACGCCGCGCCCGGGCTGTCGGCGCGCTGCCGCCCGTCCCAGCCGCGCAGCTCGCGCTGGCCGGCGGCGTAGTAGCCGCCGCCCAGGTCGAGGTCGAGGAGGTACGGCGTGAGCACGCTCGCCATCGGATGCCGGTCGTCGAGCTGGATCGCGAGCATGTCGTCGACGGAGAGCCTCCCCTGCTCCTCGATCAGGTCGCGGATGCGCTGCGAGCGGTAGCCGCGGTCCCAGTCGTCGGTGAGGAAGTAGGGGTAGTCGGGGCCGGTGACGGCCTGGTTGGCGGTGACGATGAACCCCTCGTCCGGGTTGAGCAGGCTGGGCAGCCCGTCGAACGGGATGTAGTCGCCGGTCCAGTCGTCCTCCGGCAGCCAGCCCTTCGCCGGCAGCCGGCCGTCGTTGCCGGACTTGCGGATCGGGATGCGCCCGGGCGCCTGGTAGCCGATGTTGCCCTGCCGGTCGGCGTAGACGAGGTTCTGCGCCGGTACGGCGAACCTCGCCGCCGCGGCCCGGAACCTGTCCCAGTCGGCGGCCCGGTTCATCGCCAGGACGGCGTCCATGGTGCGCGAGGGCTCCAGCGCGGTCCACTGGAGCGCGACGGCGTAGCGGCCCCGCCCGACCGCGGCCACGTCGTCGGCCACGTCGGAGAGCAGCGGGCCGTGCCGGGTCTCGCGGATGGTGAGCTCCACGTCGGGCCCGTCGGCCACCGCGATCGTCTCGGTGCGCGTGCGCAGCGGGCGCCACCTCCCGTCGTAGCGCCACCGGTCGCCCTCGACCCGCTCGAGGTAGAGGTCGCTGACGTCGGGCCCGAGGTTGGTGAAGCCCCAGGCGATGTCGGCGTTGTGGCCGATGATCACGCCCGGGACGCCGGAGAACGTGAACCCCGAGACGTCCAGTGGGCACTCCTCGCTGACCGTGCGGCAGCGCAGGCCCATCTGCATCCAGATGCCCGGCATGCTCACGCCGAGGTGCGGGTCGTTGGCGAGCAGCGGGGCGCCGGTCTCCGAGCGCTCGCCGCTGACCACCCAGCTGTTGCTGCCCAGGCCGTCGCCGCGGCCGAGCAGCTCGGGCAGGTCCGCGATCCCGGCGCGGAGCCGGGTCAGTGCGGCCCGCATGTCCGCGGTGTACGCCGGCCGGGTCGGGTTGCGCGTGCCCGGCCCGGTCGCGTCCTGCTCGAAGACGCCGTCGACGACCGCTCCCCCCGACACGATCGGCGCATTTGCGCGGTAGTCGTAGGGCGGGTACAGCTCGGCCACCTGCGCGGCGGAGTTGCTCGCCAGCGCGAGCGCGCGGTCGATCTCGTCGGTCATGTTGCCGCGCAGGTCCCACGCCATCGCCTTGAGCCAGGCGATCGAGTCGACCGGCGTCCACGGCTCGGGCTCGTAGCCCAGCCCGCCGGCGTTGAGCACGGTGTACTCGACCGCGATCTGGCTGGGCGACCTCTGGTCGAGGTAGGCGTTGACCCCGGCGGCGTACGCCGTCAGCGCGGCGCGCGTCTCCGGCGTCACCAGCGCGAGCTCCTGCTCGGCGACCCGCCGCCAGCCCATGGTGCGGACGTACTCGTCGCTCTCCAGCGCCGCTTTGCCGAACATCTCCGCCAGCCGCCCGGCGGTCGCCTTGCGCCGCACGTCCATCTCGAAGAACCGCTCCTGGGCGTGCACGTAGCCCTGCGCCATCATCAGGTCGGACATCGAGTCGGCGTAGAGCTGCGGGATGCCGGACTCGTCGCGCACCACCTCCACGGTGCCCTCCAGGCCGGGTACGTCGATGGTGCCGGTCGTCTGCGGGAACGGCCGGCGCACCAGGTAGACGCCGGTCAGCAGGCCGGCGACCAGGAGCAGCGCCAGCGCGCCGGCGACGTAGGTCGCGAGCCGGGCGGCCCGCGGCCAGCCCCGGAACCCCGTCGCCCCCACCGTCCCCGCAGCCATGTCGCCCGCCATTGTGCCGTGTCGTAGCATTGGCACTCGCTTGGCCCGAGTGCCAGCGGAGGCTCTACCAGCGAAAGAGGGGACAGTGCCGACCTACCAGTACGCCTGCACCGAGTGCGGCCACGCCTTCGAGCAGGCCCAGAGCTTCTCCGACGACGCGCTCACCGAGTGCCCCGAGTGCCGCGGCCGGCTGCGCAAGCTGTTCAACGCCGTGGGCGTGGTGTTCAAGGGCTCTGGCTTCTACCGCACCGACAGCCGCTCCGCGTCCGACACCTCCTCCTCGTCCCCGACGACCGAGACCAAGGGCGAGAGCAAGACGGAGACGAAGACCGACTCGAAGCCGGCTCCGGCGGCCGCCGCCGCGTCCTCCTCGAGCTCCTCCGACTGAGGCCTGTGGAGAGCCGCAGCGCGTCCGGCCGATCCCGCCTAGCGTCGCGGCCATGCGCCGCCTCGCCGCCCTGCTCCGATCCGTACGCCGTGCCGTGCTGGCCCGGCGCCGCCTGCTCGCCGCGCTGCTGACCGCCGTCGCCGTCGCGGCGGCGCTGCAGGCGGCCACCGCGCCCCCGCCGGCCGAGGTGCCGGTGACCGTCGCCGCCCGCGACCTGCCGTCCGGCGCGGTGCTCACCGACGCCGATCTGCGCACGGTCGGGTTCGTGCCCGGCTCGGTGCCCGCCGGGATCGTCGACGCGGCCGTCGGGCGGACGCTCGCCGCGCCGCTGCGCGCGGGCGAGCCGCTGACCGACGTGCGCCTGGTCGGGCCCGGGCTGACCGAGGGCTACCCGGGGCTGGCCGCGGTCCCGGTGCGGCTCCCGGACGCCGGCGTGGCGGGCCTGCTGACCGTCGGCGACCGGGTCGACCTGGTCGCGGCCGACCCCCAGGGCGGACCGGCCACGGTGGTGGCCGCGGACGCCGCGGTGCTGGCGCTCCCCGCCGACGAGGGCGACCCGGGCGTCGCCGGCCTCGGCGGGCGGCTGGTCGTGCTCGGCGTGCCGCCGTCCGACGTACCTCCGGTGGCGGACGCTGCGGCGCGGACGTTCCTCACCGTCGCGTTCACCGGCTAACGTGCCGACATGACCGGCTTCAAGAACTTCATCCTCCGCGGCAACCTCGTCGAGCTCGCCGTCGCGTTCATCATGGCAACCGCGTTCGCAGCCGTGATCACCGCGACCGTGAAGTTGATCATGGACCTCATCGGCAAGGTCGGCGGCACGCCCAACTTCTCGAGCTACACACCCGGCGGCGTCTCGGTCGGCGCGTGGCTCACCGCGCTGATCTCGTTCGCGATCATGGCCGCGGTCGTCTACTTCCTCATCGTGAAGCCGTACACGGTGGCCAAGGAGCGCTACTTCCCGAGCGAGGAGCCCGGCACGCCCGAGGACGTCAAGCTGCTCGAGGAGATCCGCGACCTGCTCGCCGCGCGGCAGGGACCGCCGGCCTAGGAACCATGGTGCGGGGGCACCTGCTCCCGCAGCCATCGGTCGCTCTCGTCGTCGCGCTCCGGCGCGTCCCCGCGCTCGTCGCGGGTGGTGTCCGGCATCGGGTCGCCGAAGACCTCGGCCCGCCGCTTGCGGCGCTCCCAGTCCGACTCGGCGGGCTTCCCCCTCACGACGTGCACAGCCCGGCGTCGGCGAGCGCCTGCTGGTCGGCCTGGCTCTTGGGCCCGCCGCCGCTCCCGGGCAGGTTGCCGGCGGAGATGACGTCCTGGGTGAGCCTCTTGGTCAGCGGCTCGTCGTTGGCGATCTTGTCCCAGACCTGCTGGGCCTGCGGCTGGGTCCACACCAGGCGGTTGGGGTCCTGCGGGTCCGGCATGTTCGGGATCGTGAGGAACTGGATCTGGTCCAGGCCGGTGTTCTGGAACTGCAGGCCCAGGTCGGCGATCTTCACGACGTTCTTCAGGCCGGGGTCGACGGTGAGCGAGCTGGTCGCGGCGTTGAGGAACCGCACCAGCCGGTCCGGCCGGGCGAGCGTGCCCGCGGACACCACGGCACTGGTCATCGACGCGATGAACGCCTGCTGGCGCTTCATCCGTCCCACGTCGGAGCCGTTGCCGATCGAGTAGCGGGCCCGGACGTAGTTGAGCGCCTCGGCGCCCTTGAGCTTGCGGGTGCCGGCCTCGATGTTGATGCCGTGCGAAGGATCGTCGATCGGCTGGGGGATGCACATCTCCACGCCGCCGACGGCGTCGACCATGTCCTTGAAGCCCTCGAAGTTCACCACCACGAAGTGGTCGAGGCGGACGCCGGTGAGCTGCTCGAACTGCTGCATCGTGCAGGCCGGGCCGCCGAGCCCGAACGCCTCGTTCCACATCACGTTGTCGGCACCCGGGATCGTCTGGCCGTCCGCGGTCTTGCACTCGGGACGGTCGACCATCGAGTCGCGCGGGATGCTGATGCCGTAGGCACGCTGCCGGTCGGCGGAGACGTGCAGCAGGATCGTGGTGTCCGAGCGCTGGCCGCCGCCGGTGAGGTTGTCGATGTTGCAGCCCTCGCAGTCGCGGCTGTCGGAGCCCATCACCAGGATGTTGAGCGGCTCCTTCGGCCCCTCCACGTCGACCTTGTCCGGCCGGTTCGACATCTGCGCGCTCGGATCGAGCACGTTGAGGTTGCCGTTGAGGTGCCGGTAGAGCCAGATGGTGCCGAGGCCGGTCACCATGCCGAGGACGACGACGGTCGCGACCAGCACCTTCGCGACGGTGTGCCGCTTGCGGGTCTTCGCCTTGCGTCTGGGTGCGCCGGGGTCGCGCTGCTCGTGCTCGGACGCAGCGTCGGGCATGCGGTGGCACCTCAGGAGGTCGGGAGTCGGGCTCGGCCGAGGGTACGGCTCGATCCTTAAGTGTCCCTGTGACCAGCGGCTTCGGACAAAACGGCGGCACGCCGCCACGGGGATCGGCTGCCGGACGTCTCTTGTACCCTCGTCCCCGGCCCCAGTAGCTCAGTGGATAGAGCAGCCGCCTCCTAAGCGAAAGGTCGTAGGTTCGACTCCTACCTGGGGCACCCAGCGATCCACACCCAGAGCAGCCGCACTCCACCACAGCCCGGAAGCGAAAGGTCGTAGGTTCGACTCCTACCTGGGGCACCCAGCGATCCACACCCAGAGCAGCCGCACTCCACCACAGCCCGGAAGCGAAAGGTCACCAGTTCGACTCTGGCCTGGGGCACCCAGCGATCTGGGGCCACCCAGGACGACCCCGCGGCGCCCAGGCTCCTGCTCTTCGAACAGGTGGTGGAAGTGCCCAGAACGTCCCTAGAGCGTCCAGGTCGAGAAGATGATCGCCTTCTCGCGCCAGGCCTGGATGTTGGCGTCCAGGACGTCGAGCGGGTTGAACGCCTGCACGCCCTCGATCAGGTCGTCCTCGCGCATCCCGTACAGCGCGCCCATCGCGAACCGGCAGGCGTAGACCTTGGCGCCCTCGTCGATGAGCGTCTTGAGCTGCTTGTTGTAGCCGAGGTTGCCGGGGAAGCCCTCGGAGCCGACCGAGGGGTAGCCGCGGGCGGCCGAGGCCATGAGCACGCCGGGCCCGTAGAGGACGAAGGTGAGCTCGAAGCCCTTCCGCTGGAGGCGGGTGGCGGTGAGCATGTTGACCAGCCCGACCGAGCCCTCGAAGGGCACCGTGTGCATGAAGACGTAGGCCTTCTCCCCCTCGTTGGCCTGCAGGTCGGGGAAGACCTTCTGCTCGACGTCGAACAGGATGTCGCCCTCCTGGGGCGGGTCGATAGTGACGGTCTTCGGCATCGGCTGACTCCTTCTTGATTGGTGTTGGGTGCTGCTTCTCACTGATCGTGCGGTGGGAGGTAGGTCGGGTGCGGCCAGCCCATCCGGTGGCTGCCGGGGATCCGCTGCATGGCCGCTCGCCGCAGCCGCCACGGCAGGATGCGGTAGAGCGGGGTGAAGACCTGACGCCACCATCGGTCCTCGAGCCCGTGCGGGCGGCCCGGCGGGTTGGCGCCGTACTTGGCGGCCATCCGCCTCTGCGCGTCGCGCAGCAGGGCGTGCTCGGAGTTCGAGCGGAGCCAGCGGAAGAAGGACACCGTCGCGCCTCAGAGCTTCGACACGAGGTTCTGGGCCGCCATGGCGATCGGCTCGTTGAGCGCGCCGATGGCGGGTGAGTAGACGTTCTCCATCGTGGCGAGCGTGTCGACGGTGACCCCGGTCCTGGCCACCACGCCGAGGAAGTCGGCCCGCTCCTTGATGCCCTCGCCGCCGACCATCTGGGCGCCGATCAGCCGCCTCGTGGCCGGGTCCGCGAGCAGCTTCACGGTGATCGGCTTGACGCCGGGGTAGTAGCGCGCCCGCGTGATGCCGTTGGCCACGCCGGTGACGAACGGCAGGCCCAGGGCGGTGGCGAGCGTCTCGCCGAAGGAGACCCCACCGATCATCCACTGGCCGGCGAGCATGCCCCACGGCACCACCACCGGGTCGTGCACCCGGTGGCCGCCGGCAGCGTTGATGCCCGCGGTCTTGCCCTGCGCGTAGGCGTGGCTGCCGGAGAGTCCCTGCAGCGGAACGCCCGAGACACCGTGCGGGATCTCGGCGCAGTCGCCGGCGGCGTACACGTGCGGGTCGGACGTGCGCATCCGCGCGTCGACCGCGATGCCGCCGGTGCTGCCGAGCTTGATGCCGGCCGCGCTCGCCAGCGCGGTGTTGGCCACCTTGTGGCTGCCGATGATCGCGAGCTGGGCCTCGACGGCGCCGAACGTCGTGCTCACGTGGGTGAGCGTGTCGGTGCCGTGGAACGCCGTGACCCGTTCGTTGAACTTCAGCTGGACCCCGGACTCCTCCCAGTCCCTGCGGACCGGTTCCACGATCTCGGGGTCGATCACGTCGGCCATCGGCCATGGGCCCGGGTCGACCAGGGTGACCTCGATGTCCCGGTGCCGGAGGGCGGAGACCATCTCCATGGCGATCGGTCCGGACTCGACCACGACCGCGGACTTCACGGTGTCGAGGAACCTGTCCCACTCCATCGCGGCGCGGATGTTCTTGACGTGGTAGATCCCGCCGAGATCGACCCCGCGGAGATCCGGGGTGTCGTAGTTCCAGCCGGTCGCGAGCACGAGCTCGTCGTAGGAGACCTCGCCCTCGCCGCGCACCTTGACGGTCCTCGACCTCGTGTCGATGCTCTCGACCGTCGTCTCGTAGTGGACGTCGATGCCCTGCGCGACGTACTGCTCCTTGGTGGCGAGGAACAGCTTCTCGAAGGACTCGATCTCCTTGCCGTGCACGAACGGGATCCCACACGGACTGTAGGCGACGTCCTCGAACTCGGTGTAGACGACGGTCTCCACGCTCGGGTCGTGGCCCTTGGCCGCGCCGGCCACGCCGAGCCCAGCGGCACCCCCGCCGATGACGACGATCTTCACGTAGCGCTCTTTCTTCGAATCTGATCCTAAATAATTGTGTCTGATAGTAGATACCCGGCTGAGCGCTGGTCAAGGCGTGACGACGGCCGCCCGGGTCGTCAGCTCGACACCTCGGCGCAGCGTGTTCGTCACGTAGCAGACGCGCTCCGCGGTCGCGACCAGACTGGCGAGCTCGTCCTCGGGCGCGCCGACCTCGGCGCTCACGTGCACGGAGGCGAACCGCAGCCCGTCGTACTCCCCGGTGACCGTGACCGACAGGTGCGAGAGGTCGACGGAGCGCTTCCTCGCGGCGTAGCTGATCGCGAGGGTGAAGCAGGAGGCCACCGAGGCGAGGAACAGGTCGGTCGGCTGCGGACCCAGGTCGGTGCCGCCGGCCTCGGGCGGCTCGTCGACATCGAGAGTGAAGCTGCCGGCCTCGACCGTGCAGTGGTAGCCGCTCTGCCAGGTGCTCCGGACGGTTCTCACGGTGATGAATGTCTCCGATCTGAGATGAACACACAAGATGAGAAACGATTCTCGCGGGTCGACCATGAGCTAGCCTGAACGCCGTGTCCCCTTCCTCATCCCCATCCCGCGCGGCGGCCGGGCCCGAAGCCGTGTCCGTCGACCGGCTCAGCACCGCGCCCCTGAGCGAGTCCGAGGTCACCGAGGTCGTCTCGGGCATCGGTCCCCGGCTGCACGCACTACGGTCTCGCCACGGCCTCTCCCTCCAGCAACTCGCCGACCGGTCCGACGTCTCGCCCGCGGCGATCCACAAGGTCGAGCAGGGCACGATGGTGCCGACCATCACGACGCTGCTGAAGCTCGCGGCGACCTTCCAGGTCCCGGTGGCCCACTTCGTCAACGAGGCCGGGGACGCCGCCTCCCCCGTCGTCTACACGCCCGCCCGGCAGCGCCCCACCAGGACGTCCACCGACGGACAGGTCGAGATCGGCAGGATCAGCGCCGGGTCGGGACCGTTCGACCTCGACGCCGCGGTCCGGGAGGTCGCGGGCGGGGCGCGGTCCGACGAGGCCGCCGACCCGGCGGGCGAGACGCTGGTGCACGTCGTCTCGGGCACCCTGGAACTCACCGTGGGCGGCCAGGTCTTCCGGATGACCGCCGGCGACTCGCTGCACTTCCGGTCCGAGGAGGCCCACGCCTGGCGCAACCCCACCAGCCGGGTGACCAGGGCGATCTGGGCGTCGGTGCCGGAGCGGCGCTGACCCGGTCCGGCCGCGGCCCGACGCAGGCTCAGTACGTGTTGAGAAAGGGGTCGGCCGTCGCGAGCGTCGCATCCGGTGCGTGCCTGGCAAGGCGGAGGAGGGAGGCGGGACGGAGTCCCGGCGACCGACGACAACGCGGTCCAGGTGCGTGCCGGGGCGGCGCGCAGCAGGCCATGACCCTCTCTCAACACGTACTCAGACCGTGGCGAACACCGGCTCGACCGAGCGCGCCGCGAGCGGCAGGGGCGTGACGGTCGCCAGCGAGGATCGGGCGGGGGCAACCGAGGACAGCGCAATCGAGGACAGCGCGACGAGGGCGTCGAACACGCGGTCGGCGTCGCTCCAGGCGTGCTCCTGGGCGAACTGGATCCAGTCGGCCGGCGCGATCACCGGCTCCGACTCGCCGAACTCGAGCTCGCCCCAGGTGGCGGCCATCTCGATCAGCTCGACCAGGGACGTCATCGGCTCGTGCTCGAGGGCGACGAGCCGGCGGTGATGGGCGGGAGCGCTCTGCTCGAAACGGCAGCCGCAGCGGTCGGGTGTGGGTTCCATGACGGGAGCCTGGCTCGCGCCGTTGCACCGACGTTGCACGCCGTTGCAGCGCTCGCTCAACCGCGCGCGGCCTGCCGCGCGCGGGCCACCAACCGAGCCTCGGCCACGGCGTAGGTCTCCAGGGCGTGGCGGGCCTGCCTCTCGAGGTCGGCGGCGCGGACGAGGTAGTCGTCGACCATCGCCGAGACCGCCTCCGGGGCGGCGCCGCCGAGGGCGCTGCGGGTGGCGACGATCGTGCGCGGGTCGAGGACGGCGCGGACCTCCTCGGGGTCGAGGCCGAGCGGGCGGCCGACGACGTCGGCGGCGGCCGCGTCGAGGTCTCCGGAGGAGATGTCGACCCCGCGTACGCCGTCGCGGCTGGCGGTGCGCACCGCCTCCCCGACGACGAGGTACGCCGCGCGGTAGTCGATGCCGCAGCGCAGCATCACGAACTCCGCGAGGTCGGTGGCCTGGGTGTAGCCCTCCTCGAGGCGCTCCCACATCCGCTCGGCGTTCACCGTCATGGTGTCCACGACACCGTCCATCAGCGCGGTCACCCGGGCGGCGAAGTCGAGCGCCTTGGGGATCTCGCCGTAGGCGAAGATCAGGTTGTCGCTGCGGGCCGAGGGGCTCTTGACCACGGCGAGGAAGCCGGCGAGCCTGCCGATCAGCACGCCGCCGGCGCCGCGCACGATCGAGAGCGCGTACGGGTTGCGCTTCTGCGGCATCAGCACCGACGCGCGGGTGTAGGGGCCGGCGAGGTCGATGTAGTCGAACTCCTGACTCGACCAGATCTCGAGATCCTCGGCGAGCTTCGACTGGTTGGAGAGGAGGCTGACGCTGGTGGCCAGCAGGTCGATGAAGGTGTCGGTCTGCCACATCGCGTCGCGGGTGTGGGTGATGACGCCGTCGAAGCCGAGCAGGTCCGCGACGACCTGGCGGTCCTCGAGCAGCCGGCTGCCGTTGACGCAGCCGGCACCGCCCGGGCTGGTGTTCACCTCGGCGAGCGCGCCGAGCAGACGCTGCCCGTCCCGGAGCGCGGGCGGCACGAAGCCGAGCAGGTAGTGGCCGAACGTCGACGGCTGGGCCTGCTGGAGGTAGGTCTGGTCGGGCATGAAGACCTCGCGGCAGCGCGCGGCCGTGCGGCAGGTCGTCGTCGCGAAGTCGGCGGCCGCGACCGCGAGGTCGGCCGCGAGGGTGCGGAGCAGCAGCCGCAACGCCACCCGCGCCGCCTCCCGGCGCGGGCGGCCGGCGTGCAGCCACCCCGCGTCGTCGCCGATGGTGGCCACGAAGTGCCGCTCGCGGGAGTTGTACGGCTCGCCGTACTCGGCGTGGTACGGGAAGTCCTCGGGCGCGGTGCCGTGGGCCTCCAGCAGTACGCCGAGCAGCCGGGCCGCCGCGGGCTCCGGGACCAGCCGGCGGTGCCGGAGGTCGAGGACGTGCGCGATGTCCGCGAGGTTCAGGCCGTGGTGCAGCAGCGGTGCGTCGGCGATCTCCCACGCGAAGCCGGCGTCGATGAGCTGCCGCGCCGGCTGGTCCTTGGACGGCCCCTCGGCCCGGCGGTGGGTGTCTGCTGCGGTCATGTCCCTGACTCCTCGGTGAGTGCGTCGGCGGCGGCGAGCAGGCCGCCGGTGCTCCAGTAGACGACCGGTCCGGCCAGCTCGCCGCGGTGCCGGCCCAGCCACCGCAGGGCCTTGACGTTGTAGACCGGGTCGGCGACGAACCCGCTGCCGCGCAGCAGGGTCGCAGCCAGGCCGTCGTCCTCGCCCGCCCGTCCGTCGACGAGCACGAGGTCCGCTCCCGGGTCGGGTCCGCCCAACAGCCGCGCGGTCTCGGTCGCCCGCGCGATGATGCGCTCCGGGTCGGGGGCCCGCGTCGCCGAGACCCCCACCAGCCGGACCCGGTCGTCCAGGCCGTGCCGCGCCAGGCCCGCCAGCAGCCCGGCGATGCTGCCGCCCGAGCCGACCGGCAGCACCACGGTGACCGCGCCGAGACCGGCCTCGTCCAGCTGCGCGACCAGCTCGGGAGCCGCGACGGCGAAGCCGCGCGCACCCACCGCCGAGGCACCGCCGCGCGGCACGGCGTACCCGCCCAGCTCGCGCGCCAGCGCCTGGGCGCCGGTCTCCATCGACCCCTTGTCGTCGGAGCCGGTGAAGGTGACCGCGGCCCCGGCCTGGCGGGAGAGCGCGAGGGCGGTGGCGGAGCGGGGCCGGCCGTGGCAGACCTGGTGCACCGCGAGCCCGCAGCCCGCGGCGGCGACCGCGAGCAGCGCGGCGAAGTTGGAGGCGGGGGCGCCGGCGACGACGACGGTGCCGACCCGGCGCTCCAGCACGTCGGCCAGCACGGACTCGACGGTGCGCACCTTGTTGCCGCCCCAGGCCCAGCCGGTGAGGTCGTCGCGCTTGAGCCAGAGGTCGGTCAGGCCGGGCGCCCCGAGGTCCGCGACATGGTGCAGCGGCGTCGGGAGCCGGGCGAGCTCTAGCGCCACGACTCGGACTCCGTCGCCCGGCGCCGCGTCGCCCGGGCGACCACCTCGTCGGCCATCGCGGCCGCGGCACCGGTGTGCACCCGGCCCAGCTCGGCGAGCTCGTCGGGCTGCACCCGGCCCGCGAGCACCACGGTCAGCGGGGAGCCGCTGCGGGCCACCTCGGCGTAGGCGTCCTGGAGGGCCGCCTGGGCCCGGTGCTTGCCGAGCCGTGCGGACATCACGCTGAGCAGCCGCTCCGATCCGGACGTGCCGGCGGCCTCCAGGTTGGCGAGCATCCGGTCCGGGTCGACCTCGAGGCCGGCCACCAGCCGGCGCGACATGGCGGAGGCGGCCAGCGCGTAGTGGCAGAGCTCGGGGAACGCCGCCCACTCGGTCTTCCAGGCGCGCGCGTCGCGCTCGTGGTCGCCGACCATCGTCTCGGTCAGCACGCCGGCCAGCGAGCGGACCAGCCGGGCCAGGGCGACGATCTGCTCGCTGGCCTCGGGGTTGCGTTTGTGCGGCATGGTGATGCTGCCCACCGTCGTGCTGCTGGTCGGCTCGCGGACCTCGCCGACCTCGGCCCGGGCCAGCACGTAGACCTCGTTGGCGATCCGGGCCAGCGTCGCGGTGACGGCGGCGGCGACCTGGGCGAACTCCGCCAGCCGGTCGCGGGTGGAGAGCCAGGAGATCGGCGGCTCGCCGAGCCCCAGCCGCCGGCAGTACGCCGCGCGCAGCGGCAGTGCCTGCTCCCCGAAGAAGCCCAGCACCCCGACCGCGCCGCCGAGCTGGGCGACCAGCCACCGGTCCCGGCCCTCGCGCAGCCGCTCCAGGCCGCGGCCGAGCTCATCGGCCCACGTCGCCGCCTTGAAGCCGAACGTGATGGGCGCACCGGGCTGGCCGTGGGTGCGGCCGAGCATCGGGTCCTCGCGGTGCCGGGCCGCGAGCCCGAGGAGGGCGGCCTCGGCCCGCCACAGGTCGCGCCACAGCAGGTCGCCCACCGCCGCGAGCTCGAGCACCTGGGCGCTGTCGCTGACGTCCTGCACGGTCGTGCCGGAGTAGACGTGCTCGGCGGCCTCCGGTGGCAGCTGCTGCTGGAGCACCTGGATCAGGCCCAGGGTCGAGTGCGACGTGGTCCTGGTGCGCTCGGCGACGGCCGCGAGGTCGAGGTCCCGGTCGCGCAGCTCCGCGATCGCCGCGGCCGAGGACGCGGGGATGATCCCGACCTCGGCCTGCGCCTCGGCGAGCGCGGCGATGACGTCGACCCAGCGGCGTACTCGGGCCGGCTCGTCGAAGACCGCGTGGCTCTGCGGCGTGCTCCACTGGTGGCCGAAGACCTCCGAGTCGATCAGGTGGCCGTCCACGCCACCCCCGAGAGCCTCACGACCTCGTCGACGGCCCGGTGCACCTCGGCCAGCGAGGCGCCCCACGGCACCACGACGTTGCCGCCCTCGACCTCGACGCCCTCCTGGAGCAGGCAGCACCGGGTCAGGGTGACGCCGTCGCTCCCGACGGGCAGCCACTGCCGCGGGCAGGTGTCGACCCGGCGCGGCGCAACTCCGTAGCACCACCGGTGGATCTGGTCGGAGCGCTCGCAGCCGAGCAGCGTCCAGTCACGTGCGTCCGGGCGCTCGTCGAGGAACGAGACCTCGCTGCCCGCGAACTCCATGCCCGCGGCCCGGCAGGGCAGCAGCACGTCGGCCGGCGGCGGGTCCGGGAGCAGCCGGCGTACGTCGTGCAGCTCGGCCTCGGCGAGCACCGGCGGGACGTCCTCGGCGAGCGCGAGCACCCGCGCGACCTGGTCGGCGAGCTTCGCCGGGCCCGGCGGCTCGACGTCGACCACCCGCAGCCGCACCGGCGCCGGGTTGAGGATGAAGCTCACGTGCGAGTAGAGCCCCTCGACGACGACGCACCGCGCCCCCGGCACTCGGGCCGCCGCTGCCGCGAGCTGTGAGGGCACCGCCGTGTCGACCGACTCGTCGGCCACGAACCCGCACTCGTCGGGGCCGGCCAGGACCCGGGCCGCCACGGTGGGCACGAACAGCTCGCCCGACTCGGGCCGGTCCACCTCGACCAGCGCCCGGCGGCCCTCGCACTGGGCGACCACGAACCGGGTGCGGAAGTAGACCTCGCGGCCGGTGAGGTGCTCCACGAGCCACCCGGGCTCCAGCGTGGGCACGGTCGAGACCGAGACCTGGCGGTAACGCGACGGCACGAGGTTCGGCGCCGACGCGTCAGTGGCCATGCCCGCTCTCCTCCAGGGCCCGCGTGTGGCACAGGGTGTCCGAGCGCAGGCCGCGGCGCAGCGTCTCCAGGCTCATCAGGTCGTCGAGCGCGATGTTCCCGAGGCCGACCTCGGAGCCGAGCCGCCGGATCAGCACGGCCTGCTGAGAGCGCTGCGGCGCCTCGTAGACGATCCGGCCGGCGTGCGGCAGCGCCGCGAGCTCGTCGAGCAGGTCCTCGCGGACCGCACCCGTGCCGTCGTACAGGCCGACGGTGCCGCTCTCGCGGCCCTCCGCCACCACCCAGGACGCGCCCGCGGCGAGGTCCGCCTCGGCCTCCGCGGCCCAGGCCGACGCCGAGACCGGCTCCTCGGGGTCCTTGCTGCCGATCTCCGCGAAGACCTCGAAGCCCAGCGACCGGGCCCGCTCCACCAGTCGGTGCTTCTCGTCGAGCGGCAGCATGGTCGCGCCGCGCGAGACCTCGACGCAGTCGAACCCGGCCAGCGTCACCCACTCGAAGAGCTCCTCGGTCCTCCCCTGGACCCAGGCGATCTCGAGCAGCGTGCCGCCCGTGCAGAGCCGGACTCCGTGGTCACGCAGCAGCCGGACCTTCTCCGCCAGGTGCGGCTCGACGTACGCCGTGCCCCAGCCGAGCTTCCACACGTCGACCCAGGCGCCGTAGGAGCGCAGGGCAGACTCGACCCGGTCCGGCGAATACCCTTTGTCGAGCACGTGGGTCAGCCCCGCCGACCGTGGCTTGGTCGACCGCTCCGGCAGCGTGAGGAAGTCTGGCGCCACGCTCAACTCCGTCTCCTCGGACTCGTTTCATATAGGCGGTTAAGCGTACATTATAGGAGACGGATCGAGCGGGAGAGGAGCTGGACCAGGCGATGCCGAACCACTCCGCGCCGGCGACCGTGTTCGTCCTGGGCAGCCTCGAGGTCGTCGACGCCGACGGGCGCGAGCTCGGCCCGGTCCCGGCCGGCCGCGCGAGCGTGCTGCTCCGGCGCCTCGTCGCCTCCAACGGCGGTCTCGTGGAGGTCGACGCGCTGGTCGACGCGCTGTGGGACGACGACGTGCCGCACTCGGCGGACCGCGTCATCGCCTCGCTCGTGAGCCGGGTGCGCCGGACCGTGGGCACCGACCTGATCACCGGCTCCGCGTCGACCGGCTACCGCTTCAACGCCGGCCTGGGGTGGACGAGCGACCTGGCCCGCGTCGAGGAGCTGACCAGGTCCGCGCAGACCAACGCGGCACTCAGCCCGGCCGTCACCGTGACCGCCGCCCGGCGCGCCCTGGGCCTCCTGGCCCGAGGGCGCCCGGAGCTCCCGCCCGCCTTCGCCCAGCGGGCCTGGGCCGAGGACCAGCAGCGGTACGTCGAGACGCTCGCCCGGCGACTGCACCGATCCCTCTGGGACGCCGAGTCGCTCCTGGGCATGTGGGGCGACGTCGTCGACCGGGCCGAGGGTGTGCTCGCCCACGACCCGCACGACGAGGTCGCCGCCCGCGCGCTGATGAACGCCCAGTGGCATCTGGGCGACCGCGCCTCGGCGCTGCGGGCCTACGACGCGCTCCGTGCCCGGCTCGAGGCGGAGTTCGGCGTCGAGCCGAGCCGCGCGACCGACGAGCTGTTCAGCGCGATCGTGAGCGGCGCGGAGCCCGGCGCCGCGCCCGGCCACGGGTCCGGACACGAGACCCGCGCCTCGAGGCTGATCGGCCGGCGGGACGAGCTGGACGCCCTGATCGAGCGCTGGCACGCGGCCGCCGGCGGCGTCCCGGGGTCCGTGGTCGTCACCGGCGGCCCCGGCGCCGGCACCTCGTCGCTGGCCCAGGAGCTCGCCCAGTACGCCGAGCGCGAGGGCGGTCGGGCCATCCGCGTGGACTGCTTCGAGGGCGACCGCTCCTCGCCCCTGCAGCCGCTCGCGACCGCACTGAGCCGGATCCTGCTGTCGACGCCGCCCGACTCCCTGCCACCCCTGCTCGGCCTGTGGTCCGACACGGCGGTGGAGCTGGTGCCGGACCTGCGCGCGATCCTCGGCGTCGTCGAGTACCGCCGCGCCAGCCCCGAGATCGAGCACCGCCGGGTGCTCAACACCATCCGCTTCGTGCTCACCTCGGCCGCCGACCAGCAGCCCCTGCTGCTGTTCTTCGACGACCTGCACCTGGCCGGCGCCGCCACCGTCGAGGCGCTGCAGTGGCTGCTGCACAACGTCGGGACCGCGCCGCTCCTGGTGGTGGTCACGGTCCCCGCGGACCGGATGGACGAGGAGCTGCGCAGCCTGGCCGCCGACGGGCTCCGCGTCGAGCTCGGCCCGCTGGCCGAGTCCGACGTGGCCGAGCTGGCCCAGCAGGCCGGCGTACCGGCCGAGGCGCCGTTCGTGTGGGAGCTGACGCAGGGCCACCTGATGTTCGTGGTCGAGGTGCTCGCCGCGCTCGGGCGGGGCGAGCCGCGCTCGGCCGTCCCCGCGACCCTCGGCTCGATGGTCCTCGACCGGGTACGCCGTAGCGGCGCGGACGTCGACGAACTCCTCCAGTCGGCATCGGTGATCGGCACCGCGTTCGACGTGGACTCGCTGCAGGAGCTCGTCGGACGCCCCGCGACCGAGCTCACGCCGGTCCTCGTCAAGGCACTCGAGGCGGGGCTGCTCGAGCCCCGCCAGCACCTGTTCGTGTTCTCCCCGCCGGTCCTCGCGCAGGCGCTCTACGACCACCTGCCCGGACCGATCCGGATGCTTCGGCACCGCCAGCTCGCCGACATCCTCTCGGCGCGGCCCGAGCTCCGGGCCCACCATCAGCAGCGGGCCGGGCTCGTCGCTGCGGCCGCCCGGTCGTGGTACGAGGCGGCCGCGCTGGCCCGTCGGGCGTTCGCCAACGCCGACGCGGTCCGACTCTTCACCTCGGCCCTGCAGGCCGCCCGGGAGAGCGGTGACCAGGAGCTCGAGGGCCTCGTGCTCATCGGCCGGGGCGCCGCCCGCGAGGACCTCGCGGACTTCGACGGGGCCACCGACGACCACCAGGCCGCGGAGGCCCTCGCCGTGGCCACGGGCGACCGCGCGCTGCGCGCGTCCGCGGTGGAGCGGCTCGGCTGGACGGCGTACTACCGGCGCGACGTGGACGAGGCGGTCGCCCGGGCAGAGGAGGGCGCGCAGATGCCCGGCGCCGGCCCCGGCACCTGGAACCTGCTCGGCCGCACCCGGCACTGGGCGGGAGACCTCGACGGGGCCTACCGCGCCTACGAGCGGGCACTGATCGAGGTCGGCGACGACGACGAGGCGGTGCGGGTGTCCGTGCTCAGCTGCCTGGGCGCGCTGCTCGGCCACGCGGACCGGTACGGCGAGGCGATCGAGGTCCTCGACGACGCCGTCGCGGTCTCCACCGAGCTGGGCGCCCTGCACCCGCTGCTGCGCGGGCTGTTCTTCGCCGGCCTGGCCCGGGCCAACGCGGGCGACCTCTCGGGCGCGCTGACCGCGCTGCAGACCAAGGCGACGATCCTGGAGCGGTACGACGTGTCGTTCTACCGTGCCCGGACCAACACCACGCTCGCGTGGGTGTGGCGTGAGCTCGGCGAGTACGACCGGGCGCACGAGCTCTCCGACCTCGCCCTGGTGCAGTCGCGCGAGGTGGAGGCCGGCAGCCTGCAGATCGAGCAGGAGCTGCACGCCCTGTGCGCGCTCGCCGACAGCGAGCGGCTCGCCGGGCATGCGGACCGCGCGGCGGAGCACCTGGCCGCGGCCCGGCGGCTGATCGACAACTGGCTGCCCTTCCGCTGGCGCGCGGACCTGCGGATCCGCGAGGTGGCCGCCCGGCTCGGGGCCGAGGACCCCGAGGCCCTGCTCGAGGCCGCGCGCGCCGCGAGCTCGCTGAAGTACCAGTCCCTCGCTCTGCACCTGATGGGCCGGGGAGCGGAGGCCTCGCGGCTGGCCCGGCGGACCGGGTCGCTGCTGCTGCTCGGCGAGGTCGGCGCCCCGGACGAGTCGCGCGACGCACTGCGCCGGCTCGAGGCGACGCTGCCGCGCCAGCTGCGCAGCGGCTTCACCCGAGCCGGTCGGCTGCCGCAGGAGCGGGGCTGAGGGCCGCGAGCCCGATGCCCCACAGCAGCGCCGTCCCGGACGAGGCGCCGATCGAGGCGATGGTGTCGACGAGGTGGTCGAAGCGCTCGTCGTCGGCCGCCGCGGCCACCAGCCCGTGGACCGGGGCGAGGCTCTGGCCCTGCGCCGCCCAGGCCAGGAACGACCGGCTCAGGCGGGTGGTCGCGGCCGCCTGCGCGGCGGCGCGCAGCCACGCGGAGTCGTCGCCGCACCACGCGCGGACCAGCAGGACGCCGGCGAGGACGTCGTCCCCGGTCGGGGTCAGCCCGATCCCCCGGCCCTCGAGCAGCGTGCGGAGCGACCCGAGGTCACCGGCCTCGACCGCCGCACGCACCTCGTCCCATCGGGACGCGAGGTCGTCGGGTACGGCGAGCCGGCCCAGCATCCGGTGGAGGGCGGGCCGGGCGGCCAGCAGCTCCGGGCCGTGCGGCTGCGATGGTGCGTACGCCGGGACGGACCCCAGGTCGACCTCCCAGCCGGTCGACCGGAGCCGGTCGCCCGTGCGCCAGACCGCGAGCCCCTCCGCGACGGGGCGCGGCGGCTCGGCGACCACGAGGTGGATCGGGCCCGGCACGACCGACGGCCCGGCGACGGCGTACACGCCGTGCTCGACCTGCACGTAGCAGCCGTGGCGGAAGGTGCCGACCACCGACCCGTGCGCGCCGTCTCGGTGGGCGGCAGCGACCCCGGCTCCGACCGACAGCGCAGCGAGGCGGGCAGCCATCGCTCAGGCCAGGCGCCGGTCGAGGTCGAGCAGCGCAGCGGTGAAGCACTCGATCGGCGCCCACGCCACACCGGCGCCGACCTGACCCGTGCCGTCGGCCCTGTGGACGATGCCGGTGTTCACCGCGGGCGTGACGCCGAGCTCGACCACCTTGCGGACATCCACCCCCACCGGCGTGCCCACGTTGTCGAGGATCGGCAGCCGGAGGCGCGGACTCTCCCCCGCGCAGATCCGCTGCATGCTGCGGGTCGCCGCGATCGCGTCCGCCATCCGGCCGCCGAGGAAGCCGGCCACCGCCGGCGAGTTCGCCGCGGCCGGGCCGCCGAGCCCGACCAGCTCGAGCACCGCGCTGTCGCCGATGTCGGGAGCGCTGGTCTCGGGTCCCTGGCCGGGGTAGTAGAGCGCGTCCTGGACCGGCGGTGCCGGCGCGAGGAACCAGTCGCCGCCGCCGGCCAGCCGGACGCCGTACGTCGCACCGTTGCGCGACATCGTGGTCACGATGCTGGAGCCCGGGACCTCGGCCGCCCACTCGACCAGCGACTTGGCCCCCGCCATGGCGACGTTGAGGAACATCAGGTGGTTGCCGCTCAGGAACGTGGCCACGTCCGGCGCGGCCGGGTTGGTGCCGCGGACCAGGTAGGGCAGCAGGTCGCGCAGGAACAGGTTGGTCGTGGCCTGCACCCGCAGGTGCACGTCGTCGCCCATCGACACGCCCTGCGCGGCCAGCGAGAACACGTCGACCGGCCCCTTCGCCTCCAGCGCCGCACCGAGCACCGGGGCGAGCTCGTCGCGGACGAAGCGCAGCCGCGCGATCGCGTCGTCGCTGTCCACGCCGAACCACTGCACCGCGCCGGAGCCCTGGTTGAGGCTGGAGTACGCCGTGACCCCGCCGGCCTCGTTCTGCACCACGTACACCGGCGCGGACGGTCCGATCGAGGTCGCCATCGGGAGCACCGTGCGCGACTCGTTGGCCGGCTTGAGGGTGACCTCGCCGGCCTCGACGAGGCGGCCGGCCGCCTCGACGTCGTCCGCCCAGCCCTCGGCCACGACGGCCGCGCGCACCGAGCGCTGGAGCGGGTCCGGCATCTCCGCCCAGGCGATCGCGGGGCCGCAGTGCAGGACGTCGCGCTCGCCCATGCCCGGGACCACCGCGCCGGCGCGGTCGATGCCGACCAGCAGGGGCACCCCGTCGTTGAGCCGCCGGAGGACCTCCCCGTTCGCACGGTCGACCCGCTCGGCCTGCGGGCCGTAGAGCCGGGCCAGGGCCGTCACCACGTCGAGCGCCCCGCCCGCGGGGATCCGCCAGTCCACGCCGACGACCGCCACGCCCTGGTCGCGCAGCGCGTCCTCGAACAGCGGGAGGCCGATGTTGACCACGTCGACCGAGCTCGGCAGGGCGACCACGGGAGTGCCACTCATCGCAGCGCCTTCCTGTCATGACGGACACGTGAAATCTACTATACGATACGACGCATGGGGAGCGCGGAGCTCGACGAGGTCGTCGTCGCCGTCCGGCGGCACGCAGGCGTCTCGGGCAAGGAGGCGATCTCCCAGCTCCGCGCCTTCGTCGATCCGGGCGACCCGTTGCGCGGACCCGGCGACGACGGCGCCGTGGTCGAGATCGACGGCGTCCGCGTGGTCGTCTGCGGCGAGGCCATCGCGCCGGCGTTCGTCCGCCGGGACCCGTACGGCGCGGGCGTCGCCGCCGTCCTCGCCAACGTCAACGACGTCGCCGCGATGGGTGGTGTGCCGCGGGCCGTCGTCGACACCGTCGTCGGCCCGGACGCCGACGTGCACGAGGTGCTGCGCGGCCTGCACGACGCGGCCGCGATGTACGACGTGCCCGTCGTCGGCGGCCACACCACCCGCGCGGAGGGCGACTGCTCGCTGTCGGCCTTCGCACTCGGGCAGGTGCGCTCTCCCCTGTCCATGGCCGCGGTCCGGCCCGGCCAGTCCGTGCTGCTCGCCGCCTGCCTCGACGGCACCATGCGCACGGACTTCCCGTTCTTCACCTCGATCAGCGAGCAGGCCCCGACACTCGCCCGCGACGTGCGCCTGCTCGCCCGGCTCGCGGACTCGGGTGCGGCGGTGGCGGCCAAGGACGTGTCGATGGCCGGTGCCCTCGGCTCGCTCGCGATGCTGCTGGAGTTCACCCGCCACGGCACCCGGGTGGACCTGGATCTGCTGCCGGTGCCGGCCGGCACCGACCCCCTGTGCTGGCTGGTCGCCTTCCCGACGTACGCCTTCTGGATCACCACCGAGGCGGGCCGCGCCGGCGAGTGCGTCGACCTGTTCGAGCGGCACGGGCTCGCGTGCCGGGAGGTCGGACAGGTCGACGAGAGCACCGAGCTGCGGATCGCGAGCGGCGACCGCGAGGCGGTCCTGCTCGACCTGGCCGCCGAGGGCGTGACCGGCCTCTGGCGGTGAGGGGGCGGTGAGGGTCAGCCCGTCCGCGCCTCCAGGGCCGGCCCGACCTCCAGGCCCACCGGCCGCCCACGCATGGTCACTCCGGGCGCCCGGCCGAGGTCGAAGCACATGGCCTGGTGCTCGAGGCCGCAGTACGGCGCCGGCTCGCCCGCCCGGACCCACCCGAGCCGCTCGAAGAACCGCACGTTCGGGAGCTGGATCTGCGCCGTCATCGAGCTGCCACCGCGTGCCGCGGCGGTCGCGACGGCGAAGCGGACCAGCTCGGCCCCGACCATCGACGACCGGTGCGAGGGGAGCACCGCGAGCCGATCGCCCTGCCAGAGGCCGTCTTGCAGCGGGTACAGCCGCACCGCCCCGACGGTCCGGCGGCCGTGCGCGGCGAGCACGTGGACGGTGCCGGGCGAGAGGTCGTGGATGTCGATGTCGGTGAGCTCCATGACCCGCTGCTCGAGGACGAACACGCGGTGCCGGATCGAGTAGTGCGCGGCGCGGTCGTCGTGGTCGGCGATCCAGACACCGATGTCCTCGGTCCGGCTCACGAGGCGTCCCGCACCGGGACGGCCGGCATGCCCAGCTGGATGGTGCGCTCGAGCGAGCCGAGAGCCGAGCAGGCCTGGCACCGGGCGCAGCCGGCGGCGACCTTGTCGGCGGTCAGGCCGCGCCGGACCAGCTCGGGTGCCACGGCGCGCGCGATCCGCTCGGTGTAGTCGTGCGGCGGCGGCGTCTCGTCGGCCATCAGGCTTCCCGGCACCGGGCGCAGCGGGACGATGAACGGGTAGACGCCGATGTCGACCGCGCGCTTGCAGGATTCGATGGTCAGGTCCGGGTCCTCGCCCATGCCGAGGATGACGTAGGTCGAGACCTGGCCCTCGCCGAAACGCTCGACGGCGTACTCCCAGGTCTCGAAGTAGCGCTCGATGCCGGTCCGCGCCTTCGGCGGGGCCACCCGGGCCAGCACCTGCGGGTCGAACGACTCCACGTGGATGCCGAGCGAGTCGATGCCCAGGTCGTGGACCCGGTCGATGACCGCGAGTTCGGTGGGCGGCTCGAACTGCACCTCGACCGGCAGGCCGGATGCCTCCTTCATCGCGTGGCCGCACCTGCTGACGTAGAACGCCCCTCGGTCCTTGCCGAACGTCGAGCCCGTCGTGAGCGTGATGTCCACGGCACCGTCGAGATCGCGGGCGGCGACCGCCACCTCGGCGAGCTGCTCGGGCCGCTTGACCTTGACCGTGCTGCCCGACGCGAGCGAGACGCCGATGCCGCAGAACCTGCACTGGTCGTCGTTCCCCCAGTAGGCGCAGGTCTGGAGGACCGTGCTCGCGAGCGAGTCGAGGTGCATCAGCGCGAGCTTCCAGTACGGCGTGCCGTCGGCCGTCTCCAGCTCGTAGAAGCGGGGCCGGCCCGCCGGCGTGGCCGATGCGAGCCGGACGCCGTCCTTGTAGATCCCGTGCCCGGAGTCCTCGCGCTCCATGGTGTACGGCGTGCCCGCGACGTACGGCGCGTCGACCGGGACCGTCACCGGCGTCCCCTCGACCCAGACCATCCCGGCGTCCGACGGGCCCGCGCCCCCCGGCCGCCTCTCCAGCGCGCCATTGACCGCGAGGCCCTTCGACTGGAGCTCCAGGATCAGGTCGCTCAGCCGGCTGCCGTCGTCGACCGTGGCGATGGGCACTCTGGACGCTGAGCGGGTCACGGGCGATCCTTCCGGACGAGGCGTGGTGCCACTTTACTTCGTCACGGACATGACCGTCTACTATCAGATACGTCTCGAGGCGCGCTGCTCGACCAATCCGCGGAGCGTGGACTCGCCGGCGCGGAGGGACGCGACGTCGGGGCAGGCCAGGTCGGCCACGCCGGGGTCGTCGTCGAGGAGGTCGCCCGTCTCGGGGTCGAGCTGGACCACGACGAGGGTGCGCACCGGTGATCCGTCGGAGGGGTCCGGGTGCAGGCCGGCGACGATCGCCAGGCCGGAGCCGACGTGCATCCGGGTCGAGCCGTAGGGGTCGGCCAGGCCCGCCAGCGGATCGCCGCTCTCGTGCAGCACCACCCAGCCGGCGCCCTCGACCCGTGCCGCACGGACCAGCTCCGTACGCGCCTTCCGCGCCTCCTGGGCCTGGAGTGCGGCGCACCGGAGCGCGAACGCCGCGCCCGCGACCCGATCCACCTGGAGGCCGCCGACCGGCACCCCCGCCCGTGCCGACGCGGCTCCGACCAGCGCCTCGGCGTCCGGCCACCGGTCCACCAGGGCGGCGGTCGACTCGACGTCGCCGAGCTCGTCCGACACCGCGCGCACCAGCCGGATCGCCTGCTCGTATCGGTCGACGTCGCCGCCGATCGCGTACAGGGACTGCTCCGCCTGCCGCCACGCGGTCCGCAGCGCTCGCGCGGTCATCTCGTCGGCCATCGCAGCCATCCCATCGCATCCTGGTTCATCTACTATACGAGACATATGCCTGTTATCGTACGACGGCGCAATCCGACGCACGACGTCCCCAGCTGCCGGAAGTGGGTCCATGAGGAACATCGCGGTGATCGCCCTGGGCGGGAACGCCCTCATTCGCGAGGACCAGCGGGGCACCCTGGAGGAGCAGTACGCCAACGCGCTCACCATGTCGAAGTCGGTGCGGTCCCTGCTCCGCAAGGGCTGGCAGGCGATCATCGTGCACGGCAACGGGCCGCAGGTGGGCAACCTGGCGATCCAGCACGAGGAGGGCGCCCGGCTGGTCCCGGCGCTCCCCCTCCACTCGCTCGGCGCGATGACGCAAGGCGCCCTGGGCAGCCTGATCTGCCTGGCCCTGCGGGAGGTGTGCGGGCGCGAGATCCCGGGCGCGGTCTGCATCGTCACCCACGTCGTCGTCGACAGGGACGACCCGGCCTTCGCCGACCCGACCAAGCCGATCGGCCCGTTCTTCGCCGAGGCCGAGGCCGAGGAGCTCACCCGCCTGCGCGGCTGGACCATGGCGCCCGACTCGGGGCGGGGCTGTCGCCGCGTCGTACCGTCCCCGGCGCCGCTAGCCACGCTCGAGGCGCACGCGATCGCCGCACTGGCGCAGTCCGGCCACATCGTGGTGGCCGCGGGCGGTGGCGGCATCCCGGTCGTGGAGGAGGACGGCGCCTACCGCGGCGTGGACGCCGTCATCGACAAGGACTTCGCGGCCGCGCAGATCGCGGTCGCGGTCGACGCCAACGCCCTGGTGATGGTCACCGGCGTCCCCGCGGTGAAGCTCGACTTCGGTACGCCGCAGGAGCGCCCGATCGCGGACCTGTCGGTCTCGGAGGCCAGGGCACACCTGGCCGACGGCCAGTTCCCGCCCGGGAGCATGGGGCCGAAGATGCGGGCCGCCGTCGCCTTCGTCGAGGGCTCGACCTCGACGAGGCGGCCGCGGTTCGCGGCCATCACCACGCCCGAGCTGGTCTACGCGACCCTCGACGAGCCCCACGGCGTCGTGGAGGGTGCCCGCGGCACGCGGATCCTCCCCGAGCCCGCCGAGGAGCTGGTCGGATGACCACCCGCGTCGCCGTACGCAAGAACTCCTACAAGGACAGCGTCCGCCTCCTCGAGGCCACTCGCGCGATCCTCGACTCACCCGGCGTCTCGTGGGGCTGGGCGCTGATGGCCACGTCGGCCAACCTCGAGACCCTCGCCGAGCACGGCGTGACCGACGGCGTCGGGGACGCCGGCGCCAACGACCTGGTGCTGGCCGTCCGGGCCGACGACGACGCGGACGCGGACGCCGCGCTCGAGACCGCGGAGGAGACGCTGTTCGCCGCCACCGCCGCACCGGGCCAGGACGCCGAGCGGCACGCCGCCGACCTGGCCGGCGCGCTGGCCGAGCATCCTGCAGCCAACCTGGCGGTCATCTCCGTGCCGGGAGCGTACGCCGCGCTCGAGACGCACAAGGCGCTCAGCGCCGGCCTCGACGTCCTGCTGTTCAGCGACAACGTGCCGCTCGAGGACGAGGTCGCGCTCAAGGAGCGGGCCCGCGGCCTCGGCCGCCTCGTGATGGGCCCGGGTGCGGGGACCGCGATGGTCGCCGGCGCCGGCCTGGCGTTCGCCAACCGGGTGGAGCCCGGCAGGGTCGGGATCGTGGCCGCGGCCGGCACCGGCGCGCAGGAGGTGATGAGTCTCCTGGGCCGCTGGGGTGTGGGCGTCTCGCACGTGATCGGCGTCGGCGGCCGCGACCTCTCGCCCGAGGTCGGCGGCCTGATGGCCGAGTCCGCGCTGCGCGCCCTGGACGCCGACGACCGGACCGAGGTGGTCCTGCTGGTCTCCAAGCCGCCGGCCCGCGAGGTCGCGGAGCGGCTGCTCGGAGTGCCGGCCAAGCCGACCGTCGCCGCCCTCATGGGACTGCGCGGCGACGAGCTCGCGACCGCCGACCACGTCACGGTCGTGACCACCCTCGAGCAGGGCGCGATCCGCACGCTGGCGCTCGCCGGCCAGACCGCGCCCGACCTGGTGCAGGGCCTCGCCGAGGACGTGGCCGGCGTGGTCACCGGGATGGACCCGGCCCGGCGCCGGGTCGTCGGCCTCTACAGCGGCGGAACGCTCTGCTACGAGGCGCTCACCATCGCCACCGACCACCTCGGCCCGATCCACTCCAACGTCCCGCTCGACGCCTCGCTCACCGTCGAGTCCGCCGCGCCCGAGGACCACCTGTTCCTCGACCTCGGCGAGGAGGAGTACACCCGGGGCCGGCCGCACCCGATGATCGACCCCCAGGCTCGCGTCGAGCTCATCGAGCAGCAGGCCGAGGACCCCTCGGTCGCCGCGGTCCTGCTCGACGTGGTGATCGGCGACGGGGCCCACCCCGACCCGGCGGGGACGCTCGCGCCGGCGATCGAGAAGGCGACCGCCAGCGGCGCGGTCGTCGTCGCGTACGTGCTCGGCACCGAGCTCGACCCGCAGGGGTACGACGCGCAGCGGGAGACGCTGCGCCGGGCGGGCTGCCTGGTGACCGAGACCGCCGCGCGGGCGGCCCTGGCCGCGTCGGCCGTCGCGCTGCGGGACCCCGCGCTGGTCGCGACGGAGCTCTAGCCGTGTCCCTCCGCGTCGCGCTCACGACGTACTCCGTGAAGCCGCGGGGCGGCGTGGTGCACACGCTCGAGCTGGCCGAGGCGCTCCAGGCCGCCGGGGTCGACGTCACCGTGGTCGCGCTCTCGGACGGCGGCCGGACCTTCTTCCGCCCGGTCGACGTCCCGGTCCACCTGGTCGAGGCGCCGGCCCCGGCCGAGACGCTCGAGGAGCGGGTCTTCCAGTCGATCGCCACCCTGACCGAGGGGCTGCGCGGGATCGGCGACCGCTTCGACATCGTGCACAGCCAGGACTGCATCTCGGCCCGGGCGGCGGCGCGCGTCCGCGACGAGGGAGCGCCGTTCCGGGTGCTGCGGACCGTGCACCACGTCGACGACTTCACCACCCCGGCGCTCGTCGACTGCCAGCGGCGGGCGATCCTCGAGCCGGACGGCGTGCTGGTGGTCAGCCGGCTGTGGCAGCGGCTGCTGCGGGCCGACCCCGGCGTCGAGGCGAGCATCGTCACGAACGGCGTGCGCACCGCCCGGTTCGGCGCGCGCCTCGCCGACGACGAGCGGGCCGAGCTGCGGCAGCGGGTCGGTGCCGAAGGCCGGTTCCTGCTGCTGACCGTGGGCGGCATCGAGCCGCGCAAGGGCACTGTCCACCTGGTCGACGCCCTGGCCCGACTGAAGGCCGCGCACCGCGCTCCGCCCGTGCTCGCGATCGTCGGCGGGCACTCGTTCCAGGACTACCGCGCCTACCGCGAGGCGGTGCTCGGCTCGCTGGAGGGGAACGGGCTGCGCCTCGGCGAGGACGTGGTGCTGCTCGGCACGGTGCCCGACGCCGAGCTGCCGAGGTGGTTCGCCGCCGCCGACGGGTTCGCGTTCCCCTCCATGAAGGAGGGCTGGGGGCTGGTGGTGCTGGAGGCGATGGCGGCCGGGCTGCCGGTGGTCACCTCCGACATCGAGGTGTTCCACGAGTTCCTCGCCGACGAGGAGGACGTGCTGATGACCCGCGCGGGCGACCCGGAGTCGCTGGCGCGGGGCCTGGCCCGGCTGATCGACGACGAGCCGGCCCGGCGCCGGCTGGCGGCCCGCGGACCGATGCTCGCGGCGGCGTACTCGTGGGAGCGCACGGCCGCCCAGCACCTCGAGCTCTACCGCCGGTCGCTCGCCACCACCTGATCGCCGGCCGCTCAGCCGTGCCGCTCAGCCGTAGAGGGCGTCGTAGTTGTCCCGCAGCATCAGCCGGGCGAGCTCGGCGCTCTCGGTGGCGGCCTCGAGGCGAGCGACCTCGCCGACGTAGTCCCCCCAGGGCTCGTCGCTGGCGAACAGCACCCGGTCCTGGCCGAGGCCGCGCCGGTCGATCTCGCTGGCCAGCCAGCGGGGCGCGAAGCCGATCGACCACGACAGGTCGGTGTAGACCTGCTTCCCGGCGGCGATCCAGTCGAAGAACCGCTCGTTGATCAGCTTGATGTGGCCGCTCATGCCGCCGCCGAAGTGCACGAGGTGGATCTTCACGTCGTCGCCGTAGCGGTCCACCAGCTGGCCGACCTGGTCGATGTCCGAGGCCGCGCCGGGCGAGGTGTGGAAGTGCACGACCAGGCCGCGCTCGCGGGCGGTGCCGAAGATCTTGTCCAGCTGGATCAGGCACTCCTCGTCGTCGGCGCGGCCGCCGAGCAGGAAGCTGCTCTTGAGGGCGACGACGCCCGGCTCGCCGGCCAACGCGAGCGCCTCGTCGGTCAGCTCGGCGTCCTGGGGCCTCGGCGAGGTCCACAGCCCGCAGCGGATCCGGTCGTCGGCCGCGGCGGCCTCGAGCACCAGCGGGTTGAAGCCGAAGGAGACCTCGGCCCGCGGGACGCCGTAGTTCGGGATGACCACGGCCCGCTCCGTGCCCTCCCGGTCGAGGTCGGCGATCAGCTCGGCGACGGTCGCCCGGGCCGAGATGTCGGGGTGGCACGGTGGGCCGCCGTAGAACGGGAAGGCCGGCATGACCCCCAGGTGCCGGTGTGCGTCGTTGACTCGGAAGGAGGTTGTCATGCCGTCACGCTACGGAACGAATGTGTCGTATGCAATACCTTCGTTTCGTATCCGATACGCCATCGGGTCCGTCCAGCCCGAGGGAACCGCGTGTCAGGCGGTGACGATCGCCTCCGGCGCGACGGCTCGGCCCGGAGACGCCGAGTCGGCGCAACTTGCCCGCCAGAAGACACCGACTCGGTGCAAGTTGCCCGGGTCATGGGCAAGACGCGCCGACTCGCGGCATCCGAGCGGGCAAGACGCGCCGACTCGCGGTGTCTGACGGGACAGGTCGTGATCCTCGACGCGCCGTGGACCGCAACGACGACGAGCCTCCAGCGGCGACCTCTACTCGACGACCTCCAACCTGATCCCGGCGGACTGGAGGCGGGCGAGCAGGTTGTCGCCCATCGCCTGGGCGGTGGTGACCTGGCCGGCCGTCTGCGGGTTGTCGTCGAGGGCCAGGCAGAGGGCGGACTCGGCGAGCATCTTCGCGGTCTCGTCGTAGCCGGGGTCGCCGCCGCTCACGCGGGTGCGGACGATGCGGCCGTCGCCCTCGGCGACGAAGTCGACGGTGAACCACGACTTCGCGCGGCGCTCCTCGTCCGGGCCCGCGCCCGCGGGGACCCGGCCGAGCAGGAGCCGCCGCAGCGGCGGCACCTGGGCGGCGCCGAACATGGCGGCCGCGGCGACGGCGCCGCCGGCGGCGTACCGCAGCGTCTTGGTGCCGGCGTAGTGGGAGTAGGAGAAGTCCGGGCCGTACGCCGCGAGCGCGGCGCCGCTGCGCGCGACCACGAACGGGTCGATCGTCGGGAGCGGGAGCAGCCAGTAGCCGAGGACCGGGTCGCGGTGCGGCCTGCCCTGCACGGCCCGGGACGTGCGGCCCTCCGGGCGCGGCTCGGCGCGGCGCCGCGCCTGCATGGCCGCGCGCATCTGGCGGGCGCGCGAGAACTGGCCGAGGGCGGAGTGGAACGTGCCGCCGGAGAGCCCCGCGCCGGAGCGGACCACGCCGCGCAGCCGGACCGGGCCGGTCGCGGCGAGTTGTCGGACGGCATACAGCGCGCCGAGGTCGTGCGGGACGGAGTCGAAGCCGCAGGCGTGCACGATCCGCGCGCCGGAGCGCTGTGCGGTCGCGTGGTGGGCGAGGTAGACGCGGTCGACGAACTCGGGCTCGCCGGTCAGGTCGACGTAGTCGGTGCCGGCCTCGGCGCACGCCGCGACCAGCGGCTCGCCGTGCTCGAGGTAGGGCCCGACCGTGGTGATCACGACCCGGGTCGCGTCGGCGACGTCGGCCAGCGAGACCCGGTCGGTGGCGTCGGCGTGCAGCAGGGGTACGTCGCCGCCCCCCTGGTCACCGAGCCGGTCACGGAGCCGGTCGCGGACCGCCTCGAGCTTCGCCCGATTGCGGCCGGCCAGCGCCCAGCGCAGCCCGTCGGGGGCGTGCTGGGCGAGGTACTCGGCGGTCAGGCCGCCGGTGAACCCGGTGGCCCCGAACAGGACGACGTCGTACTCGCGAGTCACTTCGCTCATGCAGCCCACTCTGGCAGGTCGCCGGGCGACGTAGGCTCGTGGGCATGTGCCGCAACATCCGCCCGCTGAACAACTTCGAGCCGCCGGCCACCTCGGACGAGGTCGCCGCGGCGGCCCTGCAGTACGTCCGCAAGGTCAGCGGCACCACGAAGCCGAGCCGGGCCAACCAGGAGGTGTTCGACCGGGCGGTGCGGGAGATCGCGCATCTCACCCAGCACCTCCTCGACGACCTGGTCACCACCGCGCCGCCGAAGAGCCGCGAGGTCGAGGCGGCCAAGGCACGGGCGCGCGCGGAGCTCCGGTACGTCCGGTGAGCGTCTCGACCGGATCGGTGACCCGGGCGGCGCTCGACCTCCTGCTCGGCCGCCCACTGGTCGTGCTCACCGGCGCCGGCCTGTCGACCGACTCCGGCATCCCCGACTACCGCGGGCCCAGGCCGGCGGGGAACAGCTCCTCGGCGCGCACGCCGATGACCTACCAGGAGTTCGTGTCCGGGCCGGCCGCACGGCAGCGGTACTGGGCGCGCAGCCACCTCGGGTGGGGCCGGATGGGCGGCGCCGAGCCGAACCCCGGCCACCGCGCGCTGGCCGAGATCGCGCCCGAGCTGCTCATCACCCAGAACGTCGACGGGCTGCACGAGCGCGCCGGCACCCCGCGGCTGGTCGCGCTGCACGGCCGGATCGCGGACGTGGTCTGCCTCGGCTGCCGGGCCACGTCGGCGCGGACCGCGCTCCAGGCCGAGATGGCGGCGCTGAACCCCGGCTTCGCGGAGCGGTACGCCGAGGTCGCGATCCGCCCGGACGGCGACGTCGACCTGGAGGACACCGCCGGGTTCGCCGTACCGGCGTGTGGTGGGTGCGGCGGCGTGCTCAAGCCGGACGTGGTGTTCTTCGGGGAGAACGTGCCGGCGCCGCGGGTGGAGCGGTGCTACGCGGCGGTGGACGCGCTGGCGGAGGCCGGTGGCGCGCTGCTGGTGGCCGGGTCGAGCCTGACGGTGATGTCGGGACTCCGGTTCGTGCGGCGGGCGGCGAGAGCCGGCGTGCCGGTGGTGATCGTCAACCGGGGCGCGACGCGCGGGGACGAGCTGGCGACCGCGACGGTCGACGCGGGGTGCAGCGAGTTCCTCGGCGAGCTCGCGGAGGCGGCGCGGCCGGTCAGAGCCTCTTGACGAAGATGTGGTCGGCCGCCTCGGGCACGATCTCGGCGGTCTCGCCACCGGAGCCGACGAGCACGCCCTCCTCGGTCGCGACGACGGTGATGGTCTTGTCGGGCAGCGCGCCGACGCGGCGCATCGCGCTCATCAGCATCTCGTCCTTCTGCATCTCCTCGGAGATGCGGCGGACCAGGACCCGGCCCTCCTGGGCGCTCGCGGCCTGCGAGAGCGGCTCGACGCCGTCCATGAAGTCCTCGCCGAGCTCCGCCTCGCCGAGCTCGTCGAGGCCGGGGATCGGGTTGCCGTAGGGCGACTCGGTCGGGTGGTCGAGCAGCTTCAGCAGCCGGCGCTCGACGGTCTCCGACATCACGTGCTCCCAGCGGCACGCCTCCTCGTGCACCAGCTCCCACTCGAGGCCGATCACGTCGGTGAGCAGCCGCTCGGCGAGCCGGTGCTTGCGCATCACCCGCGTGGCGAGGCGCAGCCCCTCGTCGGTCAGCTCGAGGTGCCGGTCGCCCTGGACGGTGAGCAGCCCGTCGCGCTCCATCCGCGCCACGGTCTGCGACACGGTCGGCCCGCTCTGGTGCAGCCGCTCGGCGATCCGGGCGCGCAGCGGGACGATGCCCTCCTCGACCAGCTCGTAGATGGTCCGCAGGTACATCTCGGTGGTGTCGATCAGGTCGCTCACGCGCTCATTGTGTCCCATCCACCAACCTGCTGGCAGGCTGGCGGAGATGCCGACCGTGATCCCGTCCGTGATGTGGTTCCGCCGCGACCTCCGCCTGCGCGACAACCCCGCCCTCGTGGCCGCGGCCGCGGACGGCCCCGTGCTCCCCCTCTTCGTCCTCGATCCAGCGCTGTGGGGGCCGTCCGGCCCGAGCCGCCGTGGCTATCTGACGGCGTCGCTCCACTCGCTCTCCGCGAGCATCGGCGCCCTCGCCGTCGTCGAGGGCGATCCGGTACGCCGGGTGGTCGACGCCGCCCGCTCGGTCGGTGCCGAGCGCGTGCATGTCGCGGCCGACTTCGGCCCGTACGGCCGGCGCCGCGATGAGCACCTCGAGCAGGCGCTGGCCGGGCACGGCATCGAGCTGGTGCGCACCGGCTCGCCCTACGCCGTGGCACCGGGCCGGGTGACGACCAGGGCCGGCGAGCCGTACCGGGTGTTCACGCCGTACCACCGCGCCTGGGCCGAGCACGGCTGGCGCGGGCCGATCGACGCGCCCGCCGACGTCGAGTGGGCGGGGCTCGACGACACGGTGGACCTGCCCGAGCCGGACCTGCCGGACGGTCTCGAGCTGCCCGCGGCCGGCGAGGACGCCGCGCTGCGGCAGTGGGCGGCGTTCCTGGACCGGGTCGCGGACTACGCCGACGAGCGCGACCGGCCCGACCTCGACACCACCTCGCGGATGTCGGTGCACCTGCGCTGGGGCGAGGTCCACCCGCGCACGCTGCTGGCGGACCTCGCGCGGCTGCGCAGCGACGGGGCGGCGGCGTACCGCCGGGAGCTGGCGTGGCGTGAGTTCTTCGCCGACGTGCTGGCCGCGCGGCCGGAGACGGCGCGGGACTACCTGCGCCCGGAGTACGCCGGCATGCGCTACGACCGGCCGGGCAGCACCTTCGCCGCGTGGCGGGAGGGACGCACCGGCTATCCGATCGTCGACGCCGGCATGCGGCAGCTGCGGGCGACCGGCTGGATGCACAACCGGGTGCGGATGGTGGTCGCTAGCTTCCTGGTCAAGGACCTGCACGTCGAGTGGCGGCACGGGGCGCGGCACTTCATGGAGTGGCTGGCCGACGGCGACCTCGCGTCCAACCAGCAGAACTGGCAGTGGGCGGCCGGGAGCGGCGTCGACGCGGCGCCGTACTTCCGGGTCTTCAACCCGACGTCGCAGGGGCGCAGGTTCGACCCCGACGGCGGCTACGTGCGGCAGTGGGTGCCGGAGCTGGCCGGGGCCGGCGACCCGCACGACCCCAGCCCCGAGGACCGCCGTGCGTCGGGCTACCCGGACCCGATCGTCGACCACGCGGTCGAACGCCGGGAGGCGCTCGACCGCTGGGAGGAGATCCGTTGACGGAGCCGGTTGCCTAGGATGGAGCGCATGGGTTTGAACGATCAAACGCGTCAGGAGTGGTGGCGGCACGCCGTCACCTACCAGATCTACCCGCGCAGCTTCGCGGACGCGAACGGCGACGGCGTCGGCGACCTGGCCGGCATCACCTCGCGGCTGCCGTACCTGCGCGACCTCGGCGTGGACGCGATCTGGATCTCGCCGTTCTACACCTCGCCGCAGCGCGACCACGGGTACGACGTCGCCGACTATCGCGACGTCGACCCGCTGTTCGGCTCGCTCTCCGACGCCGACGACCTGATCGAGCGCGCGCACGAGCTCGGCCTGAAGGTGATCGTCGACCTGGTGCCCAACCACACCTCCGACCAGCACCCGTGGTTCCGGGCGGCCCTCGCCGCCGGCCCGGGCAGCCCCGAGCGCGACCGCTACCTCTTCCGCGACGCGAGGCCGGACGGCTCGCTGCCCAACAACTGGAGGTCGGTCTTCGGCGGCCCCGCCTGGACCCAGGTGGAGGGGGGCCAGTACTACCTGCATCTCTTCGACAGCAGCCAGCCCGACCTCAACTGGCGCAACCCCGAGGTCGGCGAGATGTTCGTCGACGTGCTGCGCTTCTGGCTCGACCGCGGCGCCGACGGCTTCCGCGTCGACGTCGCCCACGGCCTGTTCAAGGAGGAGAGCCTGCGCGACCAGGTGCTCCCCGAGGGCGAGGAGCTCGCCCGCGGCGCCGGCGGGTCGCTGGTCGAGCGCACCCTGCGCGACGAGCCGATGTGGGACCAGCCCGAGGTCCACGACGTCTACCGCCGCTGGCACGACCTCCTCGCCACGTACGACGGCGACCGGATGCTCGTCGCCGAGGCCTGGACCCAGACCCCGGAGTCGATGGCGCGCTACATCCGCGAGGGCGAGTGCAGCCAGGCGTTCAACTTCGCCTGGCTGCTGGCCCCGTGGTCGGCCGCGGAGTTCACCGAGGTCGTCACCGGCACCATGACGGCCGTCGGCCTGGTCGGCGGCTCGCCCACCTGGGTGCTGAGCAACCACGACGTCGTTCGCCATGTGACCCGGTACGGCGGCTGCGAGGTCGGCCTGGCCCGGGCCCGCGCCGCGACGCTGACCATGCTCGCGCTGCCGGGCTCCGCGTACCTCTACCAGGGCGAGGAGCTCGGCCTGCCCGAGGTCGAGGTCGCCCCCGAGAACCGGTCGGACCCCTTCTTCCTCCGCACCGGCGAGGGCGGCCGCGACGGCTGCCGGGTGCCGATCCCGTGGAGCGGCACCACCGCGCCGTACGGCTTCGGCCCGGGCAGCGGCCAGCCGTGGCTCCCGCAGCCCGGCGACTGGGCGCCGCTCACCGCGGCGGCCCAGGCCGGCGACGACTCCTCGACGCTGGAGTTCTATCGCACGGCGCTCGCCGTCCGGCGTACCTTCGCGACGACCGCGGGCGACGACGTCGACCTGCTCGACCTCGGCGCGGACGTGCTCGCCTTCCGGCGCGGCCCCCTCACCGCCGTACTCAACTGCGGCACCGCCCCCGTCACGCTGCCCGCCGGCGACGTGCTGATGTCCAGCGGCCCGGTGTCTCGGGAGCTCCCGCCCGACACGGCGGTGTGGCTGGGCTGATGATTTGTCGTCGAGACACCAGAAACGGCCCTCGATCCGCTCGATTGAGGGCCGTTTCTGGTGTCTCGACGCCGGAGGGATCAGCCCCGGGCGTCCAGGGCCGCGTTGTAGCGGCCGAGCAGCTCGACGATGGCGGAGAGGTCTGAGTCGGACCAGTCGCGGAGCCGGTCGTCGAGCCAGGCGCGGCGCTCGTCGTTGACCGTCGCCATCCGGGCGACCGCGTCGGGGGTGGCGGAGACGAGGGTCGCGCGGCCGTCGTCGGGATCGGGGGTGCGGTCGACCAGGCCGAGGTCCACGAGGTGCTGGATCTGGCGGCTGATCGCCCCCTTGTCGATGCCGAACGCCTCGGCCATCGCCGACGCCCGCTGGGCGCCGTGCTGGCCGAGCCAGGTGAGCATCAGGTACGACGACGTCTGCAGGTCGGGGTGTACGGCGCGGGCGCGCTCGCCGATGACCCGGCGGATCCGGCGGATCATCACGCCGACCTGCTGCTCGAGTCCGCCGAGCAGCTCGGCGCGGGCACGGGTGCTGGTCACAGGGCTAAGCATGTCAGCGCTCGGCCCTCGCCACCGCGTGGTGCAGCTCCGGAGCCGCCTCGACCTCCTCCAGGTTGGACGTGCGCAGCGGCACCTCCTCGATCAGCAGCACGCAGACCAGCGCGACCAGGGCGAGCGGCGCGGCCACGAGGAAGATGTGGCCGAACGACGCGCCGAAGGCCTGCTCCCAGATCGACTGCTCCCAGCCGGGCAGCGAGGGGACGTCCGGCACCGCGTGGCTGCCGGCGTCGAAGGACGGCGGCCGCTGCGCGGCGGCGTACCCCTCGGCGACCTTGGCGGCCACCTGGCTGCTGAGGATCGCGCCGAGCACGGACACGCCGATCGAGCCGCCCATGGAGCGGAAGAACGCAACGACCGAGCTGGCGGCGCCCAGGTCGGACATGGCGACGTTGTTCTGGACCGAGAGCACCAGGTTCTGCATGGTGGCGCCGAGGCCGATGCCGAGGATCGCCATGAACGCGCCGATCACGACCAGGTTGGTGGTCTCGTCGATGGTGCCGAGCAGGCCGAGGCCGACCACGACGAGGACCATGCCGCCGACCAGCCAGCGCTTCCACCGGCCGGTGTCGCTGATGGTCCGGCCGCTGACGACGCTGGAGACGAACAGCCCGCCGACCATCGCGATCGACATCAGGCCGGCCTCGGTGGGCGTCATGCCGCGGGAGGTCTGGAAGTACTGGCTCAGGTAGACCGTGGAGCCGAACATCGCGACGCCGATGAGCACCGACGCGATCGTCGCGAGCGTGGTGGTGCGGTCCCGGAAGAGCCGCAGCGGGATCACCGGCTCGGCCGCGACCTTCGCCTCGACGTAGATCGCGGCACCGAGGAGCAGCGCGCCGAGGACGACGAGGCCGACGCTGGTGGCCGAGGCCCAGTCGAAGCTGTTGCCGGCCAGGCTGACCCACACCAGCAGCACCGAGACGCCGGCGACCAGCAGGGTCGCGCCGACGTAGTCGATCTGCACCGGGCGCTTCACGACCGGCAGGTGGAGGGTCTTCTGGAGCAGGAAGAACGCGAGTACGGCGAACGGCAGACCGACGAAGAAGCAGCCCCGCCACCCGAGGGCGGAGTCCACGATCACGCCGCCGATGAGCGGCCCGCTGACCGTGGCCAGCGCGAAGACGGCACCGAGGTAGCCGGCGTACCGGCCGCGCTCGCGCGGGGAGATCATCGTGGCGATCACCACCTGGACCAGCGCGGTGAGGCCGCCGACGCCGAGGCCCTGGACGACGCGGGCGCCGATCAGCACCTCCATCGAGGGGGCGAACGCCGCGATCACGGAGCCGCCGATGTAGATGAGCAGCGCGAGCTGGACCAGCAGCTTCTTGCTGAACAGGTCGGCGAGCTTGCCCCAGATCGGCGTGGTCGCGGTCATCGCGAGCAGGGTCGCGACGACGACCCAAGTGTAGCCGGTCTGGCTGCCCCGCAGGTCGCTGACGATCGCCGGGAGGGCGTTGGTGACGACCGTGCTGGACAGCATCGCGACGAACATCGCCAGCAGCAGGCCGCTGAGCGCCTCCAGGATCTGGCGGTGGGTCATCTCGGTGGGCTGCTGGGGCACGAGCGCTCGATTCACGGGAGCCATAAGGTTGTCGAGGTCAACTGTATTCCCAGAACGTTGACATCGGCAACGAATGCGACGCAGGTCACCCGCACACGCAGCGACCCGCAGACGTGGACTCCTGGCGGAGCCCGCTCCGGTGGACGTGAAGACCGGATCGCCTGCGGGTCGGGTGACTGCCTGGGATTCACCAGCAGCCGGCCCGGGGTGGCTCCACCCCGGGTGATGCCAGTGGGCTGCTAGCGGGCAGCCACCTCACGCGTCCTGTAGGAAATCATTCTTCGGACCACCTCCTTTCCCGTGTGCGGCCACGGTAGGCCGGCGGCTCGTCGCGTTCAACGGGTTAATCGGCCGCCAGGGCCGCCGTGAACTGCGACCGATACAGCCGGGCGTAGGCGCCCTCGCGGGCGAGCAGCTCCTCGTGGGTGCCCTGCTCGACGATCGCGCCCTCCTCCATCACCAGGATCAGGTCGGCGTCGCGGATCGTGGAGAGCCGGTGGGCGATCACGAACGAGGTCCGGTCGGTGCGCAGCGCGGCCATCGCGTGCTGGAGCAGCAGCTCGGTGCGGGTGTCGACCGACGAGGTCGCCTCGTCGAGGATCAGCAGCGCCGGGTCGGTGAGGAACGCGCGCGCGATCGTCACGAGCTGCCGCTCGCCGGCGGAGAGGTTCGAGCCCTCCTCGTCGATGAGGGTGTCGTAGCCGTCGGGGAGCGAGTGCACGAACCGGTCCACGAACGTCGCCCGCGCGGCCTCCAGGATCTCGGGCTCGGTCGCGTCCGGCCGCCCGTAGGCGATGTTGTCGCGGATGGTGCCGGCAAACAGCCAGGTGTCCTGGAGCACCATGCCGACCTGCGCCCGCAGCGCCGCCCGCGGCATCGAGGCGATGTCGACGCCGTCGAGCGTGATCCGGCCGGCGTCGAGCTCGTAGAAGCGCATCACCAGGTTGACCAGCGTGGTCTTGCCGGCGCCGGTCGGGCCGACGATCGCGACCGTCTCGCCGGGGCGCGCCACGAGCGAGAGGTCGGTGATCAGCGGCCGCTCCTCGTCGTACCGGAACGACACCCGCTCGAAGGCCACCTCGCCCCGGCGCCCGGACGACGGCGCCCCGGCCAGGTCCACGGACTCCTCGTCGGCGTCGAGCAGCTCGAAGACCCGCTCGGCCGAGGCGACACCGGACTGCAGCAGGTTCGCCATCGACGCGACTGCGGTGAGCGGCTGGGTGAACTGCCGGCTGTACTGGATGAACGCCTGCACCTCGCCCAGCGACAGCTGGCCGCTCGCGACGCGGAGGCCGCCGACGACCGCGACCAGGACGTAGTTGAGGTTCCCGAGGAACATCATCGACGGCATGATCAGGCCGCTCACGAACTGCGCGCCGAGGCTGACCTTCGCGAGCTCGTCGTTCTCCTCCGCGAAGGCCCGCTCGACCTCCTCCTGCCGGCCGAACACCTTGACCAGCGCGTGGCCGGAGAAGGCCTCCTCGACCTGGGCGTTGAGGGCGCCGGTGCGCCGCCACTGCGCGACGAACATCCCCTGCGACCGCTTCATGATCTGCGCGGTCACGACCAGCGACAGCGGCACCGTCACCAGCGCGACCAGTGCGAGCAGGGGCGAGATCCAGAACATCATCACGAGCACCGCGAGGACGGTCATCAGCGAGGTGAGCAGCTGGCTCATCGTCTGCTGGAGGGTCTGCGACACGTTGTCGATGTCGTTGGTGACCCGCGAGAGCAGCTCGCCGCGCGGCGACCGGTCGAAGTAGCCCAGCGGCAGCCGGTGGACCTTCGACTCGACGTCCTCGCGCAGCTGGCGCACGGTGCTCTGCACGACCGTGTTGAGGACGAAGCCCTGGAGCCAGCCGAGCAGCGCGGCGCCGGCGTAGATCGCGAGCACCAGGAGCAGGACGTCGCCGACGGCGCCGAAGTCGACGCCCTGACCGGGTACGACGTCCATCCCCCGCACGGCCGCGGGCCATTCGGACTCCGGCGTCCCGGGCGGGATCTGCCGGCCGACGTACCCGTTGAAGACCAGGTCGGTCGCGTGGCCGAGGATCCGCGGGCCGACCGACATCAGCGCGACGCTGGCGACGCCGAGCAGCACCACCAGCACGGCCTTGCCGCGGTCGGGCCGCATCCGCGCGACCAGGCGCCTGGCGGACGGGCCGAAGTCCATCGCCTTCTGCCCGACCATGCCGCCGCCCATCGGGCCGCGGCCGGGTCCGCCCTGGGGCGCCTCGATCCGCTCGGTGGCCCGGAACTCCTGCTTCTGGCTCACGCCGCCTCCTCCGCCGAGAGCTGGGAGGCGACGATCTCCCGGTACGTCGCGCACTCGGCCAGCAGCTCGCCGTGGGTGCCCCGGCCGCCGACCGCGCCGTCCTCGAGGACGACGATCAGGTCGGCGTCGCGGATCGTGCTGACCCGCTGGGCGACGATCAGCACGGTCGCGTCCCGCGTCACGGGCGTCAGCGCCGCCCGCAGCCGCGCGTCGGTCGCGAGGTCGAGGGCCGAGAACGCGTCGTCGAACAGGTAGATCCCCGGCCTGCGGATCAGCGCCCGCGCGATCGCCAGCCGCTGCCGCTGGCCGCCGGAGAGGTTGGTGCCGCCCTGGGCGACCGGCGCGTCCAGCCCGTCGGGCAGCGCCTCGACGAAGTCCCGGCCCTGGGCGACCTCGAGCGCCGCCCACATCTCCTCGTCGGTGGCGTCCCCCTTGCCGTACTGGAGGTTGCTGCGGACCGTGCCGCTGAACAGGTACGCCCTCTGCGGCACCAGGCCGAGCTGCTCCCAGAGGAGCCCGGGTTCGAGCTCGCGGACGTCGCGGCCGCCGACCCGGACGGTGCCGGACGTGGCGTCGAAGAGCCGCGGCACCAGGTTGACCAGCGTGGTCTTGCCGGCACCGGTCGAGCCGATCACGGCCACGGTCTGGCCGGGCCGCGCGGAGAGAGAGACGTCGCTGAGCACCGGCGCGTCGGCGCCCGGGTAGGCGAACGTGACGCCCTCGAGGTCGAGGTGGCCGCGCAGCGCCGGGTCGGGGGCGACCGGCCGCTCCGGCGGCGGCACCGACTTGTGGGTGTCGAGCACCTCGACGATCCGGTCGGCGCACACCGACGCGCGCGGGATCATCATCAGCATGAACGTCGCCATCATCACCGACATCAGGATCTGCATCAGGTAGGAGAGGAACGCCGTCAGCGCGCCGACCTCCATCCGGCCGTCGTCCACACGGTGGCCGCCGTACCAGATGACCGCGACGCTCGAGACGTTCACGACCAGCATCACCAGCGGGAACATGGTCGCCATCCAGCGCCCGGCGCGGACCGACACGTCGGTGAGCGCGTCGTTCACCTCGCCGAACCGCTCGCGCTCGTGCGGCTCGCGCACGAACGCGCGGACCACCCGGATGCCGGTGATCTGCTCGCGCAGGACGCGGTTGACCTCGTCGATGCGCGACTGCATGGCGCGGAAGCTCGGCACCATCCGGCTCACCACGAAGCCGACGGAGACGAACAGGGCGGGTACGACGACCGCCAGGATCCAGCCGAGGCCGGCGTCCTCGCGCAGCGCCATGACCACGCCGCCGACCATCATGATCGGGCTCTGCACCGCGATGTTGCAGCCCATCAGCACCAGCACCTGGGTCTGCTGCACGTCGTTGGTGCTGCGGGTGATCAGCGACGGCGCGCCGAACTGCTGCACCTCGCGGGTCGAGTAGGTGCCGACCCGGTGGAAGATCGCGGCCCGGACGTCGCGGCCGAAGCCCATCGCGATCCGCGAGCCGAACCAGACCGCGGCCACCGCGCACGCGACCTGGCCGAGCGAGATCAGCAGCATCAGGCCGCCGATGCGCAGGATGTAGCCGGTGTCGCCGGTGACCACGCCGCGGTCGATGATGTCGGCGTTCAGGCGCGGCAGGTAGAGGAGCGCGACGACGCCGAGGAACTGGAGCACCACGACCATCGCGATCTGGCGGCGGTACGGCGCGAGCCGCTCGCGGAGCAGGCGCAGGAGCATCAGGAGTCTCTCCTCAGTACGCCGTTGAGGATCACGTCGGCGATCTCCTCGGGCGCGAGGGGTTGCTGGTCGGAGATGTGGGGGTGGCTGCCGGCGAAGGTCAGCAGCCGTACCAGGTGGGTGACCCGGTCGAGCGAGACCGTGAAATGGCCGGCGTCGCCGGCGAGCAGCGCGGCGAGTCCGCCCTCCTGGAGCCGCTTGCGAACCGACGGGTCGCCGGTCACCTCGGGCGGCTTGCGCACGCCCATCGCGGCCATCAGCGCGAAGATGCCGACGAACCGGCGCTGGAGCAGGGCGGTGAACGTGACCAGGCGGTCGCGCAGCGACAGGTCCGGATCGATCTGCGCGACGTCGTCGAGGAAGCCGGTCGGGTCGAACTCCGCCTCGAGGACCGCATCGAAGAGCTCCTCCTTGGAGGAGAACGCCCGGAAGATCGTGCCCTCGGCGATGCCGGAGGCCTCGGCGATCAGCTTGGTGGTGGTCGCGCGACCGTGCTCGTAGAGCAGCGGTCGCGTCGCGGCGATGATCGCCCCGCGCCGCTTCTCCGGCGACATCGGCCGGGCCCGCTCCCTCTTGGTCTCCACGATCGGACACCATAAATGAGTGAGCACTCACTCACAAGGGGTGCGGGCCTCGCTCCTCCGTCCGCGGGCGCAACGCTGTCGGCCGAGCGGTGCACAATGTCGTCAACGCCGACTGTCAAACCCGGATAGAGGTGATGACGACAGTGACCGATCTCGAGTTCATGGTCGACGAGGGCCGCTCCGCCTCCGCCGACCGGTTCTTTCGCGCCGGGAGCGATCTGCTGACTCTGCTCGACGAGATGACCGACGTCCCGGTCGACTGGGTGATCGCAGACCTGCACCTAGGCTCTGCGGTCGCACGCATCAGCACAGTCACAGACGATCCGGTTGCCGACGCCGCACTGGAATCGGTCGTCGCGGGGCTCCAAATCGTCGAAGGTGGCGGCCTCCTGCCAGAGATCTGGGGTCCAGATGCCATCGCCGCCGCGCGTCGACTCTCCGCCGTTGTCGATCCGATCCCGGAACAGTCTGATTCCCCCGGGCGCGCACGCCTGACGCTGATCGGCGGCAACCACCTCCCCAGCAGTCGCACCGTCGAGTTGACGACGTCGCTTGCGGGTCGCCTCGCCGACCTCCAACCGTTCGAGCGGCGCATGCCCGGCTCGGTGCGCGGACGACTAGTCGGGATGAACATCTCTCGCGGCAACAGGGCCTCTCTCCGCGAACCCACCGGGCGGATCGTCCGAGTCACGTTCGGCAACGAGCTGCGCGTACCGATCCGGGACGCCCTTCTCGAGGATGTCGAACTCGGCGGAGATCTACGGCAGGACGCCGACGGCCGCGTCTTCCAGATTCGGGCCTACCAGGTTCGGACGTTGCCATCACCACGGATGCGCTGGACAGCCCTGTTCGCGGCGGATCCGGACATCACGGCTGGCGTGACGGTCGACGAGTACCTGGAACGGTCACGTGGCTCGGCCTGAGCACATCGAGCGCGTGCTGCTGGACGCTTCGTGCCTGATCGGCGTCATCATGGGCGAGCCGGCCATGGAACCACTGACCTCTCTTCTGGCTGCCATCGACCGCGGAGAGATCAAACTCGTCGAGTCGAGCGCGATTCTCGCGGAGGTGTTGCCATCGCACGCACGCGATACCGGCGGCGACATGCGAGACGCGATACTCGAACTCCTGGAGGCCGCCTGAAGTCGAACTCGTCGATGTCTCCACCGTGGTCGCCAAGAAGGCCGCGCAACTGCGAATCGACCACGGCCTGAAGACGTGGGATGCCATCCATCGTGCCACCGGGATCGTCGCGCAGGTCGACGTACTGATCGTCCGCGATGCCAAGTTCCCCAGCGATCGATCCATCGAAGGCGTCTACGTGACGGAGCCGTTCGACGTCGACGACGACAAGCTCCTCTAGGGCGCGAGCCGCTCGGTGACCCAGCCTTCGGTCCCACTGTCGGCGCCACTCTCGGCGGTGCGCCGGTAGCGCAGCCGGTCGTGCATCCGCCCCGGACGGCCCTGCCAGAACTCCACGGCGTGGGCGCGCACGACGTACCCGCCCCACTCCTCGGGGACCGGCACCTCGTCGGGGTAGCGCAGGTCCGCGGCCTCGAACGCGCCGGCGAGCTCCGCGCGGGTGGTCACCCGCGACTGGTGCGACGCCCACGCGCCGAGCTTGGAGCCGCGCGGCCGGGTGGCGAAGTATGCCTCGACGTCGGCGGGCGGCAGCGGGGTCGCGACGCCGTCGACGCGGATCTGCCGCTCCAGCGGGTGCCACGGGAAGAGCAGGGCGCAGCGCGGGTTGCCGGCCAGCTCGACGCCCTTGCGGGAGCCGGTGTTGGTGAAGAACACGAAGCCCGCTTCCCCCACCCCCTTGAGCAGCACCAGCCGCGAGGACGGCGCGCCGTCGGCGCCGACGGTGGCGACCACCATCGCGTTCGGGTCGTGCAGGCCGGCGTCGACCGCGTCCCGCATCCAGCGCTCGAACATCGGGATCGGCTCGGGTGTGAGATCGCCCTCGTCCAGTCCGGCCCGTCCGTACTCCTCGCGCAGCCCCGCCAGATCCATACGGACGACCCTAGACTGCCGCCGTGACCGACGTTGACGTGCAGCACGGGCTGGAGGGCGTGGTCGCCTTCGCCACCGAGATCGCCGAGCCGGACAAGGAGGGCTCCGCGCTGCGCTACCGCGGCGTGGACATCGAGGAGATCGTCGGCCGGGTGCCGTACGAGTTCGTGTGGGGCCTGCTCATCGACGGCGCCTACACGCCCGGCCTCGCCCCGGCCGAGCCCTACAACCTCCCCGTCCACACCGGCGACGTCCGCGTGGACGTCCAGGCGGCGGTGGCGATGCTCACGCCGGCGTTCGGCTTCGGGCAGACCTACGACATCAGCGACGAGCAGGCGCGCGAGGACATCGGCCGGCTCGCCGTCATGGTCCTCTCGTACGCCGCCCAGTCGGCCCGCGGCCTGCACCAGCCGGTCGTCCCGCAGCGGGTCGTGGACGAGGGCAGCACGCTCGCGGAGAAGTTCCTGATCCGCTGGAAGGGCGAGGCCGACCCGAGGCACGCGCACGCGATCGACGCCTACTGGTCGTCCGCGGCCGAGCACGGCATGAACGCCTCGACGTTCACCGCCCGGGTGATCACCTCGACCGGCGCGGACGTGGCGGCGGCATTCTCCGGCGCGATCGGCGCGATGAGCGGCCCGCTGCACGGCGGCGCGCCGTCGCGAGTGCTCGGCATGATCGAGGAGGTCGAGCGCCGCGACGGCGACGCGGCGTCGTACGTCAAGGAGCTGCTCGACAGCGGCGAGCGGCTGATGGGCTTCGGCCACCGGGTCTACCGGGCCGAGGACCCGCGCGCCCGGGTCCTGCGGCGTACGGCGCGCGAGCTGGATGCGCCCCGCTACGCGGTCGCCGAGGCGCTGGAGCAGGCCGCGCTCGCCGAGCTGCGCGACCGGCGGCCGGACCGGGTGCTCGAGACCAACGTGGAGTTCTGGGCCGCGATCGTGCTCGACTTCGCGGAGGTGCCCGCGCACATGTTCACCTCGATGTTCACCTGCGCCCGCACCGGCGGCTGGTCCGCCCACATCCTGGAGCAGAAGCGCACCGGCCGGCTGATCCGGCCGTCGGCCGTCTACATCGGCCCCGCCGCCCGCCCGGCCTCCGCGGTCGACGGCTGGCGGTCGGAGTGGCACCAGTAGCGACCCTTCGAAGGGAAAGCGCCGGGCTCAGGCGACCGCGTGACCGCACGCATCGCAGAACCGCGCCGACGGTGCGACCGGCTGGCCGCAGCTCGAGCAGAACTCCCCGCCACGCGGGACGCCGTGCTCGATCGTGATGCGGGAGTAGGCGCCGCCGCGGGTCAGGATCGCGGCGCGGGTGAACGCGACGATGCCGAAGCCGATCACGGCGGCGAACCCGCCGGCCGCGAACAGCGCCATCGAGGAGTCGCCCCCGTTCGCGGGGTCCGCCTGGGCGAAGCCCACGAACCCCAGCACCACGCAGACGAGCCCACCCAGGATCACGACGGCTCCGACGACGAGCAGCAGCTTCTGGACCGGCGTGGCGTTGTTCATGATCTGTCATCCCCCGAGAGTCGGCTGCTGATCCTGACAGAATAGGGAACCGTGAGCGACGCCCCGCAGATCCCCCACGACCTCCTGCCCGCCGACGGCCGGTTCGGGGCCGGACCGTCGAAGATCCAGACCTCGCACCTCGACGCGCTCGCCGCGACGGGTACGGCGGTGATGGGCACGTCCCACCGCCAGGCGCCGGTGCGCGATCTGGTGGGCCGGGTGCGCTCCGGGCTCTCGTCGCTCTTCTCGCTGCCCGACGGCTACGAGGTGATCCTGGGCAACGGCGGCGCCACGGCGTTCTGGGACGTCGCCACCTACGGCCTGATCTCCGAGAAGTCGCAGCACCTGTCGTTCGGGGAGTTCTCCTCGAAGTTCGCCGCCGCAGCCACCGCCGCTCCGTGGCTCTCCACGCCGTCCGTCATCACGTCCGAGCCGGGCTCGGCGCCGGTCGCGGTCGCCGAGGACGGCGTCGACGTCTACGCCTGGGCGCACAACGAGACCTCGACCGCGGTGATGGCCCCGGTCGTGCGGCCTTCCTCCGACGGTCTGGTCCTCATCGACGCCACCTCCGGCGCGGGCGGCCTGCCCGTCGACGTGCGCGAGGCCGACGTCTACTACTTCGCCCCGCAGAAGTGCTTCGCCTCCGACGGCGGCCTCTGGGTCGCGCTCTTCTCCCCCGCCGCGCTCGCGCGTGCCTCCGCCATCGCCGGGTCGGGTCGTCACATCCCGGCGTTCTTCGACCTGCCGACCGCGATCGACAACTCGCTGAAGAACCAGACCTACAACACCCCCGCCGTCGCCACGCTCTTCCTCATGGCCGAGCAGCTGGACTGGATGAACTCCTCCGGCGGGCTGTCCGGGATGGTGGCTCGCACGACGGAGTCGTCGGACATCCTCTACACCTGGGCCGAGAAGTCGCCGTACGCCTTTCCCTACGTCGCCGACCCCGCCCACCGCTCCCTGGTCATCGGCACCATCGACTTCGAGGACACCGTCGACGCAGCCCGGATCGCCGCCGTCCTCCGCGCCAACGGCGTCGTCGACACCGAGCCCTACCGAAAGCTCGGCCGCAACCAGCTCCGCATCGCGATGTACCCCGCCGTCGACCCCGCCGACGTCGAGGCCCTCACCGCCTGCATCGACTGGGTCGTCGAGCGCCTCTGATCGCACGGCGGTCGAGAACTGGTGGTCGAGGAGGGCGCTCTGGCGCCCGTCTCGAAACCACCACCCGCCCAGCACCGAATCTTTACCCGAGAGAATCACGGAAAGTGTCCACATCCCGGTCAAGACAAGGGATCTGAGGCCCCGAATGTCGGTGCACCCTGCTTGGCTTGAGTCATGGCAGCCACCAGCATCGTCGATGTCGATCCGGTGCTGGCCGCTGCCCGCGAAGCCGCCGAGATGGAGGCCGTCGCGCAGGTCCGCAAGCTACAACTCGCCGTCGAATGGGCACTCCAGCACCCCGGCTACGACCGCTCCGAGCACGAGTCCTGGGCCATGCGCCCCCTCGAGCTCGCCGGCGACGGCGCCCCCACCATCGACGAGGCTGCCGTCGCGGAGTTCGCCCTCGCCATCGGGTGCAAGCACGAGCCCGGCGCGAACCTGATCGGCGACGCCCTCGAACTGGTTCACCGCCTCCCCAAGGTCTGGGCCCGCGTCCTCGCGGACGAAGTGCCGGTCTGGAAGGCCCGCAAGATCGCCCAAGCCACTCGGTCCCTCCCCCTCGACGCCGCCGCCGCCGTCGACCGCCACCTCGCGCTCATCGCCAGGAAGTGCTCCTTCGCCGAGATCGACCGGCAGGTCGAGAAGGCGAGGGCGGAGTACGACCCCGCCGAGACCGAACGCCGCCGGATCGCCGCTGCCGAGAAGCGGCACGTGAAGTTCCACTTCCACTCCGTGACCTCCGACGGGCTGGTCGCGTTCAGCGGGATCACGGACCTCGCAGACGCCGTCGCCGTCGACACCCTGCTGACCGCCAAGGCAGCGACGCTCGACCCCGCCCTCCCCCTCGACGTACGCCGCTCCATGGCCCTCGGGCTCCTCGGCGACACCTCCACCGGCAAGGAGGTCGTGCTCTACACCCACACCCGTCCCGGCCAGGACATGGTCGAGGTCGACAACACCCGGTCGGTCGTGACACCAGAGCAGGTCCGCGAGTGGTGCCAGGCCGCGGTCACGAAGGTGACGGTACGACCAGTCATCGACCTCGCCGAGGAACTGACCACAGACGTCCACGACCCCACGCCGCCGATGCGGGAACAGGCATGGGCGCGACACCCGACCTGCGTATTCCCCCACTGTCAGCGGCCCTCCCGCGGGTGCGATCTCGACCACCGCATCCCCTACCCCGCCGGCCTCACGACGACCTGGAACCTCTACCCGCTCTGCCGCACCCACCACCGCCTCAAGACCACCGGCGGCTGGAACTACCGCACCCGGCCCGACGGCACCATCGAATGGACCAGCCCCGCCGGACTGCGACATACCGCCTGACCCCCCACCCCGCCGAACCCCGCCGGCGGGGCCACGGGCACGCGTGCCGGCTCACTCCGCCCTGAACACCCCGTCCGGCGTCTCGACCTGGGACGGCGAACCGTCGTCGGCGAGCCTGATCGCGATGTCGCCGAAGTGGGCGATGTCGCCGACGACCGGCACCTCGCGCGGGTCTCACCGACGGCCGTACCCCCTCACAGGGCACCCACGATCGCGTCGTACGTCGCCGCGTCGAAGGCGACGAGCCGGGCCTCGGCGACCGACGTCGTGGCGGTGCGGAAGACCTCGAGCGGAGCCGCGATCGCGTCGGTCTTCGGCCAGCCGTAGATGCCCGCCGAGACCAGGGGGAACGCGACCGAGAGGGCGCCCAGCGAGTCGGCGACGGCCAGGGCGCGCGAGTAGCAGGAGAGCAGCAGCGCGCGATCCCGCTCACCGGCGGTGTAGTTGGGGCCGACGACGTGGATCACCCAGCGGGCGGGCATGGAGCCGGCCGTTGTCCAGCCCGCGTCGCCGGTGGCGAGCCCCGAGGGGAAGCGGGCGACGCAGTCCGCCAGCACGGCCGGCCCACCGGCGCGGTGGATCGCGCCGTCGACGCCACCGCCGCCGCGCATCGTGCGGTTGGCGGCGTTCACGACCGCGTCGACGTCCTGCGCGGTGATGTCGCCCTGCACGACGGTGATGTCCATGGCGAGAGTCTGCTACACAGGAGCGATGGAGCTCGTCGGGCTGCACCGGTCCAAGGCGGTGGCCGCCGTCGGATACGACCCGGCCAGCCGCACGCTCCGGGTGCGGTTCCGCCACGGCGGCCTGTACGACTACCTCGACGTGTCGCCCGAGATCTACGACGGCCTGCTCACCGACGAGCACCCCTGGACGCGGTACGGCGCCGAGATCAAGGACGACCACCGCTGGCGGCGCGTGGAGGAGTGATCAGCCGCAGGGTCGCCCGCTCCAGGGCCGCCTGTCGCTCGTCGGTGTTGGCATAGGCACGCCGGGTGGCGCGCGCGATCGTGCGCCCCTCCTCGTAGGCGTCGACCACGCGCGGGTCGACGTAGGACGAGCGGGCCAGGGCCGGGGTGTTGCCGAGGAACTCCGCGACCTCCCTCATCGCGCCCGCGACGGCGCGCTTGCGCGAGGCCCTGGTCTCCCCCGGCTCGGGCGTCTCCGCCAGCGCCGCCGCGGCGAGCACGGTCGCGTGCCAGGTGCGGAAGTCCTTGGCCGTGGCCTCGAGCCCGGTCGAGGCGCGCACGTACTCGTTGACCAGCTCCGGCAGCACCGCCCGCCAGTCGCGGCCCTCCTTGTAGGCCAGCAGCCGCAGGTCCTCACCGCGGCGCCGGCGCATGATGTCGATCGCCTCGATCACCACCCGGTCGTCGATCTCGATCCGGTGGTCGACGCCGGACTTCCCGACGAACGCGAACACCAGCCGGTCCTGGTGCCTGCGCACGTGCCGCCGCTCGAGCGTGGTGAGCCCGAACGACCCGTGCGCGTCGGCGTACACGTCGTTGCCGATCCGGAAGTACCCCAGGTCCAGCAGTCGTACGGCGGCCGCGCACGCGCGCTCGAGCGGCATCCCCTCCCGGCCGAGATCCGCGACCACCAGCGCGCGGGCGCGGGTCAGCGCCTTGCCGAACGCCAGCACCCGGTCGTGCTTCTCGGCGTCGCGCCGGGCCCGCCAGTCCGGGTGGTAGAGGTACTGCCGCCGGCCGGCGTCGTCGGTGCCGACCGCCTGCATATGCCCGTTCGCGTACGGCGTGATCCAGACGTCCGTCCAGGCCGGCGGGATCGCCAGCGCCCGCACCCGCGCGGCGTCCTCCTCCGGCAGCCGCGCGCCGGTCGCGTCGACGTACGCGAAGCCGCGCCCGGCCCGCCGCCGGGTCCACCCCGGCTGGTCGGGTGAGGTCCTACGCAGCCGCGCCACGGCCGAGGAGTAGCCCCACGGCCCGCGCCACAAACCTCGTCGCCGACGCCACGGCGGACCAGGCGGCCATGGCGTTCACCCGGAGCACGTCGGTGAACTGCCCCTCGGTGTTGACGTGGACCGAGCCGTCCTCGGCGACCGAGATCCCCTCGCCCTGCGGCTGCGCCGGCAGCCGGAACGACGCCAGCCGCTCGTGGCCGGGGAAGGAGTAGACCGCGGCGCCGCGGTAGTCGCGCAGCACGTAGCTACGCCCGTCGGGGAAGAACGACCCGTCGGTCACGAAGCCCGCGGTGTCGGCGACGGCCGTCAGCTCGTTGGGCTCCGCGGCCGACAGCTCCCGCGGCGCGGCGTACACCGTCCCGCCGAAGACGTCCTTGCTGACCACGAACAGCTGCCCGGTCCGCGGCTGCGCGAGCAGCGCCTCCGCGTCGTGCGCGCCGTCGGGGTAGACCAGCTCGTAGGACTCCGACGTCACGGTCCGGTCGCCCGGCCCGAACGGCACCTTGAGCACGGTGATCGACGACCGTGCCCCCCGGTTGTCGCCGATGTCGCCGACCCAGACCTCGCCGTCGCCCGCCGGCGCGAGCGCCTCGGTGTCGGTGGGATCGTCGACCCACGACGTCGTGCCCACGGTCTCCCCCGACCCGTCGACGGTGAAGATCCGCCCACCGTCGCCGGAGTCGTTGACGGTCACGAAGAGTCCGTCGCGCACGACCAGCCCGCTGGACTCCACGATCGTCGGGTCGCGCAGCGTCAGGTCGACGGAGTACGCCGGGTCGTCCGGCCCGCTCGCGGCGCCGATCGCGAACGGCACCAGCGACGCGACTGCCAGCACCCGGTCGATCATCGGCCGATCACAGCAGCTCGGCCAGCCTGGGTCGCAGCCCCCAGACGCTGACCAGCTCGTCGTACTCCTTGCGCACCGAGCCGCCCTTCACCACCGCCCCGGTCCGTACGGCGCGCAGCATCGTGTTGCGCGGCGTGTGCTGGCTCTCGACGAACTGCACCACGTCGACGCGGTAGCCCTGCAGCCGCATCAGCGACGCCCGCAGCCCGTCGGTCAGGGTGTCGGCCAGGCGCTCGCGGAGGATGCCGTGCCGGGTCAGCATCGCGTACGGGCTCGGCGTCGGGGCCCTGCGCAGCTGGGCGGCGACGTCGTGGTGGCAGCAGGGCGCGGCGAGCACGAGCTGCGCACCCCAGCGCACCGCCCGGGCGAGCGCCTCGTCGGTCGCGGTGTCGCAGGCGTGCAGCGCCAGCACCACCTCGGGCGCCGGGTCGAGCTCGACGCCGCCGATCGAGCCGACCACGAAGTCCGCGTCCACACCGAGCTCGCGTGCGACGGCCGCGTTGTGCGAGCGCGACTGCTCCTTCACGTCGACCCCGGTCAGCCGGACCGGCAGCCGCTGGGACAGGTACCGCTCCGCCGCGAAGGTCAGGTAGGCGTTGCCGCAGCCGAGGTCCACGATGCGCAGCGGGTCCTCGGCGGTCGGCCGCCGCAGGTGGCCCTTGTCCAGCGCGTCGGTGATCGACGCGTCCAGCAGCCGCAGGAACTCCTCGACCTGCCGGTACTTCGCCTGCCGGCTGGGCTTCAGCCTCCCCGATGCGTCCGAGATGCCGAGCGCCACGAACACCGGGTCGTCCTCGGGCAGCAGCCGCTGCTTGTCGCGGTCGTGCTCGCGCTCGGCCTCGACCGGCTCCGCCCGGTCGGTGGTGTGCACGACCGCCTCGAGCCTCTTGGTGACCCGCAGCTGGTGCGACTGGGTCGTGGTGTCGACGTGCCAGCTCGCGAACGGCTCGTCCAGCAGCCCGTCCACGGCGTCGCGCGCCGCGCTCTGCCCGTCCCCGGTGGCCACGTGGTTGGCGGTGAACGCCTGCGTGGCGTCGTACGTCGTGACCTGGAGGTGCCGCCCGGCCCTGAGGTCGACGTAGCGCAGCTCCGCGCGCCGCCACCTGGGCTCCTGCCCTTTCTGCCGGCCGGAGGCGACCGCCCTCACCAGCACGTCCGGGTCCAGGATCAGCCCGCGCAGCCGGTTCAGCTCCCGCAGCAGCGGCTCGGCCACGACTACAGCACCGCCGCGATCACGACGATGAGCAGCAGCGCCACGAGGACCGTCGGGATGATCAGGCGTCGGTGCCGGGGGTTCACCGCTCCACTCTAGAAGCGAGCAGTTCGGCGAGGTGCAGGGTGGGGACCTGGGCGAGGTCGTCGAGCTGGACCCGGCAGGACATGCCGTCGGCGAGCACGACGGCCTCCGGCTGGGAGCGTACGGCGGGCAGGAGGTGCGTCTCGGCGACGGCGACGGACACCTCGTAGTGCCCCTTCTCCATGCCGAAGTTGCCCGCGAGGCCGCAGCAGCCGGCCACCTGGGTGACGCGAGCACCGGCCTTCTCCAGGATCCGCTTGTCGGCGGCCCAGTCGAGGATCGAGGCGTGGTGGCAGTGCGGCTGGGCGACCACCTCGACGCCGGCCAGCGAAGGCAGCTCGACGTCGAGCCGCTCCAGCAGCTCGGCGAGGGTGAGCACGTCGAGGTGCTCGCCGAGCAGCTCGGGCACGTCGGAGCGCAGGGTGGCCAGGCAGGACGGCTCGAGCCCGACGACGGGCACGCCGGAGTCGAGGTAGGGCCGCAGCGTCCGAACGGTCCGGGTCATGATCGCGCGCGCCTGGTCGAGCTGCCCGGTCGTCACCCAGGTCAGTCCGCAGCAGGCGTCGTCGCGGATCACCCGTGCGGTCACGCCGACCGACTCCAGGAAGGAGATGGCTGCGTGCGCGTTCGCCGGGAAGAAGTGGTCGGTGAAGGAGTCCGCCCAGATCCACACGTCCGGCCGCTCCCCCCGGTGGTCGAGCTCGTCGAGACCCCGCCGCAGCGTCCGCGGCGCGAAGGCCGGGATCGAGCGCCGCTGGTCGATGCCGGCGGTCGCCTTCGCCAGTCGTGCGACCGGCCCGAGCCGCATCAGGCGGTTCGCAACCGGCGCCACCGGCGCCGCCAGCCGGGCCCACTTCGGCAGCCGGCCGAGCAGCAGGTGGCTGCGGGGCCGCCGCTCGGCACCAGGACCCGAGTACGTCGCGTGCAGCGCCTCGGCCTTGTAGGTGGCCATGTCCACCCCGGTCGGGCAGTCCGACGCGCAGCCCTTGCAGGCCAGGCACAGGTCCAGCGCCTCGTGCACGGCCGGATCGGCGAGGCCGTGCACCAGCGACCCGTCGAGCGCCTCCTGCAGCACCCGGGACCGGCCCCGGGTGGAGTCCTTCTCCTCCCGGGTGGCCAGGTAGGAGGGGCACATCACGCCGTTCGTCCGCGGCGCCACGCACTTGCCGACGCCCGTGCAGCGATGGATGGCCTCTGCGAGCGGGATCGCCGGCCGCGGCCGGGTCGGGCGCAGGTCGGCGTCCAGCGGGGCGGGGTCGACGATGTTGCCCGGGTTCAGCAGCCCGCGGGGGTCGCAGATCGCCTTGACCGCGCCGAACAGCGCCAGCGACTCCGCGTCGTACATGGTGGCCAGCAGCTCCGAGCGCGCCCGCCCGTCGCCGTGCTCGCCCGAGATCGAGCCGCCGTACTCGCGCAGCCTGCGCGCGCACGCGGTCAGGAAGTCGCGGAAGACGGACGCCCCGCCGTCATCGCTCTGCCCGTCCCCGAAGGGGAAGTCGATGCGCACGTGCACGCAGCCGTCGCCGAAGTGGCCGTAGGGCACGCCGTCCAGCCCGTGCTCCCTCAGCAGCTCGTCGAAGTCGCGCAGCCAGGCGCCCAGCCGCTGCGGCGGCACCGCGGCGTCCTCCCAGCCCGAGTACGCCGGCCGCGAGAGCGACCGCGCGGCCAGCCCGGCGCCGTCCTCCCGGATCCGCCACAGCGCCACCGCCTCGCGAGGGTCCTCGACCAGCCGGTGATCCAGCGCGCCGGCCGCGGCGACCACCGCCGAGGTCTCGGCCGCCGGCACCTCCACGAACAGCCACCCCGCGCCCCGCGGCAGCTCCGGCGCCCCCGCGACCAGGTCCACGATCCGCGAGTCCAGGCCCTCGCACGCGGTCATCGACGGCGCCGCCGCGAGCAGCGCCGGCACCGCGTCGGCGGCCTCGGCCATCGACGGGTAGCCCAGCACCACCAGGTGCCGGTCCGGGTCGTCGGCGACCAGCCGCACCGTCGCCGAACGGACAACCGCGAGGGTGCCCTCCGAGCCCACCAGGAACCGCTCCACCGATCGCCCGTGCTCCGGCAGCAGGTGCTCCAACGAGTAGCCGCTGACCTGCCGGCCGAACCGCCCGAACGACGTCCGCACGTGCGCCAGATGCCGGTCCACCAGCGCCCCCAGCTGAGCCTGGACGTCGGAGGCGCCCGGCCCGTAGGCCACGTCCAGCCCCACCACGTTGTCCGAGGTCCGGCCGTACCCCAGCGCCCGCGAGCCGCACGCGTTGTTGCCGACCATCCCCCCGACCGTGCAGCGGGTGTGCGTCGACGGGTCCGGCCCGAACCGCAGCCCGTGCGGCGCCGCCGCCCGCTGCAGGTCCGCGTGGACCACCCCGGGCTGCACCACCGCCGTCCGCGCCTCCGGGTCGACCGAGGCCACCCGGTTCAGATGCCGCAGCGTGTCCACCACGATCCCGGCCCCCACCGCGTTGCCCGCGATCGACGTCCCCGCCCCCCGCATCGTCACCGGCACACCGGTCTCCGCCGAGACATCGAGCACCGCATCCAGCTCATCGACATGCCGCGGCCGCACCACCACCCGCGGCACCACCCGATACAACGACGCATCCGAGGAGTACAACGCCCGAGCCAGCACCGAGTCGTCGACGTCCAAGACCCCCCGGCCACGCAGCGACGCGACGAGATCGGGAGCGGAGGTCACGTCACCAGTGTTCCATCGACGCCCGGAGGACCGCCGCCGGGCCGTCGTCCGTGGGACGCGCCGCTCCCGAACTTCAAGGAAGGCGCAGCGTAGGCGAATACCATCTCGCTCGCCGGGCCGACCTACTAGGCTTCCTCCAGCGGAGGAGGGGGGCTCTGGATGCGTCACGTCTGGCGCCACGCACGGTGGGTCGTGCTGGCGATCGTCGTCGTGCTCCTGTCCGGTGGCGCGCTCTACGCCCAGATGCGCGACCCGCTGGGCCCGCTCGGCGGCGCCGAGACCGGCGCCCCGCAGCCCGTCGTCGACGGCAACCGGATCGTCGACGCCCGCAGCGGTCGCGAGTTCGTGCCGCGCGGCGTGAACTGGAGCAGCTTCGAGTACGCCTGCGCCCAGGGCTGGGGCTACTCCGCCCTGGACAACCTCGTCGCCCGCGACCCGTACAGCGCCGAGGCGAGGACGATCGCGAAGTGGGGCGCGAACACCGTCCGCCTCCCGCTGAACCAGGACTGCTGGCTCGGCACCCGCGGCGCCCCGGTGAGCGACCAGTACGAGGAGCGCACCGTCGAGGGCTACCGCGAGGAGGTGGCCAAGTTCGTCACCGCCCTCAACGAGGAGGGCATCGTCGTCATCCTCGACCTGCAGAGCCGCAAGCGGATCGGGCAGCCGGAGTTCGGCAACCTCGCGATGCCCGACTCCGAGTCGATCGCGTTCTGGACCTCTCTCGCCGGGGCGTACGCCGGCAACCCGTCGGTCATGTTCGACGCGTTCAACGAGCCGTACTCGCGCTACAACGCCAGCGGCACCCGCTTCCTGTTCGACCTCACCTGGAAGTGCTGGCGCGACGGCGGCTGCGAGGCGCCGTTCGTGGACGACCAGACCGCCTCCGCCGGGCAGGTCACCTTCCCGGTCCAGGGCATGGCCGCGATCGTCTCCGCGATCCGCACGGCCGGCGCCGAGCAGCCGGTGCTGCTCGGCGGGCTGGACTACGCCAACGACCTCAGCCACTGGCTCGAGTTCGCCCCCGACGACGACCAGCTCATCGCGGCGTTCCACTCCTACGACTTCAAGAAGTGCTCGACCAAGGACTGCTGGGAGGGGACCCTCGGCCGGCTCGCCGACAGCGTGCCCGTGCTCACCTCCGAGCTCGGCTCCGAGAAGCCCCGGCAGGGGTACGTCGGGCGCTACCTCGACTGGGCGGACAGCCGCAACCTGGGCGTGCTGTTCTGGGTCTGGGCCGACCACCCGGGCGACCCGATGGCGCTGATCAGCGGCGACCGCAGGCGCCCCACGGCCTCCGGCCTCGAGGCGCGGAACTGGCTCCGGGGACACGCTCCGGAGTAGCCGACCGGGCCCGAGATCCACAGCCGATCCACGCCCGGTCAACGACTCGGCAACAGTCGGTCAACGGTGGACCAGACCGGTCCGGGATGTGCCTGATTCGCCACTACGGTGGGTTCATTCGAGTCCACCATGGGGGTGGTTGAGTCGATGAAGACTCGGCGTTCGACACGACCGAGCAGGGGGGAAGCATCATGTCGGTGCAGGCGAGTCCGTCGCGTCCGGCAGCCAAGTCGACCGGGGCTGCGTTCGTCGACATCCTGTTGACGCTCGCCATCCTGGTCGTCTCCTTCCTCGCGTTCCTCATCGCCCCGCTCCTCGCGCTGGCCGTCGCCTACCTCATCTACGCGGTGATGCGGCCCCGCAACAAGAAGAAGGCCCAGCAGGCGGCCGCCCTCGGCGGAGGTGGCGGCGGTACGCCGGCCGGCCGGCCGGCCGCGGCCCACGGCTTCGGAGCAGGTACCGCGACATGACCACCACCCAGTCCCAGACGCAGACCCGCCGCCTCCCGCGGCTGACCGACGGCGTCGACCAGGATCTGCGGCACCTCATCCCCGAGGGCATCTGCCGCACGTTCCGGGTGATGCCGTACGCCGCCGTCGACGGCACCGTGCTCGTCGCGGCCGCGGACGCCGACGACAACATCACCGCGCACGTCGTGGCCGAGCGGATCGACCGCCCGGTCCAGCTGGTGCGCCACACGGTCAACGAGATCGTCTCCGCGATCGACGCGGTCTACCCGCCGCAGGACACCGAGGTCGAGACCCCCGAGGCGCGCCGCGCCCGGATGCAGATGGCCCAGATGCTGACCCGCAGCGGGCTGATCACCGACGACCAGCTCCAGCGCGCGATGCTCGAGTACAGCCGCACCGGAGACCCGCTCGGCGACATCCTGGTCTCCCACGAGGCGATCTCCGAGGACACGCTCGTCGCCGCGCTGTCGGAGATGTACCAGATGCAGCGGGTCGGGCTCACCGACTTCACCCCGGACATGGAGGTGGCCCGCCGGCTGCCCGAGCCGCTCGCGCAGGCCTTCCAGGCGATCCCGGTCGCCGCGACCGGGGAGCTCGTGCTGCTCGCCGTGGCCCGGCCGCTGGACGCCGAGGCGGCCGCCGAGGTGGAGGAGGCGCTCGGCGCGCCGTTCCGCCAGCTCCTGGCCAACCGCACCGAGCTCGACCAGCTGATCCAGCAGGTGCACTCCCGGCACTACGCCGAGGTGTCGACCCGCCTGCTGATGGAGACCCGCCCGGAGGAGTCGGCGCACGTCGTCATCTCCGGCGCCCAGAAGGCCTGCTTCGTCATGGTCGCGATCGTGGTCGTGGTCTGCGGCGTGATCTGGCCCTTCGAGACCGCCGTCGGCGTGGTCGCGGCATGCAGCCTGCTCTACCTGGTCGTCTCGTTCTACAAGTTCCGGCTCACGCTCCGCGCGCTGGGCACCCACCTGGAGACCGACGTCACCGACGAGGAGATCTCGGCCCTCGACGAGCGGCACCTGCCGATGTACACGATCCTGGTCCCGCTCTACAAGGAGGCGGCGATCGTGCCGCGCCTGGTGCGCGACATCAACGCGCTGGACTATCCGCGGACCCGCCTCGACGTGAAGCTCCTCTGCGAGGAGGACGACGAGGAGACCGTCGCCAGGGTCCGCGAGATGGAGCTCCCGCCGCACTTCCACCTGGTCGTCGTACCGGACAGCCAGCCGAAGACGAAGCCGAAGGCCTGCAACTACGGCCTGCTGCTCGCCACCGGCGACTTCTGCGTGATCTTCGACGCCGAGGACCGGCCCGACCCGGACCAGCTCAAGAAGGCGGTCATCGCGTTCAGCCGGGTGCCGGGCAACGTCGTGTGCGTCCAGGCGAAGCTCAACCACTTCAACCAGGACCAGAACCTGCTCACGGCCTGGTTCGCCAACGAGTACTCGATGCACTTCGAGCTGATCCTCCCGGCGATGGGCGCGGCGGAGTCGCCGATCCCGCTGGGCGGCACCTCCAACCACTTCGTCACCGCCAAGCTCCGCGAGCTCGGCGCCTGGGACCCGTTCAACGTGACCGAGGACGCCGACCTCGGCATCCGCCTGCACCGCGAGGGCTACCGCACCGCGATGATCGACTCCACCACGCTGGAGGAGGCCAACTCCCAGGTCCCCAACTGGATCCGCCAGCGCAGCCGCTGGAACAAGGGCTACATCCAGACCTGGCTGGTGCACATGCGCCACCCGTTCGCGCTGCTCTCGGCCACCGGCGTCCGCGGCTTCCTGAGCTTCAACCTGACCATGGGCACGGCGTTCGTGCTGCTGCTGAACCCGATCTTCTGGGGCCTGACGACGCTCTACGTCCTCACCCAGGCCGGGATCATCCAGCAGCTGTTCCCCGGCGTGGTCTTCTACGTCGCCAGCGCGCTGCTGTTCATCGGCAACTTCATCTTCGTCTACCTGAGCGTGGCCGGCAGCCTGCAGCGCGGCATGTTCAGCCTGACCCGCACCGCGCTGCTCTCCCCGCTCTACTGGGGCCTGATGAGCTGGGCGGCCTGGAAAGGCTTCATCCAGCTCTTCACCAACCCGTTCTACTGGGAGAAGACCACGCACGGCCTCGACGACGGATCGGCGGCCCACTCATGAGCACCGTGACCGTCGTCCACACCAAGGAGCGCCTCAGCGGCGTGGTCCAGGCGGTCGGCCACCGGCCCAACGACGTCCCGCGCCGCTGGTGGGAGAGCGCCCTGGTCTTCCTGCTCTTCGCCGTCGGCTACTCGCTCTTCGGCCACTGGCTGGTCGTCGAGAAGCACGTGGTCGGCTTCGAGGCCCTCGACCGCCTCAACCGCGCGCTCATGGTCTGGCACAACGACCCGGCCAAGCTGTCCGCGATCGGCTTCGACTACCCGCCGCTGGCGACCATCCTCATCGCGCCGCTGGCGATCTGGCGCGACTTCGTGACCTCGTTGTCCGCCGTACCCGTGGCGTCGGCGATCTTCGCCGCGCTCACCATGGTCGCGCTCAACACGATGATGCGGCGGGCGCTGGTCGTCGGCCCGCTGCGCTACGTGCTGCTGCTCGCGCTCGGCGCCAACCCGCTGGTGCTGCTGTACGCCACCACCGGCACCCGGCACTTCGTGTGGATCGCGTTCGTGATGCTCGGGCTCGGGGCGCTGTTCGCCTGGTACGTCACCGCGGACGTCCGGTTCGTGATGCTCGCCGGCATCGCGTACGCCGTCGCCGCGCTGTCCGGCTACTCCTCGCTCACGTTCTTCGTGCTCAGCGCGATCATGGTCGGCGCGATCCTCGCCCGGCTGGGCGCCGACGGCTCCGAGGTCGAGGGCACCGTCGTCGGGTTCGCCGCACCCACGGTCTACGTGATCGCGCTCTGGATCGTGTTCAACCTGATCCTGCTGCTGAGCCCGTTCGCGTGGATCACCCGCAGCAGCGACTCGGCGGCGTCGGGCGGCCTGGACACCTTCTCGGCGGTGGAGCTGATGGAGGCGACCGGCAAGCTGGTGCTGTACGGCGCGCCGCTGGCGATCGTCGTGCTGCCCGCGCTGATCTTCGCCGGGTTCGCCCGGGGCAACCCGTTCGCGCTCTGGCTGGGCGTGCTGCTCGGCGCCTCGATCCTGATGCCGGCGCTCGCGGTCGCCCTGCGGCTCACCGACTCGCCGATGCTCATGCGCAACGCGCTCCCGATCCTGCTGCTCTCGGTCGTGGGGGCGATCTGGCTGGCCCGGTCGGCCGAGGAGGGCAGCACGCTGGTCGCCGCCCTGGTGATCGTCGGGCTGGTGCTGAGCATCCCGTGGACGCTCAACGCGATGAAGACCTACCGCTACCAGAGCCTCGAGGCGCCGTTCGCCGCCGCGCTCACCACCGGCGAGTCGCAGGAGGGCGCGGAGACGCTCAACGGCGAGAAGGTCGGCATCGTCTCCGAGCAGGCGATGGCGGAGTACATCCGCAACAACGTGTCGCGCCACAACTCGATCCTGACCGACAACGCGCAGACCTACGCCACGATGATGCTCACCGGCCGGCCCGAGCTGTTCTTCGACCGCGTCGACCGGAGCGACGGCCCGTGGAAGGAAGCCGCGCGCAACCCGGCCGAGTCCGTGGACTACCTGCTGATGTCGACCTCCGACAACGGCGACCTGCTCACCAAGCTCTACCCGGAGGCCGCGGCCGGCAACGACCCCCAGCTCCAGGTCGTCTACCGGACCCCTCGCTACGTGCTGGTCGGCGTTCCCGCCGGATACAACCCGGGCACGCAGACCGCCGAGCAGGCCGGGGTGACGTCGTGACCGATGACGCCAGGTCGCAGATCGCGCCGCCGCCGACGGTCGACGACGTGCTGTCGGCGCTGAGCGACGACTCCCGGATCGGCCAGGTCGACTTCACCTCCGCACTGGCGCCCGACCCGCCGTCCCCGGCCGCCGCGACCGACATCGCGGCGTACCGGCCCGACCCGCCGGCCCCGATCGAGCGCCCGCTGCGCCGGGTGACGCCGCCCCCGCCGCCGCCCCCGCCCGAGGACGAGGAGCCGGCGGAGGAGGAGTCTGCACCCGAGCCGGTGGAGGCCGTCGAGCCCGTCCCGGCGCCCGAGCCCGTCCCGGAGCCCGAGCCCGCCCCGGCGCCCAGGAAGGAGAAGGCGAAGAAGGTCCGCCGTCCCAAGCCCGAGCCCTCGCCCGTGCCGGAGCCCGAGCCCGTGGTGGCCGCCGAGCCGGAGCCCGAGCCGGAGCCCGTCGCGGCGACGGAGCCCAAGACCGAGCCCGCCCCCGTCGCCGAGGAGCGCGCCGTCGACGTCGCCCGTGCCGTGGAGGAGGTCGCCGCCGAGGTGATCTCGCGGATGCGCGCCGCCGAGCGGGCGACGCTGCGCCACCTCGACGCGATGGAGACCGAGGCGACCCGCCGCTACGAGCTGGTCACCGCCCAGGCCGAGCTCGACGCCGAGCTGATCCGGCTCCAGTCGCGCCGCGAGGCGCACGCGATCGTCAGCGCCGCGAAGCTCCGCGCCGGCGAGATCGACGACGTCGCCGACGACCCCGACGACGAGGGCCACCGCCTCTCGGTGTTCGGCGACGCGATCTCGCGGGTCGCGGACGCCACCGACAGCGCCCTGAACCGCGGCCGCGGGGACGGAGCGTGAACACCATGACCACGCTGAACGGATCCACCATGCACCGCCGCCGCGCCCGCTACGCCGCCGCCCTGCTCGCGGCCTCCACCGTCCTGCTCGCCGGCTGCAGCAGTGACAGCGACGGCGGCGGGAGCCGCCCCTCGGAGGTCGTCGTCACCGTGGACCCGGCCGAGGCCGCGGCGGTCAACGTGCCCGAGCGCCGGTTCTTCAACGACTCCTCGCCGTGGAACCAGCGCATCGACACGGTCCGGATCGACCCCGACTCGGACAACATGATCGACCGGGCCCAGGAGCGGATCGGCGTCCTCGAGGGTCCGAACGGTTCGTTCAACGAGACCCGCACGCTGGTCGACGACGGCCTCTACATCAACACCACCCGCTGGACCGTGCCGGTCGTCGCCGGCGGTCGGCCGACCCAGCTGGTCTGCCGTCAGCTCGTGTGCGGCGACGGCGCCGACACCACCACGCTGAACATCCCCGACGACGTCGACCCCGACCCGCGCTACGACGGCTGGTACACCGTGTTCGACACCTCGGCGTCGGTCGCCTACGACCTGTGGCGCGCGCGCCGCGAGGACGAGAACACGATCTCGTACAACTACATGCGCAAGTGGGACCTCGACGGCCCGGGCTTCAGCCCGCCGTGGACCGAGGGCGCCCGCGGCTCCGGCCTGCCGCTCTTCGCCGGCCTGATCCGTCCCGGCGAGCTCGAGTCCGGCGAGATCAACCATGCGCTGGCGATCAGCCTGCCCGGCCCGGCGGCGAACGTCTTCGTCCAGCCCGCGTCGTCGACGGACGGCAACGGCCGGAAGAACTCGATCCCGGAAGGCGCCCGGATCCGCCTCAAGCGCGACGTGGTGCTGCCGCAGCCGGTCGACCCGATCACCGGCAAGAAGATCAGGCTGACCAAGCAGCAGCAGCGGCTCGCCGACGCGATCGTGGCGTGCCTGCGCACGTACGGCGCGATCGTGGTCGACCGCGCCGCGGTGCCCACGCTCTACGCCCAGCGCGACGTGACCGACGGGCTGATCCGCGGCAACGAGCTCCAGGGCCTCACCCTGGAGGACTTCGAGGTGCTGCCGCTCGGCCGGACCTACCGCTACCCCCCGGACGAGAAGGACCTCGCCGAGCTGGCCGATCCCGGCGAGTCGCCGTCGACGTCACCGTCGACGTCGCCGAGCGGCTCGCCGTCGAGCTCGCCCGACCAGGGGGCCCAGTGATGACCACGACCAACCGACGTATCCGCGCCGCGAGCGCGCTCGCCGTCGCCGCCGTGACGCTCTCGCTGCTCTCGGCGTGCTCGGACCCCGCCCAGGACGCGACCGAGCAGGTCGACCAGGGCCAGGCTGCGGACTTCCGCGCCGACCAGCAGCGGCAGGCCGACATCGACAAGGCGTACGCCGCCCTGCCGCAGCGCCCGTCCGGCGTCGTCGACGTCGACGGGTCGACCGGCGGGTCGCTGACCCGGGCCGAGGTCGATCTCTACGAGGGCACTCCGAACGCCGCCGAGGTCCGCTACGCCGACAACGGCGAGGACCAGGCGTTCCAGGAGTTGTGCGCCGGTCGGATCGACCTGGTCGACTCGGCCCGCCCGATCAGCCGCGCCGAGTGGGAGGCCTGCCAGGCCGTCGGCCTGGACGTGGTCCAGTTCCAGGTCGCGTCCGAGGGCATCGTGCTCGCGATCAAGTCCGAGACCGACGTGGGCGCGGACTGCCTGAGCACCGACCAGGTGCGCGACATCTACCGCGCCGGCTCGCCGCTGACCAACTGGAGCCAGGAGCCGCTCGGCTTCGACGACGTCCCGCTCAAGGTGGGCGGCCCGAGCACCGACAACACCGGCTTCGGCTTCTTCGGCCGCTACGTGCTCGGCGCGCCGGAGCCCTCGCGGGTCGACCTGCGCTCGGACTACTACCTCGCCGAGACCGACGAGGAGGCCCGCCAGTTCGTGGTCGGGAAGCCGTGGATGCAGGCCCGCGCGGCCCAGTACGACGACGCCAGCCGGATCCGGGCCCAGGCCGACCAGGCGCTCCAGGACGCCCGCAAGGAGATGCTCGCCGCCCGCGACGAGCTCCGGATCGCACTCGCCGAGCGGGCCAAGGGGATCCGCGACGAACGGCCGGCGGCGGACAAGAAGAAGGACCAGGAGCGGGTCGACGCGGCGTTCGAGCGTCGGTCCAAGGCCAGGGACCGCCTCAACGCGGTGCTGGTCCGGTACCAGGCGGCCGACGGCACCTACACCGGCATCGCCCGGGCCCGGACGATCTTCAACGGCTACCGCGGGCACGTCGCCTACTTCCGGTTCAGCTACTACGAGCTGTTCGAGGACCAGCTGCGGCCCTTCGAGATCACCCAGCCCAACGGCCAGACCAACTGCATCTTCCCGAGCCAGCGGACCATCACCAGCGGTGAGTACCCGCTCTCGCGGCAGCTGCTGATCACCACGACCACCCGGTCCCTGGCCCGCGGCGAGGTGCGCGACTTCATGACGCACTACCTCAAGTCGGCCCAGACCCTCGCCGAGCAGCAGCGCCTGGTCGTGCTGCCCGACGAGACGGTGCGAGCCCAGCAGGCGTGGCTGACCGGCGAGCAGGCACCGCTGCTCTACGCACCTGACGACGACGCCACCGCGCCGGCCACGCCGGTGCAGAGCGAGAAGCCTGCCCGGTGACCCGTCGGCGTACGGCCCTCGTCCTGCCGCTGCTGCTCGTCCTGGCCGCGGTGGGCGTGGCGCCGACGTACGCCGGCGGCGGCTCGGAACGGGCGAGGCAGGACGTCCAGCAGTCCAAGCGGATCGTCGTGAAGTGGCAGGGCTTCCAGAAGCGGCCGAAGTACGTGAAGGCCGCCGACGTGCCCGGCATCGGGCAGGTCGAGCTGGTCTGCCGGCCGAACGCCACGATGATCCGCATCCGCGCCAACGACCGCCGCGCCGAGACCCAGATGTGGCTGGCGAAGTTCGAGACCAAGGACGGCACGGACCGGGTCGCGGTCAAGAACGTCCGGGTCTACACCTACGCCACCGCCGCCGACGACGGCACCGGCGGGACCGGCCAGCGGGCGCACGAGGGCCTGAACCAGAGGACGCCCATCGAGGACTTCCAGAAGGGCTGGGCGTACGGCGTGATCAGCCAGCGCCCGGGCCGCCAGAGCGACGGCGGCGGCACCATGGCGCTGCCGGCGACGGCGTTCCGGCTCACCTGGTACTGGGAGCGGTTCGCCTATCCCGGCAGCCAGTACTGCAAGATGACGCTCGCGCTGAACACCGACACCACCCAGCAGTTCGGGCTGAGCTGGCACGGCGACGCCGAGGCCGGCCGTGCCAACACCAGCACCGCCGTGCTGCCGGGCTTCGGCGAGGCGATCCTCAAGTGCGAGACCGGGCGGTACGGCGAGCAGTCGATCGCGCTGCGCCCGGAGAGCCCCGACGCCTACATGGACTACGAGCTGGTCCGCGGCGAGGGCCAGGTCTCCGACCGCGTCGACAAGTACACCCTGCCCTACGACCCGGTCACCGGCCTGCTCGGCCCGGTCGACCTCCCCACCAACGGCATGATGCGGATCTGGTGGTCGGTGAACGGGGTCAAGCGGGCCTGGGCGCTCTCGTCCTACCTGGTCACCAACAACGAGGCCAAGCCGTGGCTCAACCTCTGCGAGGTCGCGGCCACCCGCATGCGCTGAGCGCCTCGGTCACCACGCCGAGCACCGGCACCGCGCCGGACTCGATGTCGGCGAGCGGCACCCACGCCACCGCGTCGGTCGTGCCGCCCTCCTCGGAGAGGACCGGCTCGGCGGCGTCGGGGATCGTCGCGTCGAAGACCAGCGACACGGAGTGGAAGTCCTCGTAGCGTCCGTTGGGCGCGGTGCCGCTGAAGCGCTCGTCGTGCACCGCGACCAGCTCGCCGACCGCGGCCTCGACGCCGCACTCCTCGCGGACCTCGCGCAGCAGTGCGCTCCGCGGCGGCTCGCCGTGGCCGACGCCCCCGCCGGGCAGCGTCCAGGAGCCGGTGTGGAAGCCGCGCGCGGAGATCCGGGTCAGGAGCACGCTGTCCCCACCGTCGACCGAGCGCCGCACCAGCGCGTAGGCGCCCAGCCGCTGGTGGCGGAACGGCGCGTGGTCGGCCAGCGCCTCCAGCACCATCGGCGCCACGGGCACCGTGCCGTCGAGCACCTGCGCGACCGGCTGCCACGCGGCCGCCATCGTCGAGCCGCCCACCTCCACGACGCGCGGCTCCGGCGCGTCGAGCGGCACCCATCCGTCGTACACGATCCGCAGCGCGTGCGCGTCGACGCGGCGGCCGTCGCGCCACACCCCGGGCAGGTGCGCGGAGTAGACGCGCGCCGTCTCCCCCACGACCGCGTCCAGCCCGGTCTCCTCGTGGACCTCGCGGACGACCGCGTCGCGCGGGTCCTCGCCGTGGTCGAGCCCGCCACCGGGCAGCGTCCAGAGCTCGTCGGCGGTCACACTCGCCGACAGCCGGCTGAGCAGGATGTCGCCGTCGCGCAGGATCACGGCGTACGCCGCGACCCGCTGCCGCTGGGGCAGGCCGGCCATCACGAGAACGGCGGCCGGTGGTCGCGCGCGATCGAGCGCCGGCCGGCCCAGCGCCAGACCCGGGCCGCGCGGTCGCGGTCCTCGTCGGTCACCAGGTTGCCCATCCAGCGCAGCGCCAGCGTCATCAGCCGGTCCGAGCGCATCCCGGCCGGGCCGAGCGTGGGCAGCAGCCGCGGCACGGTGACCAGTCCGGCCAGCCGGCGGGCGATCGAGAACGCCTCGCCGTAGTGCTCGCGCAGCAGCGCCGGCCACGCCGACGCGAGGTCGTCGCCCGCCACCAACATGTCGGCGACCAGCCGACCGGTCTCGAGGCCGTAGTCGATGCCCTCGCCGTTGAGCGGGTTCACGCACGCGGCCGCGTCGCCGATCAGCGCCCAGTTCGGGCCGGCGACGTGGGACACCGCGCCGCCCATCGGCAGCAGCGCCGAGGTCGGCATCCGCAACTCGCCGTCGAGCTGGAAGTCCTCGCGCCGCTGCTCGGCGTAGTGCGCCATCAGCGGCTTGATCGCGATGTCCGCGGGCCGCTTCGCGGTCGCGAGCGTGCCGACGCCGAGGTTCACCTCGCCGGTGCCGAGCGGGAAGATCCACCCGTACCCCGACAGCACCGGCCCGACGGTCCCCGAGCCCGTCGAGGGGCCGCGCAGCTCCAGGTGCGAGCTGATCCACGGGTCGTCGGACATCCCCGAGGCGACGTACGACCGGCCGGCGACGCCGTACACCGTGTCGCGGTGCCACTCCCGCCCGAGCACCTTGCCCAGCGGACTCCGCACGCCGTCGGCCACGACGACCCGCCGGCAGGCGATCTCGACGTTCTCGGTGGCCGAGCCTGTCGAGACCCGGAACACCACCGCCGACACCCGGCCGCCCTCGCGCCGTACGTCGAAGGCCCGGGCGCCGTCCACCGCGACCGCGCCCGCCTTGATGGCGGTGGTGCGCAGGTGGTCGTCGAGCTCGGTGCGCGCCACGGCGGAGCCCCAGTCGGGCAGCGAGCCGCCCGGCCACGGCAGCAGCAGGGTCTGCCCGAACCCGTGCGCCCGCAGCCCCCGGTTCACCGGGTGCGCGCGCAGCCAGTCCTCGAGGCCGAGCCGCTGCAGCTCGCCGATCGCCCGCGGCGTCAGCCCGTCGCCGCACGTCTTGTCGCGCGGGAACCTCGCCGCGTCGGCGATCACCACCTCCAGCCCGGACCGCGCCGCCCACGCCGCGGCCGCCGACCCCGCGGGGCCGGCGCCGACGACCAGCACGTCGGTCTGCGCGGGGATGCTCACCCCTCGATTGTCTCAGGCGAGGAGCCGCGGCGCGGCATCAGGCCGCCCGGTAGGCCCGGTGGCTGAGCAGGTGGATCCGGTGGTTCCGGCACCCCGTCGTCGGGTGCGGGACGAACTGCGATTGCGTCTCGTCGGGCAGGTAGACCCGGAACCCGTCCACGGGCGCCGGCCGGCAGCGGCGCCGCGGGTACGGCGAGTAGTCGGTCGCCGCCACCGGGCTGACGACCCTCTCGCCGGCGCCCACCTCGACGGTTCGCACCCGGCTCTTCTCTCGGACCGCCGGCGCCCCGATCTGGGTGCCGTCGCCGCCACCGACGTACGACAGCCCGCCGTACCCGCGGATGCTGCAGGCGTGGTCGGACTCGTTGGTCAGCACGATCCGGCCGTACTCATGGCTCATCCCCGCCCCGGTCTGGCGGTACGACGCCACCAGCTCGGCGTTCGTGCACTCCGGCACGCCGGCGGCGGCCACCGCCCCGGCCGGCACGCTCGTCAGCCCGAGAGCCATGGCCGCCAGCGCGGCTCCCCACATCGACCTCATCGGTACCTCTCCTCCCCGGGCCCGCCCACCGGGCCCACACCGATGGGATGCACCGTGAGCGCCCCCGGTTTCGTCACACCGCCGGCCGATGACATCGTGCGCCGGGTGGGGCCAGCCACCTCGTACGACGTCGTCCCGTCGGGCTGGCGGGGAGGTCATGCGGGTTGGTCGTCGAGGGGACAGCGTCTGGGCTGTCCCGACCACCATCTCGGCGCAATTGCGCTGTTGTGACAGTGCCTGCCCCGGCCCGGCTGCCATCCCGGCGCAATTGCGCCGCTATGACAGTGCCCGCCGCGCTCCGACCGCCGTCCCAGCGCCGGTCGCTGCGGCCGCCAGTCCATATGACCTCCCGGGCAGAAGCCACCGTCACCGCGGCGAGACGGCCGAGGGCCCCACCACCCGCTGGGGTGATGGGGCCCTCGGCCGTGCTGCGGCTACGACTGGGTTCCGAGACGCGTCTCGTGCTGGCGCGCGATCTGCGTCGACGCTCCTCAACCTGGTTCGTCGTATCAGACCCTGAGGGCTTCGCCCTCAGTTCTGATACGAACCGAAGTCGAAGTCGTCCAGGGCGACCGCCTGGCCCGAGCCGTTGCCGAACTCGTAGTCGTAGGCGTCGTACCCGGTGACGGAGTACGCCGCCGCGCGGGCCTCCTCGGTGGGCTCGACCCGGATGTTGCGGTACCGCTCGAGGCCGGTGCCCGCCGGGATCAGCTTGCCGATGATCACGTTCTCCTTCAGGCCGCGCAGGGAGTCCGAGCGGCCGTGGATCGCCGCGTCGGTGAGGACGCGGGTGGTCTCCTGGAAGGAGGCAGCCGAGAGCCACGACTCGGTCGCCAGCGAGGCCTTGGTGATGCCCATGAGGACCGGGCGGCCCGAGGCCGGCTTGCCGCCCTCGGAGACCACGCGCCGGTTCTCCTCCTCGAACCGCCCCCGGTCGACCAGGTCGGACGGGAGCAGGTTGGTGTCACCGGACTCGATCACCGTGATCCGGCGCAGCATCTGCCGCACGATGATCTCGATGTGCTTGTCGTGGATCGACACGCCCTGCGAGCGGTACACGGCCTGGACCTCGTCCACCAGGTGCTCCTGGGCCCGGCGGACGCCGAGGATCCGCAGGACGTCCTGCGGGTCCGGCGTACCGACGGTGAGCATCTGGCCGACCTCGATGTGGTCGCCGTCGGCGACCAGCAGGCGCGAGCGCTTCGAGACCGGGTACTCCTGGACCTCGGAGCCGTCGTCCGGCGTGACCAGGATCTTGCGAGCCTTGTCGGTCTCGTCGATCTCCACGCGGCCGGAGGCCTCGGAGATCGGCGAGCGGCCCTTCGGGGAGCGCGCCTCGAAGAGCTCGACCACACGCGGCAGACCCTGCGTGATGTCGTCGGCCGACGCCACGCCACCGGTGTGGAAGGTGCGCATGGTCAGCTGCGTGCCGGGCTCGCCGATCGACTGGGCCGCGATGATGCCGACGGCCTCGCCGATGTCGACGAGCTTGCCGGTGGCCAGCGAGCGGCCGTAGCACTTCGCGCAGGTGCCGGTCTTGGCGTCGCAGGTCAGCACGGAGCGGACCTTGACCTCCTCGATGCCGGCCGCGACCAGCTCGCCGATCTTGACGTCGCCGAGGTCCTCGCCGGCGACCGCCAGCACCTCGCCCGTCTCCGGGTGGGTGACGTCGACGGCGGCCGAGCGGGCGTACGCCGCGGTCTCGGCGTTCTCCGCCTTGACCACCGAGCTTCCCCCGGCATCAGGAGAGTCGCGACGCTCGCCGATCCGCTTGGGCAGGCCCCGCTCGGTGCCGCAGTCGTCCTCGCGGATGATGACGTCCTGCGAGACGTCCACCAGACGACGGGTCAGGTAGCCCGAGTCGGCCGTCCGCAGCGCGGTGTCGGCCAGACCCTTGCGGGCACCGTGGGTCGCGATGAAGTACTCGAGGACGGTGAGGCCCTCGCGGAAGTTGGACTTGATCGGCCGCGGGATGATCTCGCCCTTCGGGTTCGCCACGAGACCACGCATGGCGGCGACCTGCCGGATCTGGTTCATGTTCCCGGAGGCGCCCGACTCGACCATCATGTAGATCGGGTTGGCACGGTCGAACGTCGTCTCCATCGCCTTGCCGACCTCGTTGGCCGCCTGGGTCCAGATCTCGATGAGCTCCTGGCGGCGCTCCTCGTCGGTGACCAGGCCGCGCTCGAACTGCTTCTGCACCTTGGCCGCCTGGGCCTCGTAGCCCGAGAGGATCTTGACCTTCTCGCCCGGGGTGGTCACGTCGTCGATGGAGACGGTGACGCCCGACCGGGTGGCCCAGTGGAAGCCGGTGTCCTTGAGCGCGTCCAGGGACGCCGCGACCTCGACCTTCGTGTAACGCTCGGCGAGGTCGTTGACGATCGCGCCGAGGGCCTTCTTGCCCACCTCGTAGTTCACGTACGGGTAGTCGGCCGGCAGGGTCTCGTTGAAGAGCGCGCGACCCAGCGTGGTCTCGAGCGTCATCGTCTGCGGACCCTCGAGGTCGCCCGCGATCTCCAGCGGCGGTACGACGTCGTCGAAGCGGACCTTGATCCGGCTCTGCAGCGAGATCTCGCCGTGGTCGAAGGCCATGATCGCCTCGCCGACCGACGCGAACGCACGGCCCTCGCCCGGCTGGCCCTCACGGTCGGTGGTGAGGAAGAACAGGCCGATGATCATGTCCTGGGTCGGCATGGTCACGGGGCGGCCGTCCGACGGCTTGAGGATGTTGTTCGTCGACAGCATCAGGATCCGGGCCTCGGCCTGGGCCTCCGCGGACAGCGGCAGGTGCACGGCCATCTGGTCGCCGTCGAAGTCGGCGTTGAACGCCGAGCAGACGAGCGGGTGGATCTGGATGGCCTTGCCCTCGATCAGCTGGGGCTCGAACGCCTGGATGCCGAGACGGTGCAGCGTGGGCGCCCGGTTCAGCAGCACCGGGTGCTCGGTGATGACCTCCTCGAGCACGTCCCAGACGACCGGGCGGGCGCGCTCGACCATCCGCTTGGCGGACTTGATGTTCTGCGCGTGCGACAGGTCGACGAGGCGCTTCATCACGAACGGCTTGAACAGCTCGAGCGCCATCTGCTTGGGCAGGCCGCACTGGTGCAGCTTCAGCTGCGGACCCGACACGATGACCGAGCGGCCCGAGTAGTCCACGCGCTTGCCGAGCAGGTTCTGGCGGAAGCGGCCCTGCTTGCCCTTGAGCATGTCGGACAGCGACTTCAGCGGCCGGTTGCCCGGGCCGGTGACGGGGCGACCACGGCGGCCGTTGTCGAACAGCGAGTCGACGGCCTCCTGGAGCATCCGCTTCTCGTTGTTGACGATGATCTCGGGCGCGCCGAGGTCGAGCAGCCGCTTGAGGCGGTTGTTGCGGTTGATGACGCGGCGGTACAGGTCGTTGAGGTCGGAGGTCGCGAAGCGGCCGCCGTCGAGCTGCACCATCGGGCGCAGGTCCGGCGGGATGACCGGTACGGCGTCCAGCACCATGCCCTGCGGCTGGTTGCCGGTCTTGCGGAAGGCGTCGACGACCTTGAGGCGCTTGAGGGCGCGGACCTTGCGCTGGCCCTTGCCGTTGGCGATGGTGTCGCGCAGCGACTCCACCTCGGCCTCGATGTCGAAGGACTGGAGGCGCTTCTGGATCGCCGTGGCGCCCATGTGGCCCTCGAAGTACTTGCCGAACCAGTTCTTCATCTCGCGGTAGAGAATCTCGTCGCCCATCAGGTCTTGGACCTTGAGGGACTTGAAGGTGCTCCACACCTCGTCGAGACGGTCGATCTCGCGCTGCGAGCGGTCGCGGACCTGCTTCATCTCGCGCTCGGCGCCGTCCTTGACCTTGCGGCGCTGGTCGGCCTTGGCGCCCTCGGCCTCGAGGGTGGCGAGGTCCTCCTCCAGCTTCTTGGCGCGGTCGTCGAGGGCGCCGTCGCGGCGCTTCTCGAGGCGCTCGCGCTCGAGCTGGACCTTGCCCTCGAGCGAGGACAGGTCGCGGTGGCGGGCGTCCTCGTCGACGTCGGTGATCATGTACGCCGCGAAGTAGATGACCTTCTCCAGGTCCTTCGGCGCCAGGTCGAGCAGGTAGCCCAGGCGGCTCGGCACACCCTTGAAGTACCAGATGTGCGTGACCGGGGCGGCCAGCTCGATGTGGCCCATGCGCTCGCGGCGCACCTTGGACCGGGTCACCTCGACGCCGCAGCGCTCGCAGATGATGCCCTTGAAGCGCACCCGCTTGTACTTGCCGCAGTAGCACTCCCAGTCCCGGGTGGGACCGAAGATCTTCTCGCAGAAGAGGCCGTCGCGCTCGGGCTTGAGCGTGCGGTAGTTGATGGTCTCCGGCTTCTTGACCTCGCCGTGGCTCCACTGACGGATGTCGTCAGCGGTGGCCAGGCCGATCCGAAGCTGGTCGAAGAAGTTCACGTCGAGCACGAGGCTGCAACCCTTCGGTAGTTACTTGAGAAAAGTGAAGTAGTGGGGGCGGAGGCGGGGCCCCGACGGTGGTTGAGGAGGTCGTTCTGCGACCGTCTCGAAACCCCGTCGGGGCACCAGCTCACACCTCTTCGACCGAGCTGGGCTCGCGACGGGACAGGTCGATGCCCAGCTCCTCGGCGGCGCGGAAGACGTCCTCCTCCGCGTCGCGCATCTCGATGGTGGAGCCGTCCTGCGACAGCACCTCCACGTTGAGGCAGAGCGACTGCATCTCCTTGACGAGCACCTTGAACGACTCGGGGATGCCGGAGTCGGGGATGTTCTCGCCCTTCACGATGGCCTCGTAGACCTTGACGCGTCCGGGGACGTCGTCGGACTTGATCGTGAGCAGCTCCTGGAGGGCGTAGGCGGCGCCGTACGCCTCCATCGCCCAGACCTCCATCTCGCCGAACCGCTGGCCGCCGAACTGGGCCTTACCGCCCAGCGGCTGCTGCGTGATCATCGAGTAGGGGCCGGTGCTGCGCGCGTGGATCTTGTCGTCCACGAGGTGGTGCAGCTTGAGGATGTACATGTAGCCGACCGAGACCGGGTCCGGGAACGGCTCGCCGGAGCGGCCGTCGAACAGGCTGGCCTTGCCGTTCTCGCCGATCATCCGGACGCCGTCGCGGGTCGGGAACGTCGAGCCGAGCAGGCCGGTGATCTCGTCCTCGCGGGCGCCGTCGAACACCGGCGTCGCGACCTTGGTGTTCGGCTCGGCCTTGTCCGCGTGGATCTTGATCAGGCGCTGCTTCCAGTCCGCGCTCTTGGCGTCCTCGGACAGGTTCAGGTCCCAGCCCTGCTTGGCCAGCCAGCCCAGGTGCAGCTCGAGGATCTGGCCGATGTTCATCCGGCGCGGCACGCCCAGCGGGTTGAGGATCACGTCGACCGGGGTGCCGTCCTCCATGAACGGCATGTCCTCGATCGGCAGGATCTTCGCGATGACGCCCTTGTTGCCGTGGCGGCCGGCGAGCTTGTCGCCGACGGAGATCTTGCGCTTCTGCGCCACGTAGACGCGGACCAGCTGGTTCACGCCCGGGGGCAGCTCGTCGCCGTCCTCGCGGTCGAACACGCGGACGCCGATGACCGTGCCGGACTCGCCGTGCGGCACCTTCATCGAGGTGTCGCGGACCTCGCGCGCCTTCTCGCCGAAGATCGCGCGGAGCAGCCGCTCCTCCGGGGTCAGCTCGGTCTCGCCCTTGGGCGTGACCTTGCCGACCAGGACGTCGCCGGTGGTGACCTCGGCGCCGATGCGGATGATGCCGCGCTCGTCGAGGTCGGCCAGCATCTCCTCGGAGACGTTCGGGATGTCCCGGGTGATCTCCTCGGGGCCGAGCTTGGTGTCGCGGGCGTCGACCTCGTGCTCCTCGATGTGGATCGAGGTGAGGATGTCCTCCTGCACCAGGCGCTGGCTGAGGATGATCGCGTCCTCGTAGTTGTGGCCCTGCCAGGGCATGAACGCCACGAGCAGGTTGGTGCCCAGCGCCATCTCGGCGTCGTCGGTGCACGGACCGTCGGCGATCGGCGAGCCGACCTCGACCCGGTCGCCCTCGGCGACCAGCGGGCGCTGGTTGATGCAGGTGCCCTGGTTCGAGCGGCGGAACTTGGCCAGCTTGTACGTCGAGTAGGTGCCGTCGTCGTTCATCGTCTCGACGACCTCCGCGGAGACCTCCTTGACGACACCGGCAGCGGTGGCGACCACGACGTCGCCGGCGTCGACCGCGGCGCGGTACTCGATGCCGGTGCCGACCAGCGGTGCGTCGCTCCTGATGAGCGGCACGGCCTGGCGCTGCATGTTGGCGCCCATCAGCGCCCGGTTGGCGTCGTCGTGCTCGAGGAAGGGGATCAGGGCCGTCGCGACCGACACCATCTGGCGCGGCGAGACGTCCATGTAGTCCACCTCCTCGGCCAGGACCTCGGAGACCTCGCCGTCGCGCTGGCGGACCAGCACCCGCTCCTCGACGAAGCGGAACTTGTCGTCGAGCGGCGCGTTGGCCTGCGCGATGACGAAGCGGTCCTCGTCGTCCGCGGTCAGGTAGTCGACCTTCTCGGTGACCCGGCCCTTCTCGACGCGGCGGTACGGCGTCTCCACGAAGCCGAACGGGTTGATCCGTCCGAACGACGCGAGCGAGCCGATCAGGCCGATGTTCGGGCCCTCCGGGGTCTCGATCGGGCACATCCGGCCGTAGTGCGACGGGTGGACGTCGCGGACCTCCATGCCGGCGCGGTCGCGGGACAGGCCGCCGGGGCCGAGGGCCGACAGGCGGCGCTTGTGCGTCAGGCCGGCGATCGGGTTGGTCTGGTCCATGAACTGCGAGAGCTGCGAGGTGCCGAAGAACTCCTTCAGCGCGGCGACCACCGGGCGGATGTTGATCAGGGACTGCGGCGTGATCGCCTCGACGTCCTGGGTCGTCATCCGCTCGCGGACCACGCGCTCCATGCGGGCCAGGCCGGTGCGGAGCTGGTTCTGGATCAGCTCACCGACGGTGCGCATCCGGCGGTTGCCGAAGTGGTCGATGTCGTCGGCGGAGATGTCGAGGGCGCCCTGGGGCGCCTCGACCTGCTCGCGGCCGTCGTGCAGCGCGACGATGTACTTGATCGCGGCGACGACGTCGGCGATCGTCAGCGTCTGCTGGTCGAACGCCTCGACGAGGCCGAGCTTCTTGTTGATCTTGTAGCGGCCGACCTTGGCCAGGTCGTAGCGCTTCGGGTTGAAGTAGTAGTTCTTCAGCAGCGTCAGCGCGGCCTCGCGCGTCGGCGGCTCGCCCGGGCGCAGCTTGCGGTAGATGTCGAGCAGCGCGTCGTCGGGACCCTGGGTGTGGTCCTTCTCCTCGGTCAGCTGGATCGACTCGAACGAGCGGAGCTCGCTCATGACGGCGTCGTAGTCGTACTCCTCGCCGGTCTCGGCGGCGACGGCCTGCAGGGCCTTGAGCAGCACGGTGACGTTCTGCTTGCGCTTGCGGTCGAGGCGGACGCCGACCAGGTCGCGCTTGTCGATCTCGAACTCGAGCCAGGCGCCGCGGCTGGGGATCAGCTTCGCGGTGTAGATGTCCTTGTCGGAGGTCTTGTCGGCGGTGCGCTCGAAGTAGACGCCCGGCGACCGGACCAGCTGCGACACGACGACCCGCTCGGTGCCGTTGATGATGAAGGTGCCCTTGTCGGTCATGAGCGGGAAGTCGCCCATGAACACGGTCTGGCCCTTGATCTCGCCGGTGTCGTTGTTGGTGAACTCCGCGGAGACGTAGAGCGGGGCGGAGTAGGTGAAGTCCTTCTCCTTGCACTCGTCGACGGTGTACTTCGGGTCGTAGAAGACCGGGTTCTCGAACGACAGCGACATCGTCTCGGAGAAGTCCTCGATCGGGGAGATCTCCTCGAAGATCTCCTGGAGACCGGACTTGGAGGAGACGTCCTCGCCCTCGCCGCGGCGGCGCTCGACGGCGCTCTGCCACTGGTCGTTGCCGATCAGCCAGTCGAAGCTGTCGGTCTGGAGGGAGAGGAGCTGCGGGAGCTCGAGGGGCTCGGTGATCTTTGCGAAAGAGATGCGGCGGGAGGTGTTACCGGAGGTGCTGCGCGCGGCCAAGAGGTGTCCTTCGACGATTCGCTCTTCGAGGGCGTCGGACCCACCACAAAGTCGGCCACCGGGCAGGCCGACGAGCATTTGAGGGCAGACGCAAGTTGGCAGCCTACCGCAGGCACGAGCCCATCACAAACAGCACCACGAGGGCTTGCCGACGATCATGAACGCCGATCGGGCTCCGGTCAAGCGGCCGGGGACGCCGGTGGGTTGCCGGGGTCATGGTGACGGCCGTGGTGGCCGTGGCGGCGGTCCTGGGCGTGCTGGCCGCACTGTCGGGCCGCGCGGCTGATAGGCGTGGGCGTGGCAGTCGCCGCAGTGCCGGTGTTGCTGGCACTGATCCAGGCTTTCGACGGCCGCAGCGGTGGAGCTGATGTGCCGGCGAGCCGAAGCTCCACCGGTGTCGCGTCGTTCGACCCCAGCCGGCGTCTCGGCGTGGGCGCGGCCGGGTCCACGCGACCTGGTCGTGCGTGACTCGATGTCACGATCGCGGAACATGTCGACGCTCAAATGGTGGCAGAACCGTACCGTTTTCGGTACTGTTGTGTATCTGAAAGGAGGCTCGTCATGACTTACCGCGACCTGGTCCGCGACATCGCGTTCGACCAGTACGGCTACGTGACCACCAAGGACGCAGGCGACCTGGGTGTCCCTGCTGTCGAGTTGCGGAAGCTGGCGGCCCGCGGAGCGCTGACGAACCTCGCCTACGGCCTGTATCGCTTCAACGAGGTGCCTGCTGGGGCGCACGACCAGTTCGCCGAGGCGCTTCTTCGAGTCGGCGAGGGTGCGTACTTGATGGCAGACGCAGTCCTTGCGCTTCACGACCTAGCCCAGGTGAACCCTCGCCGTATCCGGGTGGGTACTGCGCACCGGACCCGGGCCGATCTGCCTCGGTTCGTCGAGGTCGTCGAGCGGGATGTCCCGGAGGACGAACTGACGATCTACGAAGGGCTGCGGAGCACGACCGTGGCGCAGGCCCTGCTTGACTGCCGTGGTCTGGTCATGCGCGAGCGGCTCCGCGACGGCGCTCGCGCCGCATGGCGCAAGGGGCTGCTCACTCCAGCTGAGCGCACCCGTGTCCGTCGAGGGCTCACGATGAAGGAGAAGGCAGCTTGAGCGAGACCGGCTCGTCCCAGACGCTTCCGCTTCGGAGCTACGCGGACAAGGGCCTTCCGCGGAGCGAGCGGGACCTGAACGTGCGGCTGCGCAACTGCCTCGACACCAAGAATCCCGCGGTCGAGCGTCGGATGCGGGTCACGCTCGCGAACGTCATCGTCGGGCAGATGCTGCCGGAGAGCGCAGTCAAGGGCGGTACGGCGATGAAGGTCCGCCTCGGTCACGATGGGAGCCGGTTCACCCCGGACCTCGACACGGCGCGCAAGTCGACCGTCAAGGACTTCCTGGCCGAGTTGGAGGCGAACCTCGAGAAGGGCTGGAACGGCTTTCAGGGCAAGGTTGTCCCGCGACCGGCGCCGAAGCCGGCGGGCGTGCCAACGGACTATGTCATGACGCCGTACGAGGTGAAGCTCACCTATCACGGCAAGGGCTGGCACACCGTCACTCTTGAGCTCGGGCACGACGAGATCGGCGACGCCGACGACCCTGAGTACGCTCTCGCGGAAGACATCATCGCGTGGTTCGTCGCACTGGGTCTGCCGGCGCCGAAGCCGATCGCGGTGATGCGCGCCGACCACCAGATCGCACAGAAGCTTCACGCGTGCTCAGGCCCCGGTTCTGAGCGGGCACACGACCTCGTGGACCTGCAGCTCATCATGTCGGCGGCTGCGCCCGACCTGGTGCAGGTCCGCGAGACGTCGGTTCGGCTCTTCACTTACCGGCAGGGTCATCCGTGGCCACCGACGGTCGCCGAGGGCGAGGAGTGGGCCTCGATCTACGCGGAGGCAGCCGACGGCCTGGATGTCCTGTCCGATGTCGACGCCGCCGTCATCTGGGTGAACGACCTGGTCGCGGCGATCGACGCCGCCGGCTGACCGGCTGCCCTCCGACCGTGGCCGCGGGCGGCCGGGAGCGTCATCGTCGCCGCGGTCCGATGCACGGACCAGGTCGAATCCGTACATCCCTCGTGGTCAAGACACCCGGCGAGACGGCCGGTTCGGCGATCGGAGCCCTGCCGGTCAGGTGTCCATGCCCGCGACGAGCCAGTCGCCGTCGACCTGCTGCATCGTGATCGTGACCCAGTTCTTGTAGACCTGCGGCTGCTTGACCTGCTTGTTGGTGCGCGACTGGTTGACCAGCACGAACACCTCGACCCGGTCGTCCCCGGCGCGGACGATGCCGGACCGGATCAGCTCGGCGGTCAGCACCGTCTCGGTGGACGGCGCGTTCTGCGCGATGATGCCGGCGAAGAGCTTGTCGTACTCCTTGCGGTAGTCGCCGGTGAGGTACTGCTGGGCGGCGGCCCGGGACTCGTCGAGGCTCTTGGCGTCGTAGGACAGGATCGGCACGACCGCGCGCTCGGCCGCCGACTGGGCGGCCGCGGTCGCGTCCTCGACTGCGCTGTCGGACGGCTTGGCGAGGTAGACCCAGGTCGCGACGCCGGCCACGACCAGGACGGCGACGGCCAGCCCGATCAGCAGCCAGGAGGGCACGCCGCGGCGCTCGCGGGTCGGCTCGGCCACCACCGACGCCGGCGCCCCGGCCTCGGGTGCGGGCTCCACGGGAGCCAGCTCCGCGTCGTACGCCGCCCGGCGATCGGCGTCGAGCAGCACCTCGGCTGCCTGGTTGAGGGTGGCGAACCGGCGGTCGGTCGGGTCGAGGTCGGCGATCGCAGTGCGCCAGGCGGTGCGGACCTCGTCCGCGGAGGCGTCCGGAGCCACGCCGAGCAGGTCGTACCAGCTCGGACTGTGCTGCGGGGTGGTCACGAGCCCGCCCCCGTCACCGGCGCGTAGTCGTCGACCAGCCACTCCCCGCCGGTCTTGACCAGGTCGACCTGCCAGCGCAGCACGTCCTCGCCGGCGGCGATCCGCTTCGCGGGGTCGTCGGGGCTCTTCGGGTCCGGATAGCTGCCGGTCAGGCCGGCCGCCACCAGCGCGACGGCGGAGTCGTCGTCGATCTGCTCCACCCCGACGCCGAACACCTCGGCCTCGCGGGAGTAGCCGGCCTGGGCCACGGTCTGCTCGGCGATCGGCAGGCCCGAGGACTCGAAGTCGGCGGCGAACTTCGGGGTGATCACGGCGTCGACCCGCTTCTGATAGGCGGTGAGGCGCGACTGGTCGTCGAGGTCGTCGGGGCCGTAGGTGTTGAGCCGCAGCACGAACTGCCGGGTCTGCGACATCACGGTCTCGCGCTCGGACTGCAGGTCGTCGGCCTCGCCGCGGCGGTCGGCGAGCAGCCAGACCAGGACGCCGGCGGAGGCGAGCAGCAGCGCGACGAGGACGACCAGCAGCACCAGGCGGAACGTGGTGGAGCGCGGCGTACCGTCAGTCCCGGCGGTCGTCACCGCGCCAGGGGCTGGAGGAACAGCCACTTCCACGACTCCTCTCCGAAGGACTGGGGAGCCAAGGTACCGGGCTGCGCCAGCGACGGGTCCACCCGCGCGCCCCAGCGCAGCCTGCCGGTCCCCGGGTCGTACGACGCCACCGGTGCCCGGTAGGCCGCGCCGGGCCGGGACAGGTTCTGCGGGCCACGGGCGTTGCTCTGCGTGATCGGCTCGGTGCAGCCGGCCTTGACGTTCATCGGCCGGTTCGACCCGTCCTGCGGCGGCCGGGTCTCGGTGCCCTCGTAGCCGCGGTGGCAGACCGGGTTGTCGGTGATGACCATGCCGAAGTGGGCGTCGTAGAGGCCGGTGTCGGGAGACTTCGAGACGACCGTGAAGCCGCCCTCCACGACGTACGGGTAGATCACCAGGATCTGCTCGATGCCGGGCAGGTTCTTGACCACGATCTCGCCGGTGGTCACCGCGTTGTTGAGCAGCGCGCCGAGGTCGACCTCGTTCTGCTCGAGGAAGGTCCGCAGCTGCGTCGCGGTCGCCGAGCCCTGGTCGATCACCTCGCGCAGCGCCTTGTCGGAGCCGGCGAGCGTGCCGCTGAACAGGCTCAGGTCGCGGGCGAAGGTCCGGATCGCGCTGGCCTTGTCGACCTGGCTCCGGAGGACGGTGTTGCTGTCGCGGATCAGGGCGGTCGTCAGCTCGAAGTTCTGGTCGGCCGTCTCGAGGAAGGAGTTGCCGGTGTCGATGATCCGCTGGAGGTCCTTGCCGGTGCCGCCGAACGCCTGCCCGAGCTCGTCGACGGTGGTGCTCAACGCCTGCTGGTCGACCGAGGAGACCGTGTTCGAGATGTCGGTGAGCAGCTTCTGGGTGGGGATGGGCGTGCGAGTGTCGTCCATCGCGATCTCCGAGCCGTCGGAGAGGTACGGCGCCGTGTCGGTCTTCGGCTGGAGCTCGACGTACTGCTCGCCGACCGCGGACCGGTTGCCGACCACGGCCAGCGTGTCGGCCGGGATGTCGTCGTAGCCCTTCTCGACGTCGAGGTAGACGTCGACGCCCCCGTCGGTCAGGACGAGCTTCTCGACCTGGCCGACCCGGACGCCCCGGTAGTTCACCTCGCCCCCGGCGAAGATGCCGCCGGAGTCGGCGAAGTGGGCGACGACGGTGTAGCCGGAGTCGACGAAGATGCGATCGAGCCGGGCGTAGCGGGCGCCGACGTAGCTGACGCCGAGCAGCGTGATCGCGACGAAGACGAGCAGCTGGATGCGGGTGCGGCGGGTGATCACTGCGTCACCATCCCCGGGACGAGGAGCCGGACGAGGGCCGGGTCGAAGGCACGGGTGAGCTGGCCCATGGTCGGACCGCGTGGCGAGGCCGAGAGGTCCGCGGGACCGACACCGGCGCGGTTCAGGCCGATCAGGTCGGTGAGGCCGCCGAGGACGCCGCCGGTGGGCAGCGGGAGACCGGGGTTCGGGAGACCGGGCACCTGGCTGAGCGCTCGGCAGACGACCGAGTCCTCGTACCTCTTCCGCAGGCAGGCCTCGCGCAGCTTCAGGATGCCCTCGACCGACGCGAGCAGCTTCCTGCAGGGCTTGCTGGTGAGGTCGCCGCTGCGCAGGCACCGGGTGAGGCGGTCCAGGACGACGGTCGGGTCGATGTTGCTGGGCAGGATCGGCGGCAGCGACGTGGGCGCGCCGGTGATGCCGCCCGAGGCGTCGATGTCGAGCTGGATCGACAGGTTGGTGTAGTCGCCCATGTGCAGGTTGCGGGCGACCTGCGGGTCGCGGCCGACGACCTCGTCGACGAACGGGTAGGTGAGGAAGACGTTGAACGACTTCACGAACGCGTCGCCGGCGTTGCCGAGCTCGGTGAGCACCGGGTTCAGCTGCTCGAGCGTGTCGATGGTGCCCTGCTTGGACGCCTGGATCACCCGGACCCCGACGTCGCCGAGCTCGCTGAGTTTCCGGAGCATCCGCACGAGGTCGCCGCGCTGCTGGTCCAGGGACTCCAGGGCGCTGGGCAGCTCGTCGAGGGCGGCGTCGATGGAACCCTGCTGTCTGCGGACCGAGACCGCCAGCTGGTTCACCGACTCGATCGCGTCGACGATGTCCTGCTTGTTCCGGTCGAGCTGGCCCATGAAGTCACGGACCTGCACCAGCACCGAGCGGGCGGTGCCCTCGCGGCCCTCGAGCGCCTTGTTGAGCTCCGAGGAGATGGTCTTGAGCTGCGCCACGCCACCGCCGTTGAGCAGCAGGCTCATCGCGCCCAGGACCTCCTCGACCTCCGGGTTGCGGCCGGTGCGCTCGAGGGAGATCACGGCGCCGTCGGCGAGCGGCTCGGGCGACGACCCGGTCTCGGGCGCCTGGAGCGACACGAACTTCTCGCCGAGGAGGCTGGTCTGCCGGATCTGCGCGATCGCGTTCGCGGGCAGCCCGCTGTCCTCGGGGATCTCCATCGTGACCACGGCCGTCTCGCCGTCGAGGTCGACGTCGGTGATCTTGCCGACGCTCACGTCGTTGATCTTGACCGTCGACTGCGGCACCAGGTCGAGGACGTCGGCGAACTCGGCCGTGACCGTGATCGGGTCGTCCACGTCGGTGCCGCCTGGCAGCGGCAGCTGGTAGACGTCGAGGCTGCAGCCGGTGAGGAGGACGGCGCCGGCGAGCAGGGCCACGAAGGCGTGCAGGAGCCTCATCGGTCCACCCCCACCAGGCCGCCGAGCGTGCGGTCGTAGACGTCGCCGCGGGCGCCGGCGCCGTTCGTCCCGGGCCGGCCGAGGGCCTGCTGCACCAGGCCGCACAGCGCACCCGAGTCGTCGGCCTGGCTGAGGAAGCCGCACAGCAGCGAGGACGGGTCGGACTGGATCTGGTTCACTACCTCGCCGAGGTTGGCGTTCGTGTCGAGCGTGCCGGCCTGCGGGTTGTAGGTCAGCGCCAGGTTGTTCAGCGCCAGCGGCGCGGCCCGGAGGATCTCGTTGAGCTCGTCGCGACGCTTGACCAGCACCTCGGAGACCCGTCTGAGGCCCGAGATGTTGCGGCCGAGCGCCTCGCGGTTGTCCCGCACGAACGTCGACACCTGACCCAGTGCCGTGGCGAGGTTCTCCAGCGACGCGGAGAGCTCCCGGCGCTCGCCGGCGAGCATCGAGGAGACCTGGGCGAGCGAGTCGTTGAAGCGGCGTACGGTCTTGTCGTTCCTCGCCAGCGCCCCGATGAAGCCCTCGAGCTCCTTGGCGGAGCCGAACAGCTCCTCCTTGTTGTCGTCGAGCGTGGCGCTGAGCCGGCTGAAGTCCTTGATCGTCTGGTTGAAGCGGGCGCCCTGACCGCCGAAGTTCTCGGCCGTGGTCTCGAGCAGGTCGCTGAGCGCGCCGTTCCTGTTCGCGCCGGTCGGGCCGAGCGCGACGGTGAGGTCGTCGAGGCTGGCATAGATCTGGTCCAGCTCCAGGGGTACGGCGGTGCGGTCGGTGCCGAGGGTCGCGCCGTCGGCCAGCACGTCGCCGCCGGTGTAGACGGGGGTCAGCTGGATGAACCGGTCGCCGACGATCGACGGGGCGATGATCGCGGCCTTCGCGTCGGCCGGGATCTTCACGCCGGCGTCGTAGGACATCGTGACGACCACGTCGGTGCCCGACGGCGTGACCGTCTCGACCTGGCCGACGGCGACCCCGAGGACCCGCACGTCGCTGCCCTCGTAGATCGAGATCGTCCGCGGGAAGCTCGCGGTCAGCGTCTTGCGCTCGTCGCCGCCGAACATCACGACGGCGGCCGCGACCAGCAGCAGCACGATGACGGCGGGCACGATGGCGCGCTTGAGGATGCTCATCGGGCGGTTCATCCCACGCCACCTCCGCTCCGCACGTCGGGCACCGGCGGCATGTTCTGGATGTAGGTGTCGAACCACGGGCCGTTGCCGAGCGTGCTCGCGAAGACCCGGTAGAACGGCGCCATCAACCGCAGGCTGTTGTCGAGGTTGTCCTCGTTCTTGTTGAGGACGGCCACCACGTTCGCGAGGCTCTCCAGCGCCGGCTGGAGGTCGGCGCGGCTCTGCCGCACCAGCAGGGTCAGCTCCTTCGACAGGCTCGTGGTCGACGTCAGCAGCTTGTGCACCGCGTCGCGCCGGGCGACGAGCGCGCGGAACAGCACGTCGGAGTCCTTCATCAGCGCGACGATGTCGTCGTCGCGCTCGCCGAGGACGCCGGAGACCCGCCTCAGGTTCTTCAGCAGGGTGTTGATCTGCTCGTCGCGGGCGGCGAGGTTCGACGACAGGTCGGAGACGCCCCGCAGCGCCGAGCGGAACTCCTCCGGGGTGTTCCGGGTCAGGTCGGCGAGCGTGGTGAGCGACTCGGCGAGCCGGTCGGTGTCGATCCGCTCGGAGGTCTCCGCGAGGCCGGAGAACGCCTCGACCACGTCGTACGGCGAGCTGGTGCGCTCGACCGGGATCTCGGAGCCCTCGTCGAGCTGCCCGTCGCCGGCCGGCTCGAGCGCGAGGTACATCGCGCCCAGCAGGGTCTTGACCTTGATCGCCGCGCGGGTGTCGGCGCCGAAGCCGGAGTCCGTGTCGATCCGGAAGGCCACCCTCACGTGGTCGCCGTCGAGCTCGACCGCGTCGACCTTGCCGACCCGGACGCCGGCGATCCGCACCTCGTCGTTGGCCTTGAGACCGCCGGAGTCGGAGAACGCGGCGTAGTAGGTGTCGCCGCCACCGATCAGCGGCAGGTCCTGGGCGCGGAAGGCGGCCAGGATCAGCAGCGCGATCACGGCGAGGCTGGCCGCCCCGACCACGACGGGGTTGCGCTCGCGGAAGGGGGTGCTCATCGGGGTCCCCTCGAAGTTGTTCGGGGGAGCGGAGCGGAGGAGAAGAACTTCGTGGGGTGGTTCATCGGGGTCCCCTCGAAGTTGTTCGGGGGAGCGGAGCGGAGGAGAAGAACTTCGTGGGGTGGTTCATCCCAGATCACACCTGGGGCTGCCGGTCTGGTACTTGACGGGCACGGACTGGCCGCCGGGCAGCCGGATCCGGCCCTGGAAGTCGCAGAGGTAGAAGTTGAACCAGGAGCCGTACGCCGCCGTCCGGCCGACCTTGTTCAGCTTGATCGGCAGCACCTGCAGCGCGCGGTCGAGCTCGGCCTTGCCCTCGTCGAGGTTGCCGGCGACCCGACGCAGCTGCTTGATGTCGGAGACGAACGGCACGCGGATGCCGGAGACCAGGTCGGCGGTCTGCGCCGAGAGCGCGGAGATCTGGTCGAGCGAGCCGAGGATCGCCTGACGGTCGTTCGCGAGCCCGCCGACGAAGGTGCGGAAGGTCGTGATCAGCCGGCTCAGCTGGACGTCGCGGTCGCCGAGGTCGTCGAGCACCTGGTTGAGGTTGTCGACCAGGTCGCCGATCACCTGGTCGCGCGCCGCGAGCGTCGTGGTCACCGAGGCGGTGCTCCGCAGCAGGCCCTCGAGCGTGCCGCCCTCGCCCTGGAAGACCTGGACGATCTCGTAGGAGAGCTGGTTGACGTCGGCCGGCGACAGCGCCTGGAAGAGCGGCTTGAAGCCGTTGAAGAGCACGGTCAGGTCGAGCGCCGGGGTCGTCCGCGACACCGGGATGGTCGAGCCGGCCGGGAGCGCGTCGGAGCCGCCGATGCCGTCGGAGAGCGCGATGTAGCGCTGGCCGACCAGGTTGCGGTAGCGGATCGCGGCGCGGGTCGCCTCGCTCAGCCGGGTCGACTCGTCCACGGTGAAGGTGACCAGCGCCCGGTTGCGGTCGACGATGTCGACGCCCTTCACGGTGCCGACCTTGACGCCGGCGACCCGGATGTCGTCGCCCTTCACGACGCCGGTGGCGTCGACGAACACGGCCTTGAACTCGTTCTTGGGCGAGAACGAGATGTTGCCGATGGTGATGACGAGGAGGGCGGTGGCGAGGGTGGTGACGACCATGAAGACCACCAGCTTGGCGAGGTCGCCGGCGGTACGCCGGTCGAGGACCTTCATCGCAGCGACACCTCCGCCCCGCGGGCCATCGGGCCGACGAGCAGCAGGCCCAGGTCGGGTACGTCGCCGGCGCTGACGCCGAGGGCGGGGCCGAGCAGCGACCGCAGCAGGTCGCTCTCGGCGGAGCTGCCGGGGGCGCTGCGGAAGTACCGGTTCGGGACGACGCGCGAGGTGCCCTTGCCGGTGGGCTCGTCGACGCCGTCGTCGAAGTCGGGCTGGTGGCGGACCGGGTTCTGCTGCGACCACGGCGGGTTCGGCAGGTTCAGGCAGTTCGGGCCGCGGTCCTCGCCGAACCGCGGCTTGTCCTGGGGGCCGTAGGGGCGCGGCTGGTTCGGCAGCGTCTCGAGCACGATGTGCAGCTTGAAGCCGCGGAACGCCTCGGCCTGGAGCTTGCCGGCTCGGACGATGCCCCTGGTCAGGCAGGCGTACTCGGGTGCGTACTTGGCGAACACGCCGAACTGCTCGTCGCCGATCTCGCTGAGCCGGATCAGGTTGTCGCCGTTGTCCTCGAGGAAGCCGCGGGCGGTGTCGGAGAAGGAGGACACGTCGGTGAAGAGCGCGTTGAGCTTGGCCTCGCGATCCTCGAGCGTCCCGGTGGTCGTGACGGTGTCGTCGAGGATCTGGGCGATCTGCGGCATGACCTGGGCGTAGGTGTCGGACGCCCGGGCGGTCAGCCGGAGGTCCTCGATCAGCCGCGGCAGCTGCGGGTTGAAGCGCTTGAGGTAGCTGTCGATGGTCTCGAGGTTCTCGCCGAGCTGGTCGCCGCGGCCCTCGAGCGCGGTCGCGATCGCGTTGAGCGTCAGGTTGAGGTCGGCGGGCTGCACGGTGCGCAGCAGGGGGTAGAGGTCGGAGAGGACCTTCTCCACCTCGATCGCGACGTCGGTGCGCTCGATGGTGTCGCCGGCCCGGATCGCGTCGGGCGCCGGATCCTCGGGGATCTGGAGGGCGACGTACTTCTCTCCGAACAGCGTCTTCGGCACGATCGAGCCGGTGACGTTGGCCGGGATCGTGCTCGTCTGGTCCGGGTAGAGGCCGAGCGTGAGCTTCGCGCCCTCGGCGTTCGCGTCGAACCCGAGCACCTCGCCGACGATCACGCCGCGGATCTTCACGTCGGCGCGCGCGGGCAGCTGCAGGCCGATCGTCGAGGTCTGCAGCGTCACCTCGTCGTACTCCGCGAACTTCTTGGTGAAGACCGCGTAGGTGAACCACACCCCGGCGAGCAGCAGCAGGATGAAGGCCACGCCGAGGAGCTTGTGGGCGGAGTTCAGGCGCACGCGTCGATCACCCCGCCAGCCGGACGGTGGTGGTGGCACCCCAGATCGCCATCGAGAGGAGCAGGTCGATCACGTTGAGCGCGACGATGCTGGTGCGCACCGCCCTGCCCACGGCCACGCCGACGCCGGCCGGGCCGCCGGACGCGGTGTAGCCGTAGTAGCAGTGGATGAGGATCACCGTGACGGCGAAGACCAGCACCTTGCCGAACGACCACAGCACGTCGCCGGGCGGCAGGAAGGCGTTGAAGTAGTAGTCGTAGGTGCCGGTGCTCTGCCCGAAGAACTGGGTGACGGTGAGCCTCGTGGCGAAGTACGACGCCAGCAGGCCGACGACGTAGAGCGGGACGATCGCGATCAGGCCGCCGATGATGCGCGTGGTCACCAGGAACGGCAGCGACGGGATCGCCATCACCTCGAGCGCGTCGATCTCCTCCGAGATCCGCATCGCGCCGAGCTGCGCGGTGAAGCCGCAGCCGACGGTCGCGGCCAGCGCGATGCCAGCCACCAGCGGGGCGATCTCGCGGGTGTTGAAGTACGCCGAGACGAAGCCGGAGAACGCCGCGGTGCCGAGCTGGTTCAGCGCGGCGTACCCCTGGAGCCCGACCTCGGTGCCGGTGAAGAAGCACATCGCGGTGATGACGCCGACGGTCCCGCCGATGACGGCCAGCGCGCCGGAGCCGAGGGTCACCTCGGCCAGGATGCGCAGGACCTCCTTCTTGTAGCGCCGCAGGGTGCGCGGCGTCCAGGCGAGCGCCTTGATGAAGAACGCGAGCTCCTCGCCCAGGCTGTCGAGGGTCCTCAGCGGCCGGTCGTAGACGGCGCGGATGTTCGCCACGGCGAGGCCCCTACCCCGTCTTCGGCGGGACGAGCTGGAAGTAGATCGCGCTCATCACGAAGTTGGCGACGAACAGGAGCATGAAGGTGATGACGACGGACTCGTTGACGGCGTCGCCGACGCCCTTCGGGCCGCCCGCGGCGTTCATCCCCTTGTAGCAGGCGACGACCGCGGCGATCAGGCCGAACACCAGCGCCTTGACCATGCCCTGCCAGATGTCCGGCAGCTGCGCGAGAGCGGTGAAGCTGGCGATGTAGGCGCCCGGTGTGCCGTCTTGGAGGACGACGTTGAAGACGTAGCCGCCGGCGACGCCGACGACGCTCACCAGGCCGTTGAGGAACAGCGCGACGAGCATGCAGGCGAGGACGCGGGGTACGACGAGGCGCTGGATCGGGTCGATGCCCAGCACCATCATGGCGTCGAGCTCCTCGCGGATCTTGCGGGCACCGAGGTCGGCGGCGATCGCCGACCCGGCCGCGCCCGCGATCAGTAGCGAGGTGGCGATCGGCCCGGCCTCCCGGACCACTGCGAGGACGGCGGCGGAGCCGGTGAACGACTGGGCGCCGAACTGCTTGATCAGGCCGCCGACCTGGAGGGCGATCACCGCGCCGAACGGGATCGCGACCAGCGCGGTGGGGATGATCGTCACCGAGGCGATGAACCACGCCTGCTGCAGGAACTCCCGCATCTGGAAGGGCCGCCGGAACACGCCGCGCCCGACGTCGAGGCCGAACGCGAAGAGCTTGCCCGCGGTCCCGACGGGCGCGAGCGCCCGGCTCGCGGTCACGGTGGCCATCGGGGCATCAGCCTCCGGTGACCATGGACATGTTCTGCTCGAACGAGCCGGCGGGCGGGGTGATGCCGTTGTCGCGGCACCAGGCACCGGGCTCGCGCTGGCTGCGCCGGGCGATGCCGTTGGAGGGCTCGAGCTGGAGCGGGATCGGCGGGAGCGGCGGCAGCTCCTGGTCGCGCTCGGCCTCGAGCTCGTCGGCGTCCTTCTCCTCGGACATGCCGATCGGGCCGACCCGCTGGGCGTTGAGGAACTGGCGGACCACGGGCTCCTCGGAGGAGAGCAGCATCTCGCGGGGGCCGAACATCGCGAGGTGCCGGTGGTAGAGCAGGCCGATGTTGTCGGGGACGGTCCGGGCGGTGTTGATGTCGTGGGTGACGATGAGGAACGTGGCGTCGATCTGGGCGTTCAGGTCGACGATGAGCTGGTTCAGGAACGCCGTGCGCACCGGGTCGAGGCCGGAGTCCGGCTCGTCGAAGAGCACGATCTCGGGCTCGAGGACGAGCGCGCGGGCCAGGCCGGCGCGCTTGCGCATGCCGCCGGAGATCTCGCCGGGCAGCTTGTCCTCGGCGCCGATGAGGCCGACCAGGTCCATCTTCTCCATGACGATGTCGCGGATCTCGGACTCGGATTTCTTGGTGTGCTCGCGCAGCGGGAAGGCGACGTTGTCGTAGAGGTTCATCGAGCCGAACATCGCGCCGTCCTGGAACAGCACGCCGAACAGCTTCCGGATCTCGTAGAGGTCCTTCTCCGAGCAGGTGGCGATGTCGGTGCCCTCGATGACGATCGAGCCCTGGTCGGGCTTGAGCAGGCCGATCAGGGTCTTGAGGAAGACGGACTTGCCGGTGCCGGAGGGGCCCAGCATCACGCAGATCTCGCCGGCGGGGACGGTCAGGGTCACGTCGCCCCAGATCAGCTGCTTCCCGAACGACTTGCTGAGGTGCTCGACCTTGATCTCAACGCCCATCGATCCCGCCCTGTCCCTCCGTCGTCTGCGCGTCCGGCTCGGCACCCGGGCGCACCCGTCACGCTCTCCCGTCTCCCACCTGACCGGTACCAACGCGACGGTTGCCGCGAAGTTACGCGCGAGTTTCCTTCCCCGGCGCCCAGCGGCGTACACCTCCGAGGACAGACGGTCTGGACGTCCTCGGACCTCCGCCGGGAACGCCGCGAGGGGCGGCCCACCCGTCCGGGTGGACCGCCCCTCGTGCGGACTTCGGCTGCGTTCAGCCGGGAGACGTCACTTGAGGGTGACGGTGGCGCCGGCGCCCTCGAGGGCCTCCTTGGCCTTCTCCGCGACGTCCTTCGCGACGTGCTCGAGGATCGCCTTGGGGGCGGACTCGACCAGGTCCTTGGCCTCCTTCAGGCCGAGGGAGGTGAGGCCGCGCACCTCCTTGATGACGTTGATCTTCTTCTCGCCGGCCGACTCCAAGATGACGTCGAACTCGTCCTGGGCGGCAGCGTCGTCGCCGCCGCCGGCGGCAGCGGCGCCACCCGCGGCGGGGGCCGCGGCAACGGCGACCGGAGCGGCGGCGGTGACGCCGAAGGTGTCCTCGAACTGCTTCACGAACTCGCTGAGCTCGATCAGCGTCATCTCCTTGAACGCGTCGAGGAGCTCGTCGGTGCTGAGCTTCGCCATGGTGGCGCTTCCTTCCGTGTGGGTCTTGCTTGTCGTTGATGTCCTACGAGGGTGGAACTGGTTTCGACTCGATCCTCGACGGCTACGCGTCGCTGCCGGCTCCACCTGCGAGGATCGAGGGGTCCTGCTCGGCCTTGGCCTGGAGCGCACCCGCGAGGCGGGCGGCCTGGGCGATCGGCGCGTTGAGCAGGTAGACGGCCTGGCTGAGCGACGCGAGCATCGCGCCGGCCAGCTTGCCCAGGAGCACCTCGCGCGACTCGAGGTCGGCCAGCTTGGCGACCTCCTTCGCGTCGAGAGGCTTGCCGTCCAGGACGCCGCCCTTGATGACGAGGGCGGGGTTCGCCTTGGCAAAGTCACGCAGACCCTTCGCGGCCTCGACGACGTCGCCGTTGATGAAGGCGATGGCGGTCGGTCCGTTGAGCAGGTCGTCGAAGTCCGAGATGCCCGCCTCGGAGGCGGCGATCTTGGCCAGCGTGTTCTTGACCACGGCGTAGTTGGCGTTCTCGCCGAGGGAGCGCCGCAGGTCCTGCAGCTGCTTCACGGTGAGACCGCGGTACTCGGTCAGCACGGCGCCGGCGCTGTCGTTGAAGGACTCAACGATCTCAGCGACGGCCGCCTGCTTGTCTGCCCGCGCCATGGGTCTCCTTCCGGTGGTCGACCACCGTGCCCGGCCCGGAGAAGACGAACGCCCCGAGCGCAGGGCTCAGGGCGTGGATGGATCCGAAGGATCCCGCTCTGTCACCTGCGCTGGCCGTCCGCGTCTCCGCGGAGCCTTCGGTCGTGCTGCTGGCGCAGCCCGACAACCGGCGGTCTCTGGTTTCGAGCGGAAGACTACGCGTCCTTCGCGCACGCACCAAATCGATCGTCGTACCCCTCAAATGCCGAGTCGGCGCAGTCTCAGTTGAGACTGCGCCGACTCGGCGTGAAAATGAGATCAGGCCGAGGTGGCCTCGTCCTCGACCGCGACGTTGCGGGTGCGGTTCGGGTCGACCTGGACGCCGGGGCCCATCGTCGTGGAGACGGTGACCTTCTTGAGGTAGCGGCCCTTCGAGCTGGCCGGCTTCAGGCGGAGCACCTCCTCCAGCGCCGCGGCGTAGTTCTCGGCGAGCTGGGACTCGGAGAAGGACGCCTTGCCGATGATGAAGTGCAGGTTGGCGTGCCGGTCGACGCGGAACTCGATCTTGCCACCCTTGATGTCGGACACGGCCTTGGCCACGTCCGGCGTCACGGTGCCGGTCTTCGGGTTCGGCATCAGGCCCCGGGGGCCGAGTACGCGGCCGAGGCGGCCCACCTTGCCCATCATGTCGGGGGTAGCGACGACGGCGTCGAAGTCGAGCCAGCCGCCGGCGACCCTCTCGATGAGCTCGTCGCCGCCGACGACGTCAGCGCCGGCCTCACGGGCGGCCTCGGCCTTGTCGGCGTTCGCGAAGACGAGGACGCGGGCGGTCTTGCCGGTGCCGTGCGGCAGGTTCACCGTGCCGCGGACCATCTGGTCGGCCTTGCGCGGGTCGACGCCGAGACGCATCACGACGTCCACGGTCTCGTCGAACTTCTTCTTGCTGGTGGTCTTCGCGATCTTGATCGCGGCCAGCGGCGCGTAGAGCTCGTCCTTGTCGAACGTCTCGGCCGCGGCGCGGTAGGTCTTGCTGCGCTGCATGGTGGTTCCTCTGCTTTCAGGACATGTGGTCAGCGGGCCAGCGCGGCCCTCCCACGGTTTCAGCTGTCGGTGGTGACGCCCATCGAGCGGGCGGTGCCCTCGACGATCTTCATGGCCGCCTCGACGTCGTTGGCGTTGAGGTCGGGCATCTTGGTCTGGGCGATCTCGCGCACCTGGTCCTTGGTCAGCTTGCCGACCTTCTCCTTGTGCGGGACGCCCGAGCCCTTCTGCAGGCCCGCGGCCTTCTTGATCAGCTCCGCGGCCGGCGGGGTCTTGGTGACGAAGGTGAAGGACCGGTCCTCGTAGATCGTGATCTCGACCGGGATGACGTTGCCGCGCATGGACTCGGTCTGGGCGTTGTAGGCCTTGCAGAACTCCATGATGTTCACGCCGTGCGGACCGAGCGCGGTACCGACCGGCGGGGCCGGCGTCGCGGCACCGGCCTGGAGCTGCACCTTGACGAGTGCGGCGATCTTCTTCTTCGGAGGCATGCTGCTTCTCTTTCTGTCTCGTGGTCATGACGAGGAGTACGCCGTACGCCTCTGCCACCTGCTGCTGCCCGTGTCTCCTCGGGCAACCTGTCCATTGTGCTGCGGGCCCTGGTCGATCGCGAAATCCGCATCCTCTGGATTTCGAGACGCCTCGCTCGTCCCGCGCTGCGCGCGGTGCGAGCCGACGCTCCTCAATCTCTTCGCCCGTCCTGCCCGGCGCAAGCGCCGGACAGGGGCTCAGACGCGCTGAATCTGGCTGAAGCTGAGCTCGACCGGGGTCTCGCGGCCGAAGATCTCGACCAGCGCCTTGACCCGCTGCGACTCCGCGTTGATCTCGGTGATCGTCGCGTGCAGCGTGGCGAACGGGCCGTCGACCACCATGACGGAGTCGGAGACGCCGAAGTCGGCGACCTCGACCGGCTTCTTCGCGGCGCCGCCGCCGGACGCGGCCGGGCTGCCGGCGGCGACCGCCTCGGCCTCGGCGCGGGCGACGACGGCCGGGGCGAGCATGCTCTCGACCTCGGACATCGACAGCGGCACCGGCTGGTGGCTGTGGCCGACGAAGCCGGTGACCGACGGGGTGTGCCGCACGGCGGCCCAGGACTCGTCGGTGAGGTCCATCCGGACCAGGACGTAGCCGGGGAGGACGGTCCGGCGCACCATCTTGCGCTGGCCGTTCTTGATCTCCGCGACCTCCTCGGTGGGGACCACGATCTCGTGGATGTAGTCCTCCATGTTGAGGGAGATGATGCGGTTCTCGAGGTTCGACTTCACCCGGTTCTCCATGCCGGAGTAGGTGTGCACGACGAACCAGTCGCCCGGCTTGGCCCACAGCTCGCGGCGGAACGCCTCGAGCGGGTCGTTCTCGTCGACCTCGTGCTCGGAGTCCTCGGAGTCGCCCTCGGCCTCGGACATCTCGAGGCTGGTCGCGCCGTCGTCCTGGGTGTCGTCGAGGCCCATGGCCTCGTCGGTGGCCTCGTCGGTGACCTCGGCGTCCAGGCGGGGGTCGACCTCCACCTCGGGGCCGTCGTTCGGCTCGCCGTACTGGTCCTCGAGGGACGCCTCGACCTCGGGGGCGGTCTCCTCGGTCTCGACCGAGTCGTACTCCTGCTCAGACACGTACTGCTCCATCAGGTGTTCGGGTGCTGCGGGTGGTCGGGGCGACCGCGATCAGGTGCTGAACGAGCCGGTGAAGATCGCGAACACGAGCTTGCCGAAGCCCAGGTCGAGCAGCGACACGATCGCCATCATCACGACGACGAAGACCATCACCACGATGAAGTAGGTGACCAGCTGCTCCTGCGTCGGGTAGACGACCTTGCGGAGCTCGGCGACCACCTGCCGGTAGAACGTGGGAAGACTGGTGCGCTTGTGGGTGTCCCCGCCGCGCGATCCACGGACCGCCTTGCTGTCCGGCACGTCCTCACCTCTCCTCGTCTACTGGTTGTCCACCGGTTCCTTGCAGGGCACGAGGGACTTGAACCCCCAACCTTCGGTTTTGGAGACCGATGCTCTGCCAGTTGAGCTAGTGCCCTCCGATGGTCCCGGGTGGGCCAAAACCCGAAATGGGCGCAACCCACCATGTGGCAGAACCACCAAACGGGAAGTCTACGGGGAACACCCCGGCCGAGTCGAACCGACATCGACGGCGCCTGCGACCCGCCGCCCCGGCGGCCTGGGGTGGCGGGCATCAGGCACCGACCAAGTCCTGCCAGCCTTCGGTTGGTGGCTCCCGGCCTTCGGTTCTGCCGTACGTCTGCCGTACACTTGAGCCGACAGAGAGCCCGCAGGAGAAGGAGGCGATCGCCATGGGGACAGCAACCAGGCCGGCCAAAGCGCGGCTCGAGGCCCGCATCGACCACGACCTCGACCTGATGATCGCCGAGGCCGCCGACCGCCTGCACGTCACCAAGACCGCATTCGTCACAGACGCGGTCCGCGACGCCGCCCTGAAGGTAATCGCACACGCCGAGGTGACCCTGATGGCTCCCGAGGTCTTCGACTCGATGATGGCCTCGATCGACGTCGCCGACGAGTCACCGGAACTGGAGAGCCTCGCCGCGCTCCCCCGCCGTATCGACGCGTGAGCGAACCGACCTACACCGTCGTCAGGCTGGCCCCAGAGCATGACCTGGATGCCTTCGACTGCGGTGCACCCTCCTACGACGAGTGGCTCGTTCGACATGCCGCGGCGTCGGTGCGGGCCGGCGTCGCGGCGGTCTACCTGCTCAACGAGACCGAGGAGGACCGGAGCCGGGTGGTCGGCTACTACGCGATCAACCCGACCCAGGTCGTGCGCGACGCCGTCCCGCGGTCGATGGCACGCGGCTGGCCGCAGACCGTCCCCGCCTGGAAGCTCGGCAAGCTCGCCGTTCACGTCGACCTACGCGCAGACAGGGAGGCCCAGTGGGGCCGCCAGCTCCTGCGCGACGCTCTGGAGACCATCGTGCGGGTCGCCGATGCCGGCGGGGGCAAGGTGATCGTCGTCGATGCCGACCATCCGGGGCTCCTCGGCTTCTACACCCGCAACGGCTTCAAGCCGAGCGGCATCGAGGGCGACCTCGCGCTCTTCATGAAGGTCTCGACCGCTCGCGCCGCGCTCTTCTCCGCGGAAGCGGGCGGGACCTGACTCCCCGGCCGACCGCCCTACGATGGTGCCATGACCTCCCCCGAGACCTCTCCCCGCTCCCGCCGCGTCTCCCGCAGGATCGGCGCCATCGCCGAGTCCGCGACGCTGAAGGTCGATGCGAAGGCGAAGGCGCTGAAGGCGGAGGGCCGTCCGGTGATCGGGTTCGGCGCCGGCGAGCCGGACTTCCCGACGCCCGCGTACATCGTGGAGGCGGCGGCCGAGGCCGCCCGCGACCCGAGGAACCACCGCTACACCCCGGCCGGCGGCCTGCCCGAGCTGAAGAAGGCGATCGCGGCCAAGACGAGGCGCGACAGCGGCCTGGAGATCGAGCCGGGCCAGGTGCTGGTCACCAACGGCGGCAAGCAGGCCATCTACGCGGCGTTCGCCACGATGCTCGACCCGGGCGACGAGGTGATCGTGCCGGCGCCGTACTGGACGACCTATCCGGAGGTCATCTCGCTGGCCGGGGGTACGCCGGTCGAGGTGCTCGCCGACGAGACCCAGGACTACAAGGTGACGGTCGACCAGCTCGAGGCCGCGCGCACCGACCGCACCAAGGTGCTGCTGTTCGTGTCTCCGTCGAACCCGACCGGCGCGGTCTACACCGCCGACGAGATCCGCGCCATCGGCACCTGGGTCGAGGAGCACGGCCTGTGGGTGCTGACCGACGAGATCTACGAGCACCTCGTCTACGACAACATCCAGACCGGCTCGCTGCCGGTGCTCTGCCCCGAGCTCGCCGAGCACACCGTCGTCGTCAACGGCGTCGCGAAGACCTACGCGATGACCGGCTGGCGGGTCGGCTGGATGATCGGCCCGGCCGACCTGGTCAGGGCCGCCACCAACCTCCAGTCGCACGCGACCTCGAACGTCGCCAACGTCACGCAGCGCGCCGCGCTCGCCGCCCTCGAGGGCGACCTGACCGCGGTCGAGGAGATGAAGGCCGCCTTCGACCGGCGCCGCCGGACCATCGTCGCGATGCTCAACGAGATCGACGGCGTCGTCTGCCCGACCCCGGGCGGCGCGTTCTACGCCTACCCGTCGGTGCGGGCCCTGCTCGGCAAGGAGTACGGCGGCACGGTCATCGAGACCTCCGCCGAGCTGGCCGAGTACATCCTCGACCAGGCCGAGGTCGCGGTCGTGCCCGGCGAGGCGTTCGGCTCGCCCGGCTACCTCCGGCTGTCCTACGCGCTCGGCGACGATGACCTGGTCGAGGGCGTCACGCGGCTGCAGAAGCTCTTCGCCTGAGAGTGAGGGAGCTCCACCGGCTGCCGAAGGCGCATCTCCACCTGCACTTCACCGGGTCGATGCGGCACTCGACGCTGCTCGAGCTCGCCGCCCGCGACGGGATCGCGCTGCCCGACCAACTGGTCGAGGACTGGCCGCCGAGGCTGTCGGCGGCCGACGAGAAGGGCTGGTTCCGCTTCCAGCGGCTCTACGACGTGGCGCGGTCGGTGCTGCGCACCGAGGGTGACGTGCGCCGGCTGGTGCGCGAGGCGGCCGAGGACGACGTCCGCGACGGCGGCCGGTGGCTGGAGATCCAGGTCGACCCCAGTGGGTACGCCACCCGCTTCGGCGGCATCACCGCGTTCACCGACCTGGTGCTCGACGCCGTCCGGGACGCCTCGGCCGCGACCGGCCTCGGCATGGCGGTCGTGATCGCCGCCAACCGCACCCGGCACCCGATGGACGCCCGCACGCTGGCCCGCCTGGCCGGGCAGTACGCCGGACGCGGGGTCGTCGGCTTCGGGCTCTCCAACGACGAGCGACGCGGCCGGACCGGCGAGTTCGCGCCGGCGTTCCGCATCGCCGAGCGCGCCGGACTGCTGCTGGCGCCCCACGGCGGCGAGCTGCGCGGACCCGAGCACATCCGGCTCTGCCTCGACGAGCTGCGCGCGCAGCGGCTCGGCCACGGCGTGCGCGCGGCCGAGGACCCGGAGCTGCTGGAGCGGATCGTCGCGACCGGCGTCGTGCTTGAGGTGTGCCCGGTCTCGAACGTCGCGCTCGGCGTCTACTCCGACCTGACCTCGGTGCCGCTGCCGACGCTGCTGGCCGCCGGCGCGACGGTCGCGCTCGGAGCCGACGATCCGCTGCTCTTCGGGTCGCGGCTGGCCGGGCAGTACGCCACCATGCGCGCCGCCCACGAGCTCACCGACGAGCAGTTGGCCGAGCTGGCCCGGATGTCGGTGCGGGCGTCGCGGGCGCCGTCCGACGTACGGGCCGCGATCCTCGGCGACATCGACGGCTGGCTGAACGCTCGGTGAAACGGGCGGATCCTGCCAAGATGTCCCCATGACCACGGGCCCCGACAATCCCTACGGCGAGCAGCAGCCTCCCCAGCAGCCGCCGAACCCCAATCCGTACTACCCCCAGCACCACCAGCAGCCGCACCACCAGCAACAGCCGTACGGCTATCCGCAGGCGCCGTATGGCCAGCCGCCCCTGCCGAACCACCCGTCCGCGACCACCGCGATGGTGCTCGGCATCATCGGTCTGGCCGGCGTCGTCGCCTGCGGCGGCATCACCCTGGTGCTCTCGCCGTTCGCCTGGGCGATCGGCGCCAAGGCGAGCCACGAGATCAAGGCCCACCCCGGCACGTACGGCGGCGAGGGCTCGGCCTCGGCCGGCAAGATCATGGGCATCATCGGGACGGTCCTGCTGATCCTCGCGGTCCTGGCCGTGGTGGCGTTCATCGTCATCGCGATCGCCGTGGACTCCCCGGGCAGCAGCTCCGGCCACTGACCCCTACAGCTCGCAGCCGACCTGCACCGCCCCGAAGCGCCGGCGCCGCGCACGTCAGGAGGGCTCGCCCCGTTACCGCCCGGTCAGCCGGGCGCCGATGGCCTCGACCACCAGCACGAAGGAGACCGCCCCGGCGTCGGGAGTGCCGAGCGAGCGGTCGGCGTGCAGCTTCGAGCGTCCCTTCTTGGCGCTGAACCCGACCGTGCCCTCCGCACCGTTGCGGGCTGCCTCGGTCGCCGCCCGCCAGGCGGCCGCGATCTCCCGGCCGTCGCCGATCTCCTCGGCGAAGGCGCGGGCGAACGGCTCGATCGCGTCGACCATCGTCTTGTCCCCGACGGCCGCACCGCCACGCTCGACCACGGCCGCGGCGAACGCCGCTACCGTCTCGACGAGCCGGCCGGGATCGGGCACCTCGTCATCGCCGACGACGTCGGCGGCGGCCGCGATCCCGGCGCCCCACAGGGCTCCGGAGGTGCCTCCGCCCACATCGGACCACGCGGCGCCGGCCGCGCGCATCGTCGTCCCGGCTCCTGCTCGGCCGGCGAGTGCTGCCGCCGCCTCGGCGGCGGCAGCCGAGCCGCGGCGCATCCCGATGCCGTGGTCGCCGTCGCCGGCGACGGCATCGATCTCGCCCAGCCGCTGGTCCGCGGCGGCCAGCGCTCCGGCCACGTCGGCGAGAGCCCCCGCCACGGCCGCGGCGAGCTCGGTCGAGGCCGGGGAGGCCGGCGCGGGCGCCGCCTCCGTGCTCGCGGGGAGCGCCAAGCGCGCGCGGCGCGGCCGTGGAGTCGCGAGTCCTCGACGGAAGCACGGTGCCTCGGCCGGATCGGTCCACAGCTCCTCGAGCTCGTCATCGAGGACGGCCATCGACAGCGAGACGCCGGCCATGTCGAGACTGCTCACGAGCTCGCCGACGACCGGCGCGACGATCCGGAAGCCGCCGGCCGTGAGCCGGTCGTGCACCCGCGCGAAGACGACGTGCAGCTCGTCCGGTGTGGTCGACCCGAGCCCGTTCACGAGGACCGCAACCGCCGCACCCGCCGGGGGCGCCACCTCGGCGAGCAGCCCGTCGAGCAGCAGGTCGGCCACGTCGTCGGCCGACCCGAGGTCGCGCTCGGCGATGCCGGGTTCCCCGTGGATGCCCAGCCCCACCGCGATCCGGCCCTCCGGGACCTCGAAGAGGGGCGTGGCCGCCCCGGGGAGGGTGCAACCGGAGAGGGCGACGCCGAAGGTCGCGGTGAGGCCATTGATCCTCTCCGCCACCTCGGTGAGCTCAGCGAGACTGCGTCCGCGCTCGGCCGCGGCGCCGACGACCTTGACGACGAGGAAGCTGCCCGCGATGCCGCGGCGGTCGGTACGCCGCCCGGGCGGCCCGGATGCGATGTCGTCGGTGATCGCCACCATCTCCGCCAGGTGGCCGGCGGCGCGGAGGTCGTCGGCAGCAGCCGAGAAGTGGAGGATGTCACCGGCGTAGTTGATCGGCAGGAACAGGACGCCGGCACCGTTGTCGGCCGCGCGGGCCACCTCCAGCACCTGCGTCTGCGAAGGCGAGGCGAAGACGTTGCCGCAGGCCGCGCCATGGGCCATCCCGGGCCCCACCCAGCCGGCGAAGGCCGGGAAGTGGCCCGAGCCGCCGCCCAGCACCAGCGCGACCTGGTCGGCCGGACTGGCGCTCGCGCGGACCACGCCGCCGTCGAGCAGCACGACGTGCTCGGCGTTCGCCGTGGCGAACCCGGCGAGCGCGTCGCGCGCGAACCGGTCCGGGTCGTTGACGAGCTTGGTCATCTCACCCGACCCCGGTCCGCGGCGCGCGCCCGGTAGGGCTCCATCACCTCGGTGGCGAACCGAGCCACCTCGTCCTCATGGCCGGGCATGACCTGCCACACGATCTCGTCGACGCCGGCCTCCTCCATCGCCGCGATCTCGCCGAGGAGCTCCTCGGCGGTGCCGATCTGGCACACCGCCTCGATCAGCTCCGGCGTGAGCAGGTGGGCCTCCTCGTCGCGCACGAAGATCGCGTGGCCACGATGCTGGCGGGAGTACGGCGCAGGACCCTCGATGTGCCGACCGACCTCCTCGTGGAAGCGGCGTGCCGCCTCGCGCAGCAGCGGTGGCGTCCGCGGGTCTTCGACGCCGAACCCGAGGTCGCCGTGGAAGTGCTGGGTCACGGCGGGACCGACGAAGCCACGCAGCCGGTCGGAGTCCGAGGGCTCGTCGGGCTCCTTGACCGCCATCGTCGTGAAGAGGCTGACCGGGAGCGGGGCCCGCCCGGCCTCGGCAGCCAGGGCGCCGATCGCGCCGACCGTGGCGGCGAGCTCCTCGGGAACCGGCCGCTGGCCGGCCGACATCGTGTAGAAGCCGTCGGCGAGCTCGGCGGTGACCCGCATGCCCTTGGGGCCGGCGGCACTGATGTAGATCGGCACCTCGTCGTGGGTGTTGATGAAGCCGCGGTCGGCGTGCAGGTGCTTGACCCATCGACGACCGCCCTTGACCGGTGCCTCGGTCAACTCGTCGCCGAGGATCCCGCGGCACACCCGCACCGCGTCGGCGACCGTGGCCCACGTGTCGGCCGTGGACCCGGTGGTCAACGCAGCGGTGAAGCCGGTGCCGAGCGCGAGTTGCACCCGGCCGGGGGCCATCGCGTTGAGGGTGCCGACCCCAGCGGCGAGCACGTGCGGGAGCCGGAGATGGGGCACCGCGACCGAGATGCCGATCCGCACCCGCTCCGTCTTGGCCGCCACGGCGCCGGCGACCGAGAACACCTCGGAGAACACCAGAGGAGTGTCGTAGAGATGGACCGCGTCGTAGCCCAGCCGGTCGGCCTCGACGCAGGAGGCGATGACGTCTGGATGGGTCGCGTACGCGATGCCGAACCTCACGCCGCCGGCTCCAGCGCCTGACTGCGGAGGGACCCGAGCATGAGGTTGATGATCAAGATGTGCTCGGCCGTCTTCCACAGCGCGTCCGCCTCGTTGGGCCTCGGATAGAGGAAGGCCGAGGGGTTCCAGCGCCCGTCCGGGAGCTGACAGTTGGCGTACCAGTCCGCCATCAGCAAGACGTCGCGCAGGTGGCTCTCGGCCGGGTCGGCCTCGAGCATCGTCGCGGCACCCCAGGCGAACTTCCCCACGTGGACGGTGTCGGCGAAGTCGTACTGCTGATCGGTGGCGGTCTCCGACAGGACGAGCAGTTGGCGGCCGAGGTCGCGCGCGTGGGTCTGCCCCGTCACCATGTAGTAGCGGGCGAGGAACGCCGCGCCGATGCCGGGGTTGAAGAAGGCCTGCCGTGGCGCCTGGAAGTCGATCACGTGCCCGAACGCGGCGTCTGCGGGGAACTCGGTGACCAGCCCGTTCGCGTCGGTGCTGATGAGCAGCCGGTCCGGCAGTGACGGCTGGTCCGCCAGCAGCCGCTCCAGCCAGCGGTAGGCGCGGTCGGCCACCTCGCGACGGCCCGTGGCAAGGCCGGCCATGCCGAGTTGCGCGGTGCAGAGCAGGTCCTGCCGGCCCGTGGACCGGTGGTCCGGGTGCTCGACGTAGGCCCCGCCGCTCTCGGGGTCCTGGAACCGGACCAGGTTGTCCATGATCCGGTTGGCGGTGTTGTAGCGCTCGAGGTGCCAGGCACCGATCGCCATGATCGCGAGCGGGTAGGGCGCGTTGGCGGCCGTCCACGGAGTCTGCGCGGGGCCGGGGACCAGGTCACCGGTCTCGGTGAGCGCGGCACGCTCCATCCAGGACATCACCGATCCTGCCTCGAGGACCCGGCCGGAGGTCGCGAGCGCCCAGGGAAGCCGGTAGTAGGCGTTCTCCTCCTTGGCGCCGACCGGCTCACCGTCGTCGCGGATCCGGCTGACGAGCCAGGTCAAACCCGCCTCGCGCGCGGCGACGAGCCGCGCGACGACGCGCTCGATCTCGGTGTCGAAGGAGGTTGGGCTGTTGGTCATCGCGTTCTCTCTCTTGTGGTGGACAGGTGCCGCACGGCCGGGCGGCACCGGGGTCAGCGGATGGCGAGCGGGTTCACCGGCGCACCGGTGGCGCCGACGACCTTCAGCGGCGCGGCGCAGTAGAGGAAGGACCATCGCGCGTCGCCGGCACAGGCCCCGGCGAGCTCGGGCAGCCACAGGATCTCGTTGAAGGCGACCCCGAGGTTGCGCATGAGGGCCGCGTGGAGGACCGACATGACATCGCTCTCCGGCTGTGGCTGGATCTCGTTGGCGACGGTGTCCGTGCCGTACGCCGCGATCTGCTGGTCGTGGAACCAGTCCGACACGGCACGGGTGTAGACCAGCCCGGGCTCGTGGAAGGGCTGCTCGTAGAACCGGTCACGGTCCTCGTAGAACAGCTCGACCCAGCCGGTCCGTACCAACAAGATGTCGCCCAACCGGAACTCCACGCCCTGGGTTGCCGCTGCCTCGAGCAGCTCCTCGAGCTCGAACGGCTCGGCGCGACCGAGGTGGCCGGCTCCGCGATGTCGCGCGATGTCGACCAGGACACCGCGGCCGACGACACCGTGCTGGGCGATCGGCAAGACGCCGGCCCTGCGCATGTGGCCGATGGTGTCGTCGGCCGGATAGCCGTTGTAGAGCCGGTCGCCGTACCACGCGTGCCCGATGCCGTCGTAGTGGGTGGTGCCCTGCAGGAACATCTCGATCTTGTCGTCGGCCCACTCGAGCCCTCCCGGAAGGGGCTCGAGATCCCCCGAGGTGTAGGTCCCATGGTCTTGGACGTGCCAGCGGCGCGCGGCGGACCGCTCGGGAGTCACCGGCTCGCCCTCGGCGCCGCCGATGCGCGTCCCCAGGGTGAACACCTCGCCGCTGCGGACCTCGGTGATGGCCCGCAGCACCCCTGCCGGGGTGAGGTAGTTGAGCGCACCGAGCTCGTCGTCGGACCCCCACCGGCCCCAGTTCCTGGGCGCGTCCGCGAGCAACTCCTCGAGTGACACGCCCGCGCGGGCCCTGCCGTCGTCCTCAGCCATCGCTCTCCCGTCCCGTCGGTCGTCTGGCCTCAGCAATCGTTCGTGTAGAGGTACTTGTCGACCTCGGGGTCGCTGAGGTTGTCGGCAGTCGCCAGCACCACGGGGGTGGTCTGCTGGTAGTCGATCGCGCTCTCCTCGACGTCGCCGGCGAGCACCTCGGACATCTGCTTGACGGCCTGGTAGCCCATCTCGTACGGCGTCTGGATCACCAGCGCGTCGATGTCGCCGGCCTTGAGCGCGTCGACCTCGGCGGGGTCGCCGTCGTAGCCGACCACCACGATGTCGTCGGCCTCCGAGTTGCCGTTGAACGCCGACATGGTGCCGAAGACCGACGGCTGGAAGGTCGCGAACACTCCGACGAGGTCGTCGTTCGCGCGCAGCGTGTTGCCGACGATCTTCGCGGCGTCGCTCGGCTCGCCCCCGGAGTACTCGATGGGCAGCACCTCGATGTTCGGCGCGATCTTGGCCATCCGGTCGATGAACCCCTGTGCGCGGTCCACGACCGGCGTGATGGTCGGCGAGTTGGCCAGGACGAGCACCTTGCCCGAGGTGCCCTTGAGCTGCTCGGCCATGTAGTCGGCAGCCAGGGCGCCCCCCTCTCGTCCGTCGCTGGAGATGCTGGCCAGACCGATCTGCTCGCTGGGGGCCAGGTCGGTCGTCATCACCGGCATGTCCTGGGCCGTCTGGGCCAGGGTCGCGTTGAGCGCACTGCTGTCGGCCGGGACCACGATGAGGCCGTCGAGGCCCTTGACGAGGAGGGACTGCAGGATCTGCTGCTGCTCCGCGGCGTCGAACGCCTTCGGCGCCTCGTAGGTGACGTCGACGCCGAACTCCTTGGCGGCCGCCTGCGCACCGCAGTTCATCGTCGTGTAGTAGGAGATGCTGGCGAGCGCGCTCACCAGGGCCAGGCGGGGGCGGTCGCCGCCGCTGGAGTCGGCCGCGCTGTCCTTGCCGAACGCGCAGCCGCTGGTGAGCAGTGCCAACGCGGCCGAGGTGGCGATGAGTTTCTTGGACATCATTGTTCCGTTCTGTGCTAGGCCAGACGCCTGGATCGACGCTCCTGGTCGATGAAGACCGCCAGGATGAGGATCAGTCCGACGACGATCTGCTGATAGAAGGACGGCACACCGATCACGATGAGCCCGGACCCGAGAACGACAGGAAGGAAGGCACCGACGATGCTGCCGCCCACGGTGGCCACGCCGCCGAAGAGGCTGGTGCCGCCGATGACGGCCGCGGCGATGGCGGCCAGCGCGGCCCCCTCGCTGCCGCCGATGGTCGTGGTGGAGAACCGCACCAGCCCCAGGAAGCCGGCGAGCCCCGCCAGCAGCCCCATCTGCGCGAAGAGCTTGATCACGGTCGCGTCCACCCGGATCCCGGCTCGGCGGGCGGCCTCGGACGAGCTGCCGATGGAGATGGCGTAGAGACCCAGCCGGGTGCGCCGCATCGAGAACCACAGGTATCCGGCCAGCACCAGGACCACGATGGTCTGGACGGGCAGGATCTCGCCGACCGACGCGGTGCCGATGGTGCGCTGGATGTCGGTCGGGAACCCGGTGATGTTGTTGCCGTCGGTGAGCACCAGAACCAGGCCGGTGGCCGCGCCCGCGGTGCCCAGGGTGGCGATGAAGGAGTTGACCTTGAGCTTCGTGACGACCAGGCCGTTCACGATCCCGAACCCCACCCCCGAGGCGAGCGCGGCCGCGAGCGCGGCGAGACAGGCGACCACCAGGCGCCCACCGCCGCCGTCATAGGTGAACCCGTCGTCGCCGGCGACCGCCTTGAGCGAGGCCGCGGCCGCGACGGAGCTGAGCACCAGGTTGGCGCCGATCGAGAGATCGAGCATCCCCGCCGCGAGGAGGAACGTGACGCCGCAGGCGAGCAGGATGCCGACCGCGCCGTCGAGGAGGAGGCCGTTGATGCTGCGGGGGCCGGTGAAGACGCCGGAGGAGAGGGCGTTGAAGACCAGCACGAGCAGCACGAGGACGAGCCCGACCCAGAACGCGGTCGAGCGCCCCTTGTCGGCGTACGACCTGACGTGTCGGTTCAGGTACGACCTGACGTGTCGGTCTCGGCTGGGTGATCA
>NZ_BAAGRO010000025.1:0-2976 GCF_054782915.1 Nocardioides hungaricus | reverse complement strand
GCGGCATTGAAGAAGCGGCACCGTCACCAGGAGTTCTTGGCGTTCCTGCGCCAGAACGAGCGGACCTACCGTCACGTCCTCGATGGGAACGGCGACCCGGCCGAGCTGCATCTGGTGATGGACAACTACGCCGCGCACAAGCACGCGACCGTCCGCGCCTGGCTGGCCGAGCATCCACAGTTCGTCGTGCACTTCACCCCGACCCACGCGTCGTGGATGAACCTTGTCGAGGTCTGGTTCGGCATCGTCGAGCGACAAGCCATCCGCCGCGGTGTCTTCAATTCCGTGGGTGACCTCAACGCCAAGATCCGCGCGTTCATCGACGGCTGGAACGACCGCTGCCACCCCTTCGTCTGGACCAAGACCGCAGACCAGATCCTCGCCAAGGCCAACCGTCCGGCTACGCAAAATTCACGCCAGGTACACCCTCCTCCGGGATGAGCCCTTGACGCCGCGGATGCGGTCACGCAGCATTCAAACAACCATTGTCGCGAGCACCCAGTAAGGCGGACGCCGTGAAGCGGTACTCAGTTCTCGGGATCGGAGTCGCCGCAGCACTATGCGCGACAACCATGGGCTTCGGCGGCGCCGAAGGAGCTTCGCGGGATCAAGGCGAAGTGTCCCAACTCGGCATCCCTGGGGCCGAGAAAGTTGCCGAAAAAGTCGAGGACCGATGGTATATCGACACGCGAGTTGACCCCAGGCTGGCTGAAGAAGTCGTTGAGACGCTCGTGAACGATGGAGAAGATTCCGAAATCGTCGTGTTGGGGATGGACGTGGCCGAGGGAGCGGAAAGAAGAAGGGCGGACCTCGCAGCAGTTAGCTCCTCAGGAGCCCAAGGCAGCACTGGCGGCGGGGCCGAGCGCGCCTGCCTGGTTGCCCTTCTTGACGGCGTGGCCCCTGAGTATGAGAGTTCGCAATGCGCTCGTTTCTTCGGGGCGAGGCTCACGCGGAACTCATCCAGTATCGAACGCGCTGCGGCCATCGCTACGCTGGACGGCGCATTGGCGAGGGGACCGAAGATCGAGCTACACGGCGCGCAGGTCAATGTTGATTGGGGCTCCGTCGCAGACATGTCTACCTTGTGGAGCTCGACTGAGACCGAGTCAAGGTTTGGACCTGAAGAATTGCTCGCGACAGCACTGCTTGCGGACCCAGAGATCCGTGGGGTCACGTTCAGTATCGGCGGCGATTGCTTGGCTTTCGCGGAGGCAATGAACTTCGACGAGAATGTTCAGCTCGGGATCTGTCTTGATCCCTATACGAGGAGCCACGTCGTCTCGCAGATCGAGGGACTGTCATGAGGGTTCAGGGTGGGTTACTCACCGTCATTCTGGGGCTACTGTTGGTGTTCGGCACCGTGGACAGGGCCGCCGCAGACGATATCTTTTACCCGGGACCTGGGGATTGGAACGGGAAGACGGTGTATCTCTCCGAGGCCTGCCACGATGCGGGTTCGGGTCAATGCCAGCCGAACTATGGCTGCAAAGGTTCCGAGAATTCTCGATACAACGAGAACGCGGGCTCACACCAACTCGCGCTTCAGGCCACTCAAGGGTCGCAGACGTACTACGAGAATCTTCTGGAACGGGGTTATCGCGTCAGGATTGGCAACGGCCTGGCCGCCCAGAATATTGCCAATTCCAACTCCTGGGGCTCCACTGTTCACGTGCCGTTGCACAGTAATGCTGCGCCTGGTTGGTCTTACAGCGAGAACAACTGTAAGAATGAAAACAACCCAGCTAGCGCCAAAGGCACATGGGGACTATACATGGAGGGCGTCAACGGGAAGTCTTGTGCGACAGACATTCGAGACACGATGGGGCCATCCACTCCAGGCAACGACCGTATCTATGACTATCCGGGAACGCTCGGGGAAGTCAGTCAGATTCAAGGCGCTGTTTGCTACTTCGAGTCGAACTTCCATACGTTCAACGGCGGCGTTAACTGGCTCAGAGATCAGCAGTCCTGGGGCGGCGAGATCGGGCACGTCGTGGATGTGAGGTTTGGTTATCCGTGAGGATTGACCGTCGTTTTCTCCAACACTGTCTAGTGTTGGCGATTGCCTGCAGCATGGTCGGAGCATGTACGGACACAGAGTCGACACCCCGCGATGAGGAGTCTTCGGCTTCTTCGACCGTTTCCAGCCTTGAGGTTCAGGCTGAGGTTCGGCCCTGGGAGAGGGCACGCGTTTCGGGCGAAACGCCGTGGAGCAAGCGATTTGTGGAGTTGGTTCCCTGTATTGGAAGGGAGCCGGTAGCCATGGACACCCAAGATGACTTCGAGGAAGTTCAGTCCAACGAGTGCGACTTGTCGCGCAGTCGGGTGACACAAACCGACGAAGACGGTCGCATTGACACCGAGATGACCATTCCTCCGGTAGTAAACTACGGGAACCGCGAAGAATGGGACTGTATCGAGCAGGGGTGCCACATTCGCTTAGTGGACGCTCCGCAGACGCCCCTAGCGGCTTGGGATTCCATAGTGTGGACGGCAGACGCCGAGCTTCCTCCTCGGCCAGAGTTTGAAGCCAACTGGCAAGAAGTTAATGGCAGGCAAGGAATCACCTTGACGTCTCGAGACTTCGCACGGCGTGAGCAGATCGGTCTCATGCAGTGCGCCAAGAGGACCGCTACCGGGGTGGACGGAGACACCTGTGTGCTGCCGCGCCAGGCCGTGGTTTCCTCTGTGCCGGGCCAAGTCACGCTCCGCATCCTCCCCGTCAGGGTCTGGAGCGTGAGTGGGAAGACGTTCCGCTGCAGGCCCGGCGCAGACTCATGTTTTTTTGCCATCCTCACGCCCGATCGGCGCCACCACAATCGAATGACGACCGTGGACATACCGGCCACTGATAATCCGGCCTTCGCCAAGCCAGCGGCTTAGTACTACAGCAGCACTTGGTGATTCTGAGGTCCGCTCGTTCTGGCGCAGGAACGCCAAGAACTCCTGGTGACGGTGCCGCTTCTTCAATGCCGC
>NZ_BAAGRO010000024.1:0-44485 GCF_054782915.1 Nocardioides hungaricus | reverse complement strand
TCGCTTCTCGCCCCGTGCGAGGGAAGGAACTCAGAGGAGGTGTCTCACCTCAGCCTGACGCACAGGGGTTCACCGGTGCGGCTCAAGAGCACGGCCGTGTTCCACATTCGACGAGAGGGGGACCCAGAGCCCCCCCTCGCTCCCGAATGTTCGATGAACGTGCCAGCGTGCAGGTACGTTCCGGCGCTGCGGGCAGCAGCCGCCAACACCGAAATCTCATACCCGTCGATTGAGAGCGCCGTCTGCGTCCAATGCTCAGGAGCGAACGCGCCGTGAAGCCAGAGCTCAGGCAACACAACCAGGTCGGCTCCCTCTTGGGCGGCTACAAGTGCCGCCACCCGCTCGACTTGATCTCTGGGCTCGCGGGCGTCATCGAACTGAATCTGCAGTACGCGGACGTCCAGGATGGCCATCAACGGAAGGGGATCGCCAGAGGTCGGATCGGCGATCCGGTGGCGCCGCGGAGGCGGATCGGCGCAGCGATCACGCAGAACTCATTGACCTCATCCTTCGACAACTCTTCGAGGTTGACGAGCTCAAGCATGGGCACCCCAGCTTCTGCCAGAAAGTGGCAGTGGCCCGGTAGCCAGTTGTCGTCGTGCTGCGAGGGTCCAACCTCGACACATTCCTGGTCAGCTCCGATGACAGCGATCCCTTGCCCCGTCAACCACCTACCAGCGTCCAACGACAATCCCGGCGGATTGCCGAGAGTGCGGTCTCCGTCCGGCCAGTACCGCATGCGACCAGTCCGCACGAGAACTATGTCGCCAGCCTTGAGCGTCAGACCGGTCCGGGCGAGTTCAGCCACACAGTCGTCGACCGTGATCGCATAGGAGTCGGGAAGGCAGTCGATACCCTTCAAACGAGCGATGTCGAGCAGGACCCCGCGCCCAACGATAGGCGGGATCTGCTCGGCCCCACCCTTCGTCCAGTTCCGACTTCCGAGGTGTTCCGAGGCCGAGAAACCGTTGTAGATCTTCCCGTCAACACCAAAGTGATTCAGTGAATCGATGTGGGTACCGGTGTGCGTGTACATGAAGATGACGTCGCCGGAATAGCAGACTCGCTGATTGATGTCGGCCCCAACGCCGTTGAGATTGTCCACCACCGTTCCGTCCGGCGTATGACTCATGTAAATCTGATAGGAGGGATCGCCGGCGGCCTGAAAACTCGGCATGCCGACGAAATAGTCGATGCTCAAGTCGTAGATGCGGGCCGCGTCAGTCCGCTCCATGACGGCGGCCTGCATGGCTGCGGTGATCTGGTTCAGCGCTCCGAGCTGGTCGTCCAGACCGTAGGGACTCGACGCGACATGGATGTCGGCCTTCATACGTTGCCCTCCCGGATGAAGTCGACGACTGCCCTGGACTTCACCAACGGGAGGAGTTCATCGACGACTTCCATGTGGAAGGGGTCCTCTGAGTACTCGCGCAGTCCTTCCCAATCATCGAAGTCCGAGATGAGGCAGCCGTCCCACGGGTCCCCGTTCTCATTCGGCTCACCCGCGTGGGAACCAAGCTCCCAGCTGCGCAGGCTGGGCAGCCGATCCGAAAGGCGTGCCAGGAGCTCAAGGACCCGATCCGCGTCTTTCGAATCCGCGAGCTGCCACATGAAGACGTGTCGGATCAAGAGAAATCTCCTATCTCTACTAGGAGCGACCTAGCGACCGCCCTCGCTGCGATAGTGGAGCCCGCACGGCGTGAGTCGACATCCTCCGATCGCAGGATGACGGGCCGGGCTACCGGTTCCGCGACGCTTGTCACCGCTCGGCCGGGCGTGTTGATCCACGTGCTTGCGCACTGCGATCTACAACGCAACACGTCTTTGTGGCGCGTCGCGACTTTGTGGCTGCCTCCTTAGGTCCCCCGGCCGTTCTTGCATGGCAACGCACGAACGAAACGGCAGGCCAGACCAGCGTCTTGAACCGCTCGGTACGGAACAGTCTGGGACAGTCTGGGCGAGAGATTCACCGGTCTCCTCAGGTACTCGCGGCAGAAGAGCCCTCCGGCGTCAATCGCTTGCAGGCATGTTCGTCTGGCAACCTCGGCGCTCTCCTTTCGCTCAACCGTGCGTCGGTCGCGAGCCAGGGGCGCGATGAGCGCCGCGAACAACTGCAGTTGTGAGAAGCGCGAACGCGACCTTGAGCGTGAGCGCCGACGGATGTGCCGCCCACCTGTCCACGGAGATGCGTCGCACGACACGTCCCCGGGGCCGGTGACCGCCGGCGTTACCCCAGTAACTCAGAGGTGGCTCGCGCGGCGAGAACGCATCTCCGCGAGGCGGACGAACCGGCAGAAGGAGCCGCTGTGTCCCCATGTTCCGGAGCGGTTGGTCTGACCGATCTGGCCAGCCACTTGATCGCCAGTTCGTCGCTGAAATGCGCGAAGCCGCAGGTCAGCGGAGCTGCGGCTTCGACACCCGCGCGCCCGTAGGGATTCGAACCCCAAACCTTCTGATCCGTAGTCAGATGCTCTATCCGTTGAGCTACGGGCGCCGATCGATCCCTGACGGGATCGGGTACGGCCACTCTACCGAAGGTCGTCTGAGGCCGCGAATCTCGCGGCGTTGAGTGGTCGGCCGAGCCAGTTGCTCGGATGCTGACAGCGAGAACGGGAGTCGAGCTTGCCTGCTCGCAGACCCCTCACTGCCCAGCCGCGCGACCCGACGCCCGTTCTTTGGAGCGCCCCGACTCCCGCCTGCTGGCAACGCGGGCGGGAGGAGTGGACGTCCGGAGAAGTGGAGCGTCGGCTGGTGCTGGACGCGATCTTCTACCTCGTTCGCGGCGGGATCGCCTGGGCGCAGCTCCCAGCCGGCCCCGGGCACGGTGTACGCCTGGTTCGGCAGGTGAGCCCGAGCCGGGGTGTGCTGGGGTGTGGCAGCCTCGGCACTGCACGACGTACTGCGCGATCGGCTCCGCGTCGGATGGGCCGTGACCCCAGGCCCACCGCCGCGATCCTCGACTCCCAGTCCATCCAAGGCTCCGACCAAGTCCACCAGAACACCCGCGGGTACGACGCGGGGAAGAAGACCAACGGCCGCGAATGCCACCTGGCGGTCGATACCAACGGGCTCCTCCTCGCCGTGGTCGTCACGACCGCATCGATCCAGGACCGAGACGGCGCGTTCCGCATCATCGCCGCCCTCGCCGCACGGTTCTCCACGATCCGCCACATCTGGGCCGATGCCGGCTGCGCCGGCCGAGTGTGATCTCGACCGCGCACTACACGAGGAACGGGATCGTCTGCGGCCCGTCGGGCAAGTAGCACACGCGAGCTTCGGGGCCGTACCGCATCAACGCCTCCGCGACCGCCGACTCCACGTCTGAGACCGGTTCCACGTGGCATATCCGCGCCGTCTCGGCGTCGAGGCTGGAGACGATCTGCACCCGTGTCTGGGCAAGCACACGCGCCAGAATCTGCACCTGCCACTGGTCGGGCACAGCGAGCCCGGGCTGCCGATGAGATCGAGCAGGCCCCGCGCGGTCGTCGCCGAGCCGAGTAGGTCGTAGAACGAGCCGTGGTGGGGTACGCCGTCGGCGCACTCCGCCACCAGCACGATCGCTCCGTTCGGATTGACGACACGCTCAGCGGCGGCGAGGCCCTTCACGGCCTGGTAGAAGTTCTGGTCCAACGGGTAACCGGACCCGGTGGTAACGACAACCTCGAAGCGCTGCGAGACCGCCTGCATCGCCTGGCTGCGGGCGACGGCGCAGGCTGCCGCGTGCATGCTGGACAACTGCCCCCCGAACGCGTGGGTCACCTGCTTTTCGGGATTGAGCAGGACGTCGACGGAGAAGTGCGGAGGACATGCCTGTGCGCATGCGCGGATATCGCGGTGGACTGGGTTGTCCTCGGTCTCCCCCCAGGTCGATCGCGGGTCGCCGATTCTGCGCGCGTCGTGCAGCACCATCGTGGTGGTCAGGCCGGCCAGTCCTGGCACGACCATCTTGGCCCCCCGCTGAAGCCTGCGAAGAAGTGCGGCTCGACGAATCCGGTGGTGATGCGGACATCGGCGTCGTACCACTCCCGGTTGACGTAGACCGGAACGTCCGCGCCATGCATGCCCAAGTAGACGAGGGACTTGTCGTCGCGCGCGTCGTGATTGACCACCCGCACCCGCTGAAGCACGTCACCGCCGAGCATCTCGATCTCCTCGGCCGGCGTACTCGCACGATGCGTGCCGGTCGCGATGAGAACCGTGACCTCGGCGTTAGGGCGAACATCATCGATGACGGCGAGCAAGGCCGTCAGCATTTCTCGCCGCGGCTGGGCCCGGGTCACGTCACAGACCGAGACCACGATCCTTCCCGGCCCGCCGACGACCTCGCGCAGCGGTGGACCTGTGACCGGATTCTCCAGTGCTGCCCTGACCGTGACGACCGGATCGGCCACGGCAGCCGTGTGGCGGGGAGTGATGACAACCGGCGCTGGCCCCTGAAGACTCACCGATAGAAAGCCCCGGCCATAGGCGAGATCGACCTTCGGACAGGCGCTCACGCGAACCGCCCTAACTTGTGAACTGCATCCTGTCGGGGTGCCAGACACTCCCGGCCCGTGGCTCGATCTCGATCGCGGATGCCGCACCCGAGATCCGGGCGTCGTCTTCGGGGGCCAAGACCCGCGACCAGTCCGCGAGCGCCTTGCAGCGTCTGCACACCCCATCCCGACCGCGTGGTCTTGGCCCCCGCTTGGGCCCTGATGCACTCTCCGCGCTTCCGGCGATGTTGCCCCGAGGCGGTGCTGGAGCCGGTTGGCGCGATCCTAGGCTCCACCGGCACCAGGCGCTGGGATGGGGTGTGTTGGCGGGACGCCGGGGACGATGGTGGTTGACCGTTCGCCGTGGCCGAGCCGACCGATGTCCAGCAACTGGTGAAGCAGTTGATGGCCGGAGCCGGCCCCAAGGAGAACAGGGCACTCCTCGACGGGCAGATGAGTGGGCCGATGAGTGGGCAGGTGTCCAGAAGCCTCGACAGGCTGCAGCGTCGCCGCCTCGCCGAACTGCAGGATGCGCGGCGAACCGAGCTACCGGTAGCAGCCGGAGGGGTGGCCGCGGGCTCTGGACCAGCTGTCCGGAGACGTCCTCATCAATCGCGCCGCGTCCGCAGTCGGTTCTCGGCGGATATCACGAAGGCCGGTCCCTTGACGTGTACCCGATCCCTTCGTACATTTGTCTCGGAATAAGCAACGACGTTTGCATATAGAAGACACGAGGACATCGAGGTTCGAATGACTCTGCACCGTGCCCCATCGCCGCTGGAGGACCCGACCAGCCCGCTGTCACAGGCGGCCCGCCAGCCTCTGATGCTCGGCCTGTTCCTTCCCACGCAGAACGGCGGGTTCTCCCAGTCGCTGCTTCCGCGAGGGACGGACTGGAGCTTCGAGTACAACAAGAGGCTCACCCAGCGGGCCGAGGCGGCGGGGTTCGACTTCGTCTTCGGGCTCCAGCAGTGGGTCGGCAAGGGCGGCTTCGGCGGTGAGGCCAATTACCGGGAGAACTTCCTCGATCCCTTCATCTCGACCGTGGCGCTGGCGCCGGTGACCTCGCGGATGATCACGATCTCCACTGTCCACGTTCTCTACGGCAACCTGCACCCGCTCTACCTGGCGCGCTTCGCGGCGACCGCCGACCACATCGCGGCCGGCCGGTTCGGCCTCAACATCGTCACGGGCTACGACCCGAAGGAGAGCGCGATGTTCGGCATGACGCGGATCGACCACGACGCGCGCTACCGGCAGGCCGGAGAGTTCAGCGCCGTCATGGAGGATCTCTGGCTCGGCCTGGAGAACCTCACGTACGCCGGCGAGTGGTACTCGACGCAGGACGCCTACATCTCCCCGCGCCCGCGCTACGGCCGCCCCATCATGGTCTCGGCCAGCGCCTCGCCCGCCGGCTTCGAGTACGCCGCGGAGCACGCCGACATCGTCTTCACCTCCAGCAAGTCAGGTGCGCCGTACGAGAAGGCGATGCGCTCCCTGCCCGACATCTGTGCGGACATCCGGGCCGCCTACGAGGCGACGGGCCGCGACCACCGCACCATCATCTTCCCGATGGTGATCTGCAGGCCCACGCACGACGAGGCGGTGGCCTACGCCGAGGAGATCGCCTCGCGTCCCGACACAGGCTCGATCGTCAGCTACGACAACCGTCACAAGTCCGGCGACGCGCACGGCTGGCCCGACCACGTTCCGGCCGACCGGGTCCTCGGCGGGCACGTGCAGATCATCGGGAGTCCGGAGGAGGTCGCCGACCAGCTCGAGGGGCTGCACCGCGCCGGGATGGGCGGTGTGCAGCTGGGGTTCTACGACTACGAGCCCGAGCTGGACTTCTTCATCGAGAACGTCGTCCCGATCCTCGAGCGTCGGGGCCTCCGGCTCCCGGTCGGGGACCTGGTCCACTCCTGACCCATCGCGACTAGGGTCCTCCCGGCTCCGACGAGCCGGGAGGACCGTGGTCATTTTCGGTGCGGCACTTTCGATACGCCGTCGGCGGTACGGCGTCTTCGGTACGGGACCAGAAATGCCTCATCCCCCGGGACGGATCCTTCCCGGGGGATGAGCAGCTGGGACGGGGCACCTCCGGGCGCCTCAGCGGGCAGTCACGCCACGCCGACTCCCAGGTTGTCCAGGAACAGCTCGTGCTTGTAGTCCTGGTGGAAGACCCCGCGCCGCTGGAGCTCGGGCACCAGTTGGTCGACGATCTGGTCCAGCCCGGAGGGCAGGACGTCGACCATGAGGTTGAAGCCGTCGCCGGCCCCGGCGTCGTACCACCGGACCATCAGGTCCGCGACGCTCGCCGGGGTCCCGACGACCTGGAGGTGGCCGCCGCCGTTCTCGGCGAGGATCTGGCGGACGGTGAGCCCACGCTCCTGTGCCAGTGCGACGACGGCGGCACGGAAGCCCGCGCTGCCCTTGAACTCGTCCTCGGGGATGAGCTTGTCGACCGGCAGCGGGGCGTCGAGCTCGAGCTCTTCGGCCGGGACGCCGACGCGCCGGGCAAGCTTGGCGAGCTCCGGCTGGGTCCCGAGCCCCTCGTCGAGCGCGACCTTGCGGGCGCGGGCCTCCTCCATCGTGGACCCGAGGACCGGCAGCAGTCCGGGCAGCACCTTGACGGCGCCGGCGGCGCGCCCGTGGGCGGCGGCCCGGGCCCGGAGATCGGCACGGAACGCCACCGCCTCGGACTGGACGTTCTGCACGGTGAACACGACGTCGGCGTACCTGGCCGCGAGGTCGCGTCCGGCATCGGACCCGCCGGCCTGGAACAGCGCGGGGCGGCCCTGGGGTGAGCGCGGCATCGTCATCGGCCCGCGCACGTTGAAGTGGGGGCCGACGTGGTCGATCGGGGTGACGCGCTCGGGGTCGGCGAACAGGCCGGCATCGCGGTCACCGACGACGGCATCCGCCGCCCAACTGTCCCACAGTTCCAGCACGACCTCGCAGAACTCAGCGGCTCGCGAGTAGCGCTCGCTGCGGTCCGGCAGGCTCGCGGACCCGAAGTTGTCGGCCACCGTGGGCACGAAGGTGGTGACGGCGTTCCAGGCGGCCCGTCCGTTGCTCAGATGATCCAGGGTCGCGTAGCGGCGAGCCAGGTCGTAGGGCTGGTTGAACGTGGTCGAGGACGTGCCGACCAGCCCGATGCGGTCAGTCACCCCCGCCATGGTCGCCAGTACGACGGCCGGGTCGAGGGCGCCGAGCGCCGGCCGGTCGGTGCCCTCCTCGGCGTTGGTGAGGGTGTCGGCGAGGAACACCGCATGCAGCTTCCCGCGCTCCGCGGTCCGGGCCAGTGACCGGAAGAAGTCGGGCCTCGTGTAGTCCAGCGGATCCTCGTCGCGGTACCGCCAGGCACCGAGGTGCATCCCCAGCCCCATGAAGCATGCGGTGAGGAGCATCTGTCGGTCCTCGCGAGAAGTTGTGGTCACGCACGGCCTCCGCTGTCTGTTCGTGTCGGGCGGTGTCTCGGGGAGATACGTATCGCTATCGAATACGTTGTCACCTACTGAGATACATCCTAGAGACAGGCGAGACCGTGTCAAGCGCCACACCTCAAGCGCCGGGGCCGGCGAGCACCCCGGCGGCGGCTCGGATGCCGAGACCGTGGCCGGCCCGGGTGGCGAGGGGTGTTCGACTGGGTGGGTGGAGGAGGCCCAGGACGCCCCTCCGCCCGCGGCAGGTCCCGGAGAGGACGTGCCGCGGGCGGAGGACGCTCAGCGGTGGTTGTCGTTCTGGCGGCGCGTCAGAGCGTGCCTCGGCGACCCGCGCGCCCGGCGGGTCCCGTTCTGATGCCGGTCAGGCCCGTGCTGGTCAGGCCCGGCCCTTGAGCATGAGGTTCCAGTACATCGCCGGCAGGCCGTGCCGCTTCAGGAGCCACATGTCGCGCCGCTCCTTGGTGGTGTCGATCAGGGGCAGGCTGGGCGCCGGCTCCATGGAGTAGTCGAACTCGGCGAGCAGCATCTTGTTGCGAGCCGTCGTCAGCGGGCAGGAGGCGTACCCGTCGTAGGACGACGTCGGCGCCTTGCCCGCGCGAACCGCAAGCAGGTTGGCGGCAACGACGGGAGCCTGCTTGCGGATAGCCGCACCGGTCTTGGAGTTCGGGCTCGATCCGGCGTCGCCGAGGGCGAACACGTCCGGGTAGCGGGTGTGCTGCATCGTGTGCTTGTCGATCTGGACGTAGCCGGCCGGGTTGTCCGGGTCGGCCAGGGGCGTGGCCTTGACCCAGTCCGGAGCCGACTGCGGCGGGACCACGTGCAGGAGGTCGTAGTCGAGGGACTCCTCGGTCCCGGCGCCGTTGTCGGTCACGACGACGGACCGGTTCTCGGGCTTGATCTCGGTGACCTCGCTGCTGGTCCGCACCTCGATGCCGTACGCCGCCGCGACCCGGTCGAGCTCGCGGGCGAACACGGGCACGCCGAAGATTTTCGGCGTAGGCAGCACCAGCACGACGCGGATGTCGTCCAGGACCCCGCGCTGACGCCAGTAGTCGGCAGCGAGGTAGGCGATCTTCTGCGGCGCACCGGCGCACTTGATCGGTCCGCTGGGCATGGCGAAGACCGCGGTTCCGCGGCGCATGTCCTGGATCATCCGCCAGGTCTTGGGCGCCAGCTCCACCGCATAGTTCGACGAGACCTGGGGCGTCTCGAGGGCTTCGGTCATCCCGGGCACACGTTCCCAGTCGAGCTGGATGCCGGGGCACACGACGAGCTGGTCGTAGGTCAGGACCGCGCCGTCGCCCGTGGTCACCTCGCGGCGGTCGGGGTCGATGTCGGTGGCCGCGGAGCGGACCCATGTGGCGCGGCCGGGCATGACCGAGGCCATCGGACGGCTGCTGGCCGAGAGCGGGGCGCGCCCGCCGCCGACCAGCGTCCACAGCGGCTGGTAGTAGTGGACTTCGGACGGCTCGAGGACGGCGACGTCGCGGACGCCCTGGCGCAGGAGACGCGATGCCACCGAGATCCCGGCGGTACCGCCTCCGACGACGAGCACCTCGTGGTGCTGCTGGGTCATGCTGTTCTTCTCCTTCTTGTAGGGGGCGGGGAGGAGCGTCACGTGGGGGACAGCAGCGCCGAGCGGCTGAAGTCGTCGTCGACGAGGACGACGTCGCGGCCGGCCCGAGCCAGCAGGCTGACGGCGATCGAGGCGCGGAAGCCGCTGGCGCAGTGCACCCACAGTGTCTGGTCGGGCAGCTCGGACATCCGCTGCTCCAGGCTGTGCAGCGGGATGTGGAGCGTGCCGGGGATGGCACCGGCCGCCCGCTCGTCGTCGCGGCGTACGTCGAGCACGGTGAGCCCCGCCCGGCGCCCGGGGTCGAGCGCGGCCAGCTCCGTGAAGGTCGCCCGGGGGTAGGAGCCGAGGGCCTCATCGCCGGCCAGCGTCGCCACGGGCCCGACGGCGGCGGCGTCGGGCCGCTCGATGCCGATGCGCACGAGCTGGCGCTGCGCCTCCCGGACCTGTTCGACGCTCTCGCCGACGAGGGTCAGGGGGGCTCCCCACGGCATCAGCCAGCCGAGATAGGTCGAGAACTGGCTGCCCAGCTCGATACCCACGGTCCCGGACAGGTGCCCGGCGGCGTATGCCGTGCGGTGGCGCAGGTCGACCACCCAGTCGCCGGCCGCGATCCGGGCGCGGATCTCGTCCGGTCCGGCGAGCTCGGGAACGCTCAGGTCCGCCGGCTCGGGTCCGGCGAGGTTCCGGCCGCTCATGCGCGCGTAGTAGGCGGGATAGGCGGTCAGGTTCGCGACCAGCCGGCTGACGAAGGCGTCCTCGTCGGTTTCGACCAGGGCGTCGTTGTGGACGCGCTCCTGCGCGATGGTCGAGCGGTCGCTCTGGGTGGCCGCTCCGGAGGAGCAGAAGCTGCCGAACCCGTGCGTCGGGTACAGGCGGGTCGGCCCCGGCAGGTCGCCGAGCAGCCGCGCAGACCGGTGCTGGGCGCGAGTCAGCTCGTCGGTGCGGTCGCGCCCCAGCAGGTCGGTGCGGCCCACGCTGCCGTAGAGCAGGGAGCCGCCGGAGAACAGCGCGGGGTCCTCCCCGTCGGTACGCACGAGATAGGCCAGGTGGGTCGCGGTGTGGCCGGGGGTGGCGATCACCTCGACCTGGAGCGAGCCCACGTCCAGGAGGTCCCCGCCGCGCACCGGCCGTCGCGAGAAGCGCACCGGGTCGTCGGCACCGACCACGTAGTCGGCCCCGAGCCGGCGCGCGAGCGTGAGCCCGCCGGTGACATAGTCGTTGTGGATGTGGGTCTCCAGGACGGCGGCGCAGGTCAACCCGCGCTCCTCCAGTACCCGCTCGACCCGGTCCACGTCGCGCTGGGGATCGACCACGAGTGCGAGCTCGCCGTTATCGACCACGTAGCTGCGATCGCCGAGCTCGGCGGTATCGAGGATCTCGACGTTCAGACTCACCAGGCCTCCTGTTCTGGGTGGCGACGTGGTTGCACGCCGACGCTTTTGTACGTATCTTTTGGCTCAATAACGCCACAAGCTGTACGTACTTTTGTTAACGTAATAGGCGGCGCGGGGGATCGCAAGGGGAGACGACAGATGAACCAGCAGTCATATCCGCGCCGGCACGCGTCGGCCAGGCGGCCCGACCGGACCGGCGGCGGGCCTCTGTGGGAGCAGGTCCGGGCCGACGTGACCCGGCGGCTGCGCCGGGGGGAGTTCCGTGAGGGATTCCCGAGCGAGGCGACTCTCGTCGCCGAGTACAAGGTCAGCCGGCAGACGGTGCGCCAGGCGCTGCGCAGCCTGCGTGAGGCGGGCTTGATCTCCGCCGGCCGCGGCCGCGCCTCGCGGGTCGCCGAGAAGGAGATCAGTCAGCAGCAGGGTGCGCTCTACAGCCTGTTCGCCTCGGTGGAGCGCGCCGGGTACCGGCAACGCAGCGAGGTGCGGCGACTGGACGCCCGCGCGGACGGAACGGTGGCAACCCGGCTGGGGCTCGAGGAGTCCTCGCCGCTGGTCTACCTCGAGCGGGTCCGGCTGGCCGACGAGGTGCCGCTGGCCATGGACCGTGTGTGGCTCCCGGCTCGGCTGGCGGCGCCACTGCTCGACGCCGACTTCACCCGCACGTCGCTGTACGCCGAGCTGGACCGGCTCTGCGGCGTACGGCTGACCGGCGGCAGCGAGCAGGTCCGCGCCGCCGTACCGACCGTGGCCGAGCGGGCAACGCTCGACATCGACGAGCGCACCGCGGTGCTGGCGATCGACCGGCTCGGCAACCTGCGCGGCGAACTCGTGGAGTGGCGCCAGACGCTGGTGCGCGGCGACCGGTTCGCCTTCGTCACCGACCTGACCAGCCCCGACCGCACGACGGTCACGGTCCTGGCCGGGGGGCGTCCGAGGTGACGTCGCCTTCGACAGACCCGGTCGACGTGGACCTGTCGCGGGCCCGTGAGCTGCTGGCGGACGACGCGCTGCTGCTCGACGTCCGCGAGGACGACGAGTGGGCGCTGGGGCATGCCGAGCAGGCCTGGCACCTCCCGCTCGGCGAGCTGGACCCCGCGGCGCTGCCCGACGTACCCGTGGTCGTGGTGTGCCGGTCGGGGAACCGGTCGCGCGCGGCGGCCCGCACGCTCGAGGCCAGCGGCCGTACCCGGGTCTACAACCTTGCCGGCGGCATGCGTGCCTGGCGTGACGCCGGGCTACCTGTCGTGCGACCGGACGGATCCTCGGGGGCGGTCGAGTGAGCCCGCGTTGAGCTGGGCTCAGCCGGTCGTACTCGGGCTGCTGATCGGACTGGTCCTCGGTGGGCTCGGCGGCGGAGGAGCGATCCTCACGGTGCCCGCGCTCGTCTATGTGGTGGGCCTTCCGGTGTCGGAGGCGACCACCGGCAGCCTGGCGATCGTCGGCGCCGCCGCGTTCGTGGGCATGCTCAGCTATGCCCCCGCCGGACGCGTCGCCTGGCGGACCGGCGTGGGGCTCAGCCTCGTCGGATTCCCGGCCGCGTGGGCCGGCTCCTGGCTCAACCGCCGGGTGGATCAGGACGCGGTGCTGCTCGGCTTCTCCGTCCTGCTGGTCCTGGCCGCTCTCGCGATGCTCCGGCGGAATCCCGGTGTCGGCGGCTCCGAGCCTCCGCCGGGCCCCGGCTCCTCGTCGTCCGTCCTCGACACCGGTGTCGCGACGAGGGCCTCGTCGCGGACCGTGAGGGGGTCGGCGTCCTTCACGGGAGTCGTGAGTGTCGCGCTCGCGGTCGGCTTCCTCACCGGGTTCTTCGGCGTCGGCGGCGGCTTCGTGATCGTCCCGGCCCTGGTGCTAGTGCTGCGGATGCCGATGGAGCTCGCGGTGGGCACCTCGCTGCTCGTGGTCACCCTGAACTCCGCGACATCGCTGGCCGCGCGGATCGGCAACGTGCATCTCGACCTGGCCCTGATCGGGCCCCTCGCGGCTGCCGCGATGGTCGGGACCCTGGTCGGCAAGGGTGTCGCCGACCGTCTCCCCGGCCGGCGCCTCAGGGACGTCTTCGCGGGACTGCTCGTGCTCCTCGCGGTGTACACCGCGGTCCAGAGCGTCCTCGGTCTCGCCGGTTGAGCCGGACTCTGCCGGGTCTCGCCGCGCCCGATCGCCAGGTCGTCGTGCCGAGTGTCTTGACGTGGTGTCGGCCGTCACACTACCTTCGTCTTCACATCGGCGACAACGTATCGTATGCGAATACGTATCAAGGGGAGAGTCAGCATGACGGGTACGGCGGCAATGACACGCGGCCATCAGGGTGCAGAAAGCGCTCGGTCGCGTCGTAACGCCCTCACGGGCGCGTATCTCGGGTGGATGTTCGACGGTTACGAGACCTTCGCGACGGTGCTCGTCGCGTCGGCGCTGGTCAACGACCTGGTCGGCCCGGGCACGGCCCTGGCCAGCCCGATCTACGTGGGCGCCGTGCTGGCGATCACGCTCGTCGCGTGGGCCATCGGCGGACTCGCCTCCGGCGTCCTCGCCGACCGGTTCGGCCGGCGGCGGGTGCTGATGGTCTCCATCCTGTGGTACTCCATCTGCGCGGGACTCACCGCGCTGGCACCGTCGTTCGGGCTGTACCTCGTGCTTCGGTTCCTCACCGGCCTGGGCATGGGGGCGGAGTGGGGCGGCGGCAGCTCGCTGGTCGCGGAGACCGCGCTGCCGGCCCGCCGCGGCCGCCGGATGGCCTTCCTCCAGGCGGCCTTCGGCGTCGGCTTCCTGATCGCCACGGGACTGTGGCAGGTGGTCAACACCGGCGACCCGGGCGACTGGCGCTGGATGTACCTCATCGGCGTCGCCCCCGCGCTGCTCGTGCTGTTCATCCGGCGCAACGTCGAGGACTCCGTGATGTGGAAGGAGGCCGACGAGGAGCGCCGGCACGCCGAGTCCGCGGTGGCCTCCGGCACGGCCGACCAGCAGGACCAGCTTCTCGCCCGTACCACCTTCGCCCAGCTGCTCAGCGTCCCGGCCTACCGCCGGCGGGCAGGGGTGCTCCTGATCGGCGCACTCGGGTCCATGGTGGGCTGGTGGGCTGTCTCGACCTGGATTCCCGCCTTCGCGGCGGCCACGATGGCCGGGACCGTCAGCGACCTGCCGACCAGCATCACCCTGGTCGTGCTCTCCTACAACGCTGCGGGCGTCCTCGGGTACCTGACGATGGGCTGGCTCGCCGACGTCTTGGGCCGCAAGCCGACGCTGGCGCTGTTCTTCGCCATGTCGGCCGCCCTCACGCCGGTCTTCTTCATCTGGCCCGACACCCGCGGTGAGCTCATCGTGGCGGCGTTCGTGAACGGCTTCTTCACCCTCGGGCAGATGACCTGGCTCGCGCTTTACCCGAGCGAACTGTTCCCGACCAACGTCCGTGCCACCGGCATGTCGATGGTCTTCAACCTCGCCCGCTTCCCCGCTGCTGTGGGCGCGCTGATGACACCGACGCTCATCAGTGCCTTCGGCGGGTCCATCGCGACTGCGGCGATCGTGATCGGCTGCATCGGCTACGGGCTGGGCCTGCTCATCGCCCCGTTCCTCGGTCCGGAGACCAAGGGCCAGCCGCTGCCGGACGTGGGCGAGGTGCCGACGTCTCCACAGGTCGTCACGTGAGCTCTCGCCAGGCCGATCCGCGCCCGGCGCCCCGGCGGGTCGTCGTCGTCAGCGGGAACCCCAAGGCCGCGTCCCGCACCACCGCCGTCGCGCAGGCAGTGGCCGACCGGCTGGCCGGGGCGCTCGCCGACGAGTCGAGTCGCCCCGAGATCGTCACGATCGAGCTGGCCGATCTCGGCCCGGAGCTGTTCGACTGGACCAGCGAGCGCTGCGGGGCCGCGGTCGACCAGGTGCGGGACGCGGTCGGCCTGGTCGTGGCCTCGCCGGTCTACAAGGCCAGCTACACGGGCCTGCTCAAGGCGTTCCTCGACTGGTTCGGCGCCGGATCGCTCGCGGGCGTGCCCTGCGCGGCGGTGATGCTCGGAGGGTCACCGGCCCACGCGCTGGCCGTCGAGGTCCATCTGCGACCCGTCCTCGGCGAGCTGGGTGCCAGCACCCTGCCGGGATGCTACGTGACCGAATCCGAGCTGGATCTGCTCGACGACGCCATCGCCCACTGGTGGGAGGACGGCGGCCGGCTGGCCCGCGCTGCATCGGCCGCGCCGCTCGCCGTACCCCCACCGCTGCTGTCCGTGAAGGAGGACGAGATGACAACGATCCAGCGGGCGCCCGCGCCCGCCCGCGGCTCCGACGCCGCGGCCGCCCAGTTCGACGCGGCCCGCTTCCGTCAGGTGCTGGGCCATTACCCCACCGGCGTCACGGTGGTGACGGCCCTCCATCCCGACGGCGAGCCGGTCGGCATGGCCGTCGGGTCGTTCACCTCGGTGTCCCTCGACCCGCCGCTGGTGGCCTTCTTCCCCGAGAAGAAGTCATCGACGTTCCCGCGGATCCGCGAGGCCGGCTCGTTCTGCGTCAACGTCCTGGCCTCCCACCAGTCCGGAGTGTGCCGGTCCTTCGCGATGAAGGGCCTCGACCGCTTCGACGGGATCTCCTGGCGCCCGGCCGGCTCCGGCTCACCGGTGCTCGACGGGGTGGTGGCCTGGATCGACTGCGACATCGAGTCGGTCACCGAGGCGGGCGACCACTACCTGGTGGCCGGACGGGTGCGGGCGTTGGACGTCGAGGATGCCTCGCTGCCGCTGATGTTCTTCCGGGGAGGGTACGGCGAGTTCTCCTCCCACTCCCTGGTCGTGGCAGACGAACCGGACCTGGTCCGTCTGGTCCGCGCCTCGGAGGTAGCCCGGCCCGAGCTCGAGGCTCTCGCCGCCGAGCTGGGTCTGGAGTGCACGGTGTCGGCGCCCGTGGACGCCAACCTCGTGGTGCTGGCCAGCGCCGGCGTCTCGGGGTCCGAGAGCGGACCGCCCATGGTGGGCCGCCGGATCCCGATGATCCCGCCCCTCGGGGGTCAGTTCATGGCGTGGGAGCCGCCGCATGTCATCGAGGAATGGCTCGGCCGGTCCCCGGTGCCGCTCAGCCCCGAGCTGCGGCACGCCTACGAGCAGACCCTGGCCAGGGTCCGCGAGGACGGCTGGCTGGTCTACCGCGACGACTCCGGCTTCGCCTCCCTTGACCAGTTCGCCCGCAGCACGACCAGTGCCGGGGTCGGCACCGAGATCTACGAGGAGTTCCAGAAGGTGGTGGCCGGTCTCGGCCCCGGGTTCGACGTACTGGATGTCGACGCGGTGGACGCCGCGGGGTCCGACCAGGCCGCCGACCTGCGGGTCAGCCGGGTGATCGTCCCCGTCCGGGGGCCCGACGGCCGGACCTGCCTGGCGGTCAACGCCCACCTCGACGGCGGGCCGTGCGACCAGCAGCGGCTGGCCCGCGTACGCCGGGTGGTGACCGCCGCGGCCTCCCGGATCGAGCGGGCCATCGCCGGCCAGAGGTCCTCGCGGCGGCGGACCAACCGCCCGCCGTCCCCCCGCGCGCCGGACCGCCCGGCGCCATCGAGAAGGAGACCCAGCCAGATGCCACTGCAGGGGGTCGTCGGCGCGCTGCTGACCCCGTTCGCGCCGTCGGGCGAGGTCGCTCGACCCACGCTCGAGCGCCTGTACGACTTCATGGTCCCGCACTGCGACTCCGTCAGCGTCCTGGGGGCCGAGGTGTCCGAGTACGCCATGCTCAGTCCTGCTCTGCGGCGCGGGCTGCTGGCCGAGTCGGTCCGCGCGCTCGCCAGCCGCACGACGGTGCTGGCCGGGGTCAGCGCGCCGACGCCTGCGGAGGTCCTCGACCTCACCGAGCTCGCGGCCGGCGCCGGCGCCCACTTCGCGCAGGTCCTGCTCCCGTCCCGGCCGGCGGGCGGGCCGCCGTCGGCGGGCGAGACCATCGCCTTCGTCGAGGCCGTCGCCTCTCGCAGCCCGCTGCCGGTGGTGCTCTACCACCACCCGGGCCGCGGCTGCGACCCCGACTTCGCCACGCTGGTCGAGGCCTGCTCGGTCGACAACGTGGTGGCGATGAAGGACTCCTCGCGCGACATCTCGCGCAATCTCCGCGCGGTCGAGGAGATCCAGAAGGCCGGCCACGCCCAGTACCTCGGGACCATCCAGCCGATGTTGGCGATCATGCTCAGCGGCGGCGCCGGCGCGATGACCCCGGCCGGGCTGACCCTGGTGGCCGCGGCGATCCGCGACGCGCTGGCGGCCGGCGACCTGGCGCTGGCCGGGAGGATGCAGACGCTCATCGGCCGGTTCCCGGCGGCGTGGGGGAAGTACGGCCTGATGCCGCTGGCCAAGGCGGCGCTGGAGTGCCTGGGCATCCCGATGGGCACGCCAGCGTACCCGTACGACGCGGTGCCGGAGGACCTGCGGCCCGAGATCAAGAACATCATCGCAACCTGGGAGCGCGAGCTCCCCTACCTGACCAACGAGGAGAGCTGACGTGCAGGACATCCGACGAATCGGACTCGACGAGGCCGAGGTGCTCGTCGCGGGCGCTCGCAAGGCGTCGGACCAGATGGGCGTCCCGATGTGCATCGCCGTCGCCGACGAGAGCGGCAACCTGGTGGCCTTCGTGCGCGAGGACGGCGCCAAGATCACCAGTGTGTCGATCGCCATCGACAAGGCGTTCACGGCCGCGGGGGCGCGCAACCACACCACCTTCTACGCCGGAGTGTCCCAGCCCGGCGGCCCGGCGTGGGGCATCGACCAGACCAACGGCGGCCACTTCACGGCGATCGGCGGCGGCGTCCACGTGCTCGAGGGCGACACGGTCGTCGGCGGCGTCGGGATCAGCGGCGGCACCGCCCACCAGGACCACGACGTCGCGATGGCGGCTGTCGAGGAGCTGTCCCGGGCGACCTCCGGCGCGCTGGACACCCGGAGTCCCCAGTGACCGACGTCAGCGCGCCCTCCGCTCCGGCCGGTCAGCTCGTGTCGTCGGAGGTCTCGGGCGAGGTCCAGGTCATCACGCTGCAGACCGGGCACCCCGGCAATGTGGTGTCGGTGGCGGCGATGCGCGAACTGATCGCGGCGCTGACCCGTGCCCACGACGAGCGGCGACTGCTGCTGCACCTGCGCGCTGCCGGCCCCGACTTCTGTCTCGGCCGGCTGCAGGGCGAGGTGGTGGAGGGGCTCAGTCGCCCCGAGTCGCTGCGGATGATCCTGACGGCGAACCGGTTGCTGAACACCTTCCCGGGGGTCAGTGTCGCCGAGGTCCAGGGCCGCGCCTTCGGCTTCGGCGCGGGGTTGGCGCTGCAGTGCGACGTGACGGTCGCCGACCCGACCGCGGTCTTCGCCTTCGATGAGGTCGAGCACGGACTGGCCCCGCTGGTCGTCGCCGAGTACCTGCCTCGGTACGTCGGCGCCAAGCGCGCCCAGCTGCTGGTCCTCACCGGTCGCCGGGTGCCGGCCGAGCAGGCCGAGGAGTGGGGGATGGTCACCGACCTCGCCCCGACCGGCGGCGCCGGCGACGTGGTCGCAGACCTGCTCGCGTCGTTCGGCCGGTCCGCCCCCGGGGCGCTCCGGCTCCTGCAGCGCTACGCCGCGGCCGTGGAGGAGTTGGACGACCCTCGTGAGCAGGCGGTCGACCTGCTCGATGACTGGCTCAGCGCCGGTCGCCCGGACTTCCCGAGCCCGTGACGAGCTCGGCGCCCAGGGGAGGCCGACGCCGGCCCGGGTGATCGCCGCGCGTCGAGTAGGGTCTTGGACCGTGACCGATGACAGCGTCGCCGTACCGGCAACGCCGGGGGTGGACCGGGCTGGGAACCTGCTGACCTCCACCCAGAAGGCGCTGGCGCTGCTGGAGACCATGGCCTCGGTCGGCCGCCCCGCTGGGGTCAGCGAGTTGGCGCGCATCGTCGGGGCGTCCCGGGGAACCGTGCACAAGCAGCTCAGCACGCTGGTCGCCTCGGGGTGGGTCGAGCAGCACGGCGACGGCCGCTATGCGCTGTCGTTGCTGGCCACCCGGATCGGGAACGCCGCGCTGCGCCAGGCGGGGCTGGGCGACAAGATCCAGCAGATCCTCGAGGCGGTCGTCGCCGAGAGCGGCGAGTGCGCGACCGTCGCAGCGCTGCAACGCGACAGCGCCCTGATCGTTCAACGCGCCGAGTCCGACCAGGTGCTCAACGCGAACATCCGGGTCGGCACGGTCATCCCGCTTCACACCGGTGCGTCCAGTCAGGTGCTGGTCGCCTTCGCCACCTCGGCCGAGCAGCGCGAGCTGTGGCGCCGGGCCGGCATCGCGCTGCCGTCGGAGACCGCGCTCGAGGCGATCCGCGCGGCCGGCTGGGCCGTGACCACCGACGAGTTCCTCCCCGGGGTCACCGCCCTCTCGGTGCCCGTGCGCGACGAGCTGACGCTGCGCACCATCGCCCTCACCCTGGTGGCACCCAAGCACCGGGTCGACCCGGAGCGGGCGCTCCCGGTGCTGCTCGCCGCGCGCGCGGAGATCGAGGCGCTGGGCTCCGGAGCGCCGGTCATCGCCGCGCGCGCCTAGCGAAGCTAGACGCCGCGAGCGTCCACGGCGGCAACCCGGAGAGGGTCGCCGCCGCGGGGAGTCACCCGACCGGCACCGCCACCGCGATCTCGTCGACCGAGCCGTCGGCCGCCAGATAGTACGGATGGCGGCGGGTGAGGAGCGCGGCATCGTCTTGGCCCACGACGAAGGTGAGCTCGTGCTGGTATCCGCCGTCCCCCAGGACGCCGCAGGGCACTTCGACGTTGAGGACCATCCCGGGCTCCAGAACCAGGTCGTGGCCGTCGGCGAACGCGGGCAGCCAGGGCTGGCGGGCGGTCAGGACCGGGGCGTCCCTCGCCTCCACGCCGATGCCGTGTCCCACGTGGGTGTGACGGAATCGGGTGAATCCTGCCGAATGCATCGCCTCGGTCGCGATCTGGTAGAGGTCTGAGGCGCAGGCTCCGGGCCGCGCCGCAGCGACCACCGCGTCGACAGCCTCCGTCACGGCGGCATATGCCTCCAACTCCGCCGACGACGGTGGCGCCGGAGCGCCGCCGCGAGGAGTGGATGCGCCGCAACGTCGCGATCGTGACGCTTCCTGGCGTGGGCTTCGTGGGTCCCAGTGCTCTCGTGAGCGTCCTCGTATGGACGTCTTCCGCGCCGGCGAAGCTGTACGTCCTCGGCGTCGCCACGCGGGCGCGCGGCCCTCCCGCCGGTTAGGTCTCGGAAGGACCCAACTCCGGGCTCTCGGGCACGCGGGAATCCCGCTCAAAACAAGGGATGTGACCCGCCCCACCTGCCGTTGAACGTTCCAATGTGTGCGCCTCGGAATCCGGGCTACTGTCGCCCCACCCACGGGGTCGGAGCACGTCCGCCGCCGCCTCCGCGGGGGCCACCGAGCCGCCGCCAACGACGCCGAGCGAGCCGCCGCGAACGCGCGAGAGGGAACCGCCATGACCGTCACGACGACCGCCCCCACGACCCACCAGGGCATCCTCGACTTCGTCCGCGAGGTCGCGGCGATGACCCGGCCCGACCGGATCCACTGGTGCACCGGCTCCGACGAGGAGTGGACCGAGCTCACCGACGCCCTGGTCTCCACCGGAACCTTCACCCGGCTGAACCCGGCCATCAAGCCCAACTCCTTCCACGCCGCCAGCGACCCGATCGACGTCGCGCGCGTGGAGGACCGCACCTTCATCTGCTCGGTCGACGAGCGCGACGCCGGCCCGACCAACAACTGGATGGCGCCGGAGGAGATGAAGCGGATCATGCGCGGCCTCTACGACGGCTGCATGCGCGGTCGCACGATGTACGTGATCCCGTTCGTCATGGGCCACCTCGACGCGGAGAAGCCGATGTTCGGGGTCGAGCTCACCGACTCGGCGTACGTCACCGCCTCGATGCGCGTGATGGCCCGCATGGGCAGCGCGGTGCTCGACCGGATGACCGAGCTGGACGCGGAGTTCGTGCCGGCGCTGCACTCCGTCGGCCACCCGCTCGAGCCCGGCCAGGCGGACGTCGCCTGGCCGTGCAACGACACCAAGTACATCGTGCAGTTCCCCGAGGAGCGCACGATCTGGTCCTACGGCTCGGGGTACGGCGGCAACGCGCTGCTCGGCAAGAAGTGCTACGCCCTGCGCATCGCCTCGGTCATAGCGCGCGACGAGGGCTGGCTGGCCGAGCACATGCTGATCCTCAAGCTCACCTCGCCGCAGGGCGTCGTGAAGTACGTCGCGGCAGCGTTCCCGAGCGCCTGCGGCAAGACCAACCTCGCGATGCTCAAGCCGACGATCCCGGGCTGGAAGGTCGAGACGCTCGGGGACGACATCGCCTGGATGCGCATCGGCGAGGACGGCCGGCTGTGGGCGGTCAACCCGGAGTACGGCCTCTTCGGCGTCGCGCCGGGCACCAACGAGCACACCAACCCGAACGCCATGGCGACCGTCAACAAGGGCAACTCGGTCTTCACCAACGTCGCGCTCACCGAGGACGGCGACGTCTGGTGGGAGGGCCTGGAGAACCCACCCGCCAGGGCGACGTCCTGGAAGGGCGAGCCGTGGACGCCCGAGTCCGAGGAGGTCTCCAGCCACCCGAACTCGCGCTACTGCACGCCGATCAAGCAGTGCGACATCCTCGCGCCGGAGTACGACGACCCGCGCGGCGTCCCGATCGACGCGATCCTCTTCGGCGGCCGCCGCAAGACCACGATCCCGCTGGTCTTCGAGGCCCGCGACTGGACGCACGGCACCTTCCTCGGCGCGACCCTCTCCTCCGAGACGACCGCCGCCGCGGTCGGCGCGGTCGGGGTGGTGCGCCGCGACCCGATGGCGATGCTGCCGTTCATCGGCTACAACGCCGGCGACTACTTCAGTCACTGGATCAGCGTCGGCAAGGACAACGACGCCGCCAAGCTGCCGAGGATCTTCTACGTCAACTGGTTCCGCCGCGCTCAGTCCGAGGACGGGGGTTCGGGCGGCTTCCTGTGGCCGGGCTTCGGCGAGAACAGCCGCGTGCTCAAGTGGGTCGTCGAGCGCATCGACGGCCAGGCCGCCGCGGTCGAGACCCCGATCGGCCACGTGCCGGCCCCGGGCTCCCTCGACACCGACGGGCTCGACATGTCCGAGGCCGACCTCGCCGCAGCGCTGCACGTCGACGCCGACGAGTGGCGGGCCGAGGTGCCGCAGATCCAGGAGTGGTTCGAGAGGTTCGGCGAGGACCTGCCGGCGGTGCTCTGGACCGAGCTCGACGGGCTCCGCGCCCGGCTGGGCGGCTGAGCGCCGTACCCCTGGTCCTCTTCGGAGAGGCCCCGTCCGGGATCGGACGGGGCCTCTCCTGTTGGCCGCCTGTGGAATCATCATCCCCACTGGCATCACGGGGGTGTGCGAGAGGGGTAGGGGAGCGTGGAGACCTTCGGACCGGAGGAGCGCGACCTGTTCGAGTCCGCCGGCACGGCCCTCTACGAGGAGCTCGTCGACGCGGGTGGCCTGCCGGCCGACGACAGCCGGCTGGTCCCGGGCGGTGAGCTCGCCGAGGCGCTCGAGCTCCTGCACGGCCTGGGCCTGGCCCGGCTCACCCCGGACGAGAAGCAGTGGGAGGCCCAGGACCCGGCCGCCGCCCAGTCCCGCGTGGTCAGCCCGCTCGGCACGGAGGGGGCCCGGCTGCTGAGCGAGTCCTCGCAGTGGGCGACCGCGTTCGGCGCCCTCGCCCACGCGTGGCGGCGGGCGCCGCAGGCGACCGCCACCGGCCCCTTCATGTACCTCCCCCGCGCGGAGATCGACCCGTTCATCGCGGGCGTCGTCGCCGACTGCGAGGAGGAGGTGCTCACCGCGCAGCCGCAGGCGATCCGCGACATGCGGCTGATGCCCAACACCGTGCTGCGAGACACCGCGCTGCTCGAACGGGGAGCCCGGATCCGCACGCTCTACCAGCACAGCGCCCGGCGCAACAACGTCACCCGCAAGTACGTCGCCGCCGTGACCGAGCGCGGCGGCGAGGTGCGGACGCTGGACGAGTTCTTCAACCGGATGATCGTCGTGGACCGCCGGGTCGCGATCATCCCGAGCAGGGAGACCCACGACATCGCGCTCGTGGTCCGCGAGCCCGGCGTGGTCGCCTACCTGGTCGACGTCTTCGAGCGCTCCTGGGAGCGGGGGCGGCCGTTCACCAGCCGCGAGGCGTCGGTGATGAAGGACATCGCCTCCGAGCAGCGCTCGATGACGCTGCGGATGCTGATCGAGGGGCACTCCGACCCGGTCTCCGCCAAGCGGCTCGGAGTCAGCCCGCGCACCTACGCCGGCTACATCTCCGACCTCAAGGAGGAGTTCGAGGCCGAGACCCGGTTCCAGCTCGGCTACACCATCGGCCGGCGCGGCCTCACCGGGCACGACGACGAGGGTGCGGGGTCCTGAAATGCGATGAAGGGCAGCGACCGGAGGTCGCTGCCCTTCATCGTGGTGGTCGAGCCGGGCCGGGGGGTGGCACTGGGACCGAACAAGTGGGGGGTGAGTTGGGTCCCCGGCTCGACCTGGCTTCGTTAGCGGCCCCAGCAGCTCTTGGCGCTGCAGCGACCCCAGCTGGTGTCGGCCTGCGCCGGGGCCGAGATCCCCAGCAGTCCGACGCTGAGCGTCGCGGTCACAAGCGCGATGGCGACCTTGCGCGCAATGTTCATGTTCCCTCTCCCACCTTCTGCTACTTCCGGCTCCCACGGATGATCCGGTGACATCAGTGTGGGCGAGCAGATCGCCGGAGGACGAACGGAGGGATGACTCAGATTTGTGCATTGCACGTTTCTGCAATCGCTGCAGTTTCCTGCAGTCCCGGAGCGGCGTACCGGAGGGCATGCCACGGCCCCCTGACGCGGTGCGCGAGAGGGGGCCGTGGGCTGGCGGAGGCGGAGGGATTTGAACCCTCGATGGGGTGGTAGCCCCAAACCCGCTTAGCAGGCGGGCGCCATAGACCGGACTAGGCGACGCCTCCCCGACAGCGAGCACAGGCTACAAGCACCCGGGCGGCGGCGCCCAATCAGGGGGCGGGCCCGTCGAGAGGCCGGAGCCCGGAGCCGCCCTGGAGATGGCGCTGGAGGTCCCGCACGAACTCCTCGCGGTCGGCGGCGAGCGCCGGCACCGGGATCGTGGTGCTCCGGCCGTCGCGGAGGCGGATCACGACCACCGGCGTACCGCCCGCGGAGGCGGCGACCGCCTCGGTGACGTCCACCCAGGACGCCGCGGTCGCGCCGGCGCCGCGGACCATCCGGACCCGGTAGCCGTCGGCGGTGAGGCGGACGACAGGGAGACCGCGCAGCACCAGCCAGCCGGTCGCGAGGATGCCGGCCAGGCCCACCGCCGCAGCCCCGACCAGGACGCCGGCCGGCCAGGCCAGGACGGCGACGGACAGGGTGAGGACGGCGAGCACGACGGCGAGCAGGACCAGCAGGACGCCGAGGAAGCGGGCGCCGAGGGCCGGTGCGAGCCGATAGTCGGACGTCTGCACGCACTGATTGAACAAGACACCGAAATGAAACCCGTCACCGGGGTTGTGGCCGGTGGCCGACGGGGTGACACTCGAAGTCCCCCCCACCGCTCCGGGCCTGCCGGGAGGACCTGATGACCGTCACGACGAACGGGATGACGACCGCGATGCGGGGCCTCACGCAGGCCCTCGAGGCCCCCCGACGACCCGGAGCCCCCCTGGGGAACTGGCGCTGGAGCGTGCGGCAGCGGATGGCCGACGTCCGCGACGCGCTGATCGCCGAGACCGCCCACGGCGGCGAGGGCTGGCTCGCCGCCCGCGAGGGCGGGCTGCTGCGCGAGCGCACCCTGCTGCTGAACCGGCTCAGCGCCCTGGGCCCACGGGTCCTGGAGAGCCCGAACGTCGAGGTGGTGCGCGCCGACCTGCTGCGGCTGCTCACCGACGTCTCCCACCACCTCCAGCGGATCCACGACCTCGCCTACGACGAGGTGGAGCTGGAGCTCGGCGGCTCGGAGTAAGAGCCTCGGAACAGAGCAGAGGGGGCGGGATTCGAACCCGCGGTGGGTCTCCCCACGACCGCTTTCAAGGCGGTTCCGATCGGCCACTCCGGCACCCCTCCGTGCGCCCCGCACGCGGCAGCGGCACCCGAGGAGTCTACGGGCCTGCTAGCGCGCGACCTCCACCAGCACGTCGCCCTCCTGGACGACGTCGCCCGGAGCGACTTTGACCGCGCGGACCGTACCGGCGGCTTCGACGAGGATCGGGATCTCCATCTTCATCGACTCCAGGAGCACGACGGTGTCGCCGGCCGCGACCGCGTCGCCGGGCGCGACGGCCACGCTCATCACGTTCGCGACCATCTCCGCGACGATCTCGGTCACCTGCTCACGAGCCATGTCGCCGAACCTAGCCGTTACCGATAGGTACCCCGCGATCCAAACCCGTCGAGTTGGGCAGGAATCGCCGTTGAGTCGGGCCTCGGTCACGGCTGGGCGGGAACGATGCCCAACTCGTGGGCGACTTCTGCCCAACTCGACGGCGTTCAGAGGAGCGGGCGGGTCCGGGGCGGCTCGGGGCGCAGCGCGGCCGCCTCCTCGGCCCGGCGGCCGCGCCTGCCGGAGGAGCCGGTGACGGCGAGGTCGAGGCGGATCACCACGAAGCCGATGGCCAGGCCCACGACCAGGCCGTAGCCGACCGAGAGGGCCGCCTCGGAGAGCTCGATCGCCGGGTTCACGAGTGCGGTCGCGATCGGGGCGGTGGCCGCGACGCCGAAGGCGCAGACCCACCAGCCCTGGCGGCGGCGGGCCCGCATGTGGGTGCCCCAGGCGAGCGCCGGGACGCCGAGCACGCTCACGAGCGGGCGCGGGAAGGCGCCGAGACTCTCCCGGCTCCAGGCGACGCCGTCGAGCAGGGTGGACATCAGGCCGGGGGTGCCGTAGCGGCGCAGCACCTCGGCGTACGCGAGGGTCACGGCGAGCACCAGGCTGCCGACCAGCACGATGAGGAACCCGCGCCGGCCGAGGCCGTGCAGGCCCGCGCCGAGGCGGTAGACGACGGCGAAGGCGCCGAGCAGGGCGAGCCCGAGGGCGACGTACTCGAACCGGGCGACGGTCACCACCGGCTCGAAGCCGACCACCGCGAGCGCGCCGACGGCGGCGACCACGGCGGCGACGAGCACCTCCCGGACCGCGTGCACGAACCTCACCGCCGGCACGGTGCCCATCACCGCGAGCACCGCGGCGACGACGCCGGTCAGCACGGCGGCGCCGGTGCGCAGCCGGTCGTCGTCGAGCACGACGACCGCGACGCCGAGCACCAGGGCGAGCAGTCCCACCACGACCGGGCGGCCACCGGTGCGGGCGGCGAGCGCCCAGGCGTACGCCGTGGCGATCGCGACCGCCCCGGCACCGCAGAACCAGCCGGGGTCGAGGTCGGCGACGCAGGCGGCGAGCAGGCCGAGGCCGGCGAGGACGGTCAGCACCCAGAGCACGATCGGCGCTCGGGAGCTGGCGATGCGCTCCGCGCGGGTGCGGACGCTGCCCGCCGGCCTCCCCTTCGACTGGGTGCGCCGGGACGACGGCCGCTCGGCACGACGACGTGGAGCGGACCTGGACACGGCGGGAAGGCTACAGACGCCGGTTGGCCAGCGAGGGGTTGGTCCTCCGGGCCGTGGCGAGGATCTCCCGATCGAGCTCCGCCGACAGCACCTCGGGCCCCTCGCCGGCCTCGGCGAGCATGTCCCCGAGCGGGTCCACGACCAGCGAGTGGCCGCTGTAGCGCGGTCCGGGCTGACCGGCCGCGACGACGAACACGGTGTTCTCGATCGCCCGCGCCCGGGCCAGGGTGCGCCAGTGCTCGACCTTGCGCGGCCCGGCCACCCAGGCCGCCGGGACCACGAGCACCTCGGCGCCCTCGTCGACCAGCCGCCGGGCGAGCTCGGGGAAGCGCAGGTCGTAGCAGGTCATCAGCCCGACCCGGAAGCCTGCGACGTCGACCAGCACCGGGTCGAGCGCCCCGGCGGACAGTCGGTCGGACTCGCGGTAGCCGAAGGAGTCGTAGAGGTGGATCTTCCGGTACGACGCCGCCGCGGCGCCGCGCACGACGAGCGTGTTGAACGGCCGGTCCGGGTCGGCGCCGCGCTCGAACATCCCGGCGACCACGGTCGTGCCCCGCTCGCCGGCCACCCGGCCGACCTCGGCGGCGAACGGGCCACGGAGCTCCTCGGCGTACGGGCCGACGTCGGAGCCGGCCTCGCCGAAGTCGCGCGCGAACGCCTCGGGGAAGACCACGAGGTCGGCGCCGGACGGCGTGAGCTCGTCGAGCAGCGCGCGGTTGGCGTCCGGCTCCAGGCCGGACGCGTGCTGGACGAGGGCGACTCGCAGGCTGGCCACGGTGCGAGACTGCCACACATGTCCTTCGCCGCGATCGTGCTGGCCGGGGGTCGGGCCGTGCGCATGGACGGCGCGGACAAGGCGTCGGTCGAGCACGGCGGACTCTCGCTGCTCGAGCACGCGATCAACGCGCTCCTCGACGCCGACGAGGTCGTGGTGGTGGGCGACCCGGTGCCGACCACCCGGCCGGTGACGTTCTGCCGGGAGAGCCCACGCTTCGGCGGTCCGGTCGCCGCCCTGTTGACGGGGTACGACGCCCTGGTGCGCCGGCCCCGGACGCTCGGCGTGCTCGCGGTGGACATGCCGCGGGTGACCCCGTGGACGTTCCGGCGGCTGCACGAGGCCGCCGCGGGACACGACGGCGCGTTCCTCGCCGACGCCGGCGGTCGCCGGCAGCTCGCCGGCGTGCTGGACGCGGACCGGCTCGACGCCGTACGACCCGACCACGAGAGGCAGCACGGGATGGCGATCCACCGGCTGCTGGCGGCGCTCGACCTGGCCGAGCTGCCGCCGGTCGGCGACGAGGGCCGCGACGTCGACACCTGGGCGGACCTGCGGGATCTGTAAGGGGTTGCGGAGTCACATCGGTTCCGGGAAATCTGGCTCCCGTGAACCTCCACGACTGGATCGACGAGCTCTCCGACGTCCTCGAGGTGGACACGGAGGTCGACGAGGGGCTGGTGCTGGACCTGGCCCGGGTGGCCGCGCACAGCGTCGCCCGGCCGGCCGCGCCGATCACGACCTTCCTGCTCGGGTACGCGGCGGGCTCCCAGGACGCGGACCCCGAGGAGCTGGAGGCGCTGGCCGCGAAGGCGCAGCGGCTCGCCGACGGCTGGGACCGGCCCGCGGACGCGCCGGACCCTGACGACGTCGACGACGAGGTGCCGGACGACAGCGCGGTCGACCACACCGAGGACGAGTACGACGAGGACTGACTCCCTAGGGTTGGGCACATGCGTGCCGTGATCGCCGACGGGGCCGGTGGCCCCGAGGTCCTGTCCGTCGCCGAGGCGCCCGACCCCGAGCCGGGTCCGGGCGAGGTGGTGCTCGACGTCGCCGCCGCGGCCCTGAACCGCGCGGATCTGCTGCAGCGACAGGGGTTCTACCCTCCCCCACCGGGTGCGTCCGACGTACTCGGGATGGAGTGCAGCGGCACCGTCTCCGCCGTCGGCGAGGGCGTGGCCGGCTGGTCGGTGGGCGACGAGGCGTGCGCGCTGCTCGCCGCGGGCGGGTACGCCGCCCGGGTAGCCGTACCCGCCGGCCAGCTGATGCCGATCCCCGCCGGCGTCGACCTCGTCACCGCGGCCGCGCTGCCGGAGGTGGCCTGCACGGTGTGGTCGAACGTGTTCATGGTCGCGGGCCTGAAGCCGCACGAGACGCTGCTGGTGCACGGCGGCGCGGGCGGCATCGGGACCTTCGCGATCCAGCTCGCCCACCAGCTCGGCGCAATGGTCGTGACGACCGCCGGCACCGAGGACAAGCGGGCGGCCTGCCTGGCGCTGGGCGCCGACGTCGCGGTCGACTACCGGGAGCAGGACTTCGTCGAGGAGACCAGGCGGGCGACCGCCGGCCGCGGCGCCGACGTGATCCTCGACAACATGGGCGCGGCGTACCTCGACCGCAACGTCGACGCGCTCGCCACCGAGGGCCGGCTGGTCATCATCGGCATGCAGGGCGGCACCCGGGCCGAGCTCGACATCAACAAGCTGCTCCGCAAGCGCGGCGCCGTGATCGCGACCGCGCTGCGCTCGCGCCCGGTCGGGGAGAAGTCCGCGATCTGCGCCTCGGTCGTCGAGCACGTCTGGCCACTGGTGGCCGAGGGGTTGGTGCGGCCGGTCGTGCACGGCGCGCTGCCGCTGGCGGAGGTCGCCGCCGCGCACGCGCTCATGGAGTCCGGCGAGCACAGCGGGAAGATCCTGCTCACCCTCTGACCGATACGGTGGGCTTCATGAGCGAGGAGCAGCAGGTCGTCGTGATCGGCCCGGACGGTCAGCCGATGGCGGTCGCGCAGGACGACGCCGGCGACGAGGAGCGGTCGGTCACCGAGCTGGTGGAGCAGCCGGCGAAGGTGATGCGGATCGGCAGCATGATCCGCCAGCTGCTCGAGGAGGTGCGCTCCGCACCGCTCGACGACGCCAGCCGCAACCGGCTCAAGGAGATCCACCAGGTCTCGATCAAGGAGCTCGAGGAGGGCCTGGCCCCCGAGCTGGTCGAGGAGCTCGAGCGGCTCTCGCTGCCCTTCACCGAGGACTCGACGCCCTCGGACGCCGAGCTCCGGATCGCCCAGGCCCAGCTGGTCGGCTGGCTGGAGGGGCTCTTCCACGGCATCCAGACCGCGATCTACGCCCAGCAGATGGCCGCCCGCGCGCAGTTCGAGCAGATCCGCAAGGCGCTGCCCCAGGGGATGTCGCAGGGCATGTCGATGCCGGGCGGCCCGGGGCAGGATGGCGAGCAGCATCCGCAGCAGGGCACCGGGGGCATGTACCTCTAGGCGCTCGACCTCCCCGCGGTTCTCGGCCTTGGCAACGGCTGGGATTCGTCGGCCGTCGGGATCCCCGGTCAGCCGGGGACTCCTGACGTTGTCAGGGGTTGCAACGCCTGACAACGTCAGGGATCCCCGGTCAGCCGGGGATCCCTGCCACCGATGCTCCCCAGCTAGGCTCGACGCCGGCCGAGCGCCGCGACCAGCAGCAGGCCGAGCAGGCCGACGATGACCAGCGCGACGCCGGGGGCGGCCAGCCGGCTCAGCGCGGTCTTCTCGCCGGCGACCATCGTGAAGGTGGCGGTCGCCGGCTCCGGCGGGGTCGCCGAGGTGCCGGGGCCGAGCAGGCTCTCGACCCGCCGGAGGTGGGCAGGGGACGCGCTCGTCGTACCGCCGCCGCGGGCCGCGAGCACGCGGTCGCCGTCCTTGTTCGCGAACCAGAGCACCTCGTCACCCGCCTCGAAGGCAGGGAGCGCGCAGAGCTTGCGCGGCGTCTCGATGCTCGCCCGCTCGCCGACGTCGCCCTTGTAGACGAGGTCCACGTCCACCGAGAAGGTCACGGTCGAGCCGGCCCTCTCCCGGCCGGCCACGACCCCGCTGAACACCGCGTCCGCGCGCATGGTCTGCCGCTCCAGTGTGTCGCCCATCGGCCGACACCCCTCGGCCGTCGCGGGAGTCGTGGTCCCGGCCAGCAGGCCGGCGACCAGCAGCGCGAGCGCGAGCAGTCGTCGGGTCAGCACGCCCTCCATCTAAGCGATCAGAGGCCGAGGAGACCAGCCAGCACCGTCGCGACGCCGTCCTCGTCGTTCGGCGGGGCGGTGTGCGAGGCCGCCGCCAGCACGGTCGGATGGGCGTTCGCCATCGCGTACGACGTGCCCGCCCACGCGAGCATCGGCAGGTCGTTGGGCATGTCGCCGAAGGCGACCACGTCGGCGGCGTCGATCCCGAGGTCCGCGCACAGCAGCGCCAGCGTCGAGGCCTTGGTCACCCCGGGCGCGCTGATCTCCAGCAACGACGTGGTCGAGGACCAGGTGATGACCAGCCGGCCCGCGACGACCGCCTCGGCGGCGTCCCAGAACTCCTCGGGGGCGAGCTCCTCGTGCCGCGCCAGCAGCTTGAGCGGCGGCCGGTCGAGGAGCTCCTCGACCGGCGCGCGGCGGGAGCCGGCGGGCACCGGGTGCCGCTCGCGGAACGCCGGCTCCAGCCCGATGCCGTCCAGCGTCTCCACCGCGAAGGCCGAGCCGGGGATGGCGTCCCGGATGACGTCGCACACCGCGAGCCCGAGCCCGGGGTCGATCGGCCGCTCCAGGTGCGGCCGGTGCCGGGCGACGTCCCAGACCAGCGCGCCGTTGCTGACGGCCGCGAGGCCGTGCTCGCCGACATGCTCGAAGACCTCCTCGGCCCACCGCAGCGGCCGGCCGGTCACGAAGACGACCGGGACGCCGAGCGCCTCGACCCGAGCGAGCACGCCGGCGGTGTACGGCGAGACGGTGCCGTCGCTGCGGACCAGGGTGCCGTCGAGGTCGGTGGCGACCAGCCTCACAGCGGTCGCACCATGACCAGCTCGCCGTCCTCGGTCGTGCCGCGCAGGTCGGTGAAGCCGCACGTGGCGAGCACCCGGATGCTCCCGGAGTTCGTGGGCTCGACACTCGCGCGCACGCGGACGCCGAGCGCGTCGGTCTCGGCCAGCACGCCCGTCAGCGCCTCGGTCGCGAAGCCGTAGCCGTGCGCCTCGGCGACCAGCCCATAGCCGACCTCCACCTCCGAGACGCCGTCGGCGGCCGGCTCGGGCGGGCCGAAGAAGCCGATCGAGCCGAGGGCGGTCACGCCGCGGACGACGTGGCGCGGCGCCCAGGTGTCGCCCGCGCGCCACAGCGCGGCCGCGGCCACGTCGTCGGGCCGCGGGTAGTCCGGGTGCCACCCCTCGCGCCGCTGGCCGGAGCGGATCGCGGCGACGTCGGCGGCGGTCCACAGCGGCAGGCGGAGCCGTTCCGTGGCGATGTGGTCGGGCAGGCTCACGCCGGGAACCAGCGGGACAGCTCGGTGGCGAGGCCGTCCTCGTACACGCTGCCGGTCACGTCGTCGGCCGCGTCGACGACGACCTGGATCGCCTGGCCCATCGCGACCGACCGCCCGGCCCACGCGAACATCTCGAGGTCGTTGCGCCCGTCACCGACCGCGAGCGCGTCGGCCGCGTCGATGCCGAGCTGGTCGGCGACGTACTGGAGCCCGGAGGCCTTGGAGACGCCGACCGGCGCGAGGTCGAGCCAGGCGGTCCAGCCGACGACGTAGTTGGTGCCGTGCAGGCCGAGCTCACCGGCCAGCGCGACGAACTCGTCGGCGGTCGACTCGGGGTCGCGGATGATCACGCGGCTCACCTCGTCGACGAGCAGCTCGTCGAGCTCGGTCACGATCATCTCGCCGGAGAGCTCGCCCTTCGGGAAGTGCGAGCTGACCCGGTAGCCGACCCCGCGCTCCTCGACGGCGACCAGGGCCGACGGGTGGCGCTCGAGGATCGCGTGGACGGCCGGGCGCGCGTCGAAGGTCTCCTCGTGCACCACCTCGAGCGGTGGGTAGCGGAACACGACCGCTCCGTTGGACGCGACGATCCAGAGCCGGTCCGCCGCGGCCGCGGGCAGGTCCAGCAGGTCGGCGATCGGCGCCATGCCGTGCGGCGACCGGCCGCTGGCCAGTACGACGTGGGCGCCGGCGTCGAGGGCGCGGTGGACCGCGGCGTGGACGGCGGGCGAGATCTCCTCGTGGGTCACGCCGGCGCCCTCGACCCACTTCAAGATGGTGCCGTCGATGTCGAGGGCGACCAGGCGCGGCTTCCAGTCGGTCGTCACGAGACGACCGGCTCCAGCACCTCGAGGCCGCCGAGGTAGGGGCGCAGCGCCTCGGGCACCCGCACCGAGCCGTCGACCCGCTGGTGCGTCTCGAGCAGCGCGATGATCGGCCGGTTGGTCGAGCACAGGGTGCCGTTGAGGGTGGCCACCGGCGTCGTACCACCGTCACCGCGCATCCGCGTGTCGAGGCGGCGGCTCTGGAAGTCGGTGCAGTTCGAGGTCGACGTCAGCTCGCGGTAGCGCTGCTGCGAGGCGATCCATGCCTCGCAGTCGAACTTGCGCTGCGCGGAGGTCCCCAGGTCCCCCGCGGCGACGTCGATCACCCGGTAGGCGAGCTCGAGCTTGTCCAGGAAGTCCTTCTCCCAGCCCAGCAGCCGCTGATGCTCGGCGTAGGACTCCTCGACGGTCGTGTAGACGAACATCTCGACCTTGTCGAACCAGTGCACGCGGAAGATCCCCCGGGTGTCCTTACCGTGCGAGCCGGCCTCCTTGCGGAAGCACGGGCTGAACGCGGCGTACCGCAGCGGCAGCGAGCCGGCGTCGAGGATCTCGTCGGAGTGGTACGCCGCCATCGGCACCTCCGAGGTGCCGACGAGGTAGAGGTCCTGGCCCTCGATCCGATAGACGTCGTCGGCGGCCTGGCCGAGGAAGCCCGTCCCCTCCATCGCCCGCGGCTTGACCAGGGAGGGCGGCACCACCTCGACGAACCCGTGCTCGGCGGCCTGGTCCATGGCCAGGTTGACCAGCGCGCGGTGCAGGCGGGCGCCGACGCCGGTGAAGAAGTAGAAGCGCGAGCCGGACACCTTCGCGCCACGCTCCAGGTCGATCGCGCCCAGCATCCGGCCGAGCTCGACGTGGTCGCGCGGCTCGAAGTCGAACTCCGGGACGGTCCCGACGGTCTCGAGTACGACGTAGTCGTCCTCGCCTCCGGACGGCGCCTCCTCGGCGGCGAGGTTGGGGATGTCCATGATCGCGGCGTTCCACTCTGACTCGGCCGCGCCCTGGGCGGCCTCGGCCTCCTTCACCTCGGCGGCGAGCGCCTTGGTGCGGGCCAGCAGCTCCTGCCTCTCCTCGCCCTGCGCCTGCGCGACCTGCTTGCCGAGCTGCTTCTGCTCCGCGCGCTTCGCCTCGAACCCCGCGATCGCCGCGCGCCGCGCCACGTCCGCGGAGAGCGCCCGGTCCACGACCTCGCCGGACAGGCCGCGCTTGGCCTGGGCGGCGCGGACGCGGTCGGGGTCGTCTCGGAGGATGCGCGGGTCGATCATGCCGGCAAGGCTATCGGGGCCTCGCCGAGGGGATGCCCGGCATACTTCCCACCATGCTCGACCGACCCCGCGCCACCGTGCTCACGTGGGCCGTCGTCTGCTTCGCGGCGGTCGGGCTGCTCGCCGTCGGGGTCGCCGCCGAGTGGGCCTGGCTGGTCGACCTGGACGGCCGCGGCGAGGGCACCCAGGCGTGGGCGACCGACGTCTCCTGGCTGCACGACGTGCTGCGGGTCGTCGAGGTGCTGTTCGGCACGATCGGCATGGCGCTCAGCACCGTCGTGCTGTTCGCGCTGCTCTTCCGCAGGCATCGCCGGGCCGCCTTCCTCACCGCCGGCGTGATGATCGCGACCTCGATCAGCACCACGATCATCAAGAACCTCATCGATCGCGACCGGCCGCCGTGGCAGAGCACGGAGGCGCTGCTCACCAGCCACGCCTACCCCTCCGGGCACGCCTCGTCGGCGGTCGCCCTCGGCGGGATCGTGATCATCCTGGCGTCGATGCTGGTCCGGCGCGCGAACCTGCGCCGGGCGGCGTACGCCGGGGTCGCGCTGGTCGTCATCCTGGTGTGCCTGGACCGGGTGCTGCTCGGCCGGCACTACCCGAGCGACGTGGTCGGCGGCGTACTCCTCGGCGTAGGCGTGCTGCTGCTCGGCATCGCCTGCTACAGCCCGCTGCCGCGCAGCCACGCGGCGAGCGTGGAGCCGCTGCCGGAGGTCTACGTCTCCGAGCGTCGGATCGCCGTGGTGCTGAACCCGGTCAAGGTCGAGGACGTCGGCCAGTTCGAGTCGACCGTCAACGCGATGGCCGCGGAGGCCGGCTGGTCGACACCGTCCTGGCACTACACGACCGTCGAGGATCCGGGCACCGGCATGGCCGAGGCCGCGTCCGTGGCCGGCGCCGACCTGGTGCTGGTGTGCGGCGGCGACGGCACCGTGCGCGAGGTGTGCGCCGAGCTCGCCGGCACCGGCATCCCGGTCGGGATCATCCCCGCCGGCACCGGCAACCTGCTCGCCCGCAACCTCGACATCCCGCTCTACCTGCGCGCCGCCATCGACGTCGCGCTCACCGGCCAGGACCGGGCCATCGACATGGTGGAGGTGTCGGGCGACGGCTTCGAGGACACCCACTTCATGGTCATGGCCGGCATGGGCTTCGACGCCGCGATCATGGAGGGCGTCAACGAGGACATCAAGAAGCGGGTCGGCTGGCTGGCCTACGTGCTGTCCGCGCTGAAGTCGCTGATGTTCCCCGCCGTCCGGGTCGAGGTCTCCGTCGACGGGGGCCCGTTCACCCGGCACCGCGCCCGCACGATCGTCGTCGGCAACGTCGGCTTCCTCCAGGCCGGCATGCCGCTGCTGCCCGACGCCGTCCTCGACGACGGCGTGCTGGACGTCGTACTGCTGCACCCGCGGAGGTTCCTCTCCTGGGTGCCGCTCGCCTACCGGGTGCTCGCCCGCCGGCCGCGCACCGACGAGCTGGTGAACCGGATGACCGGCCACACCATCGTCGTCCGCGCCGCGGTCGACACCCCCCGCCAGCTCGACGGCGACTCGGTCGGCCCGGGCAGGGAGCTGCGGATGACCTGCGTCCACGGCCGGGTGCTGGTGCGCGTCCCGCGCTGAGTGCCGAGTCGGCATCTCCTGACGGGCAAGTTGCGCCGAGTCGGCGTCAAATCAGCGACAAGAAGCGACGAGGCCCCGTCAGGGAAGCGTCAAGACCGGTGTGGGTACGGCGGGCAGCGGCCTATGACTGGGGCGTGTCCGATGTCATCTACCTGCTCCTGACCCTGGCGGTCTTCGCGCTGCTCGCGCTGCTGGCGGGCGTCCTGGATCGGGGGCGGTCGCGATGAGCGGTCTCGCTCCCGCCCTCGGCCAGATCGCCGTGCTGGTGGTCGCGCTGGCCGTCGCGGTGCCGCTGCTGGGCCGCTACCTCGCCCACGTCTACACGACCGGGAGACACCTGACGATCGAGCGCGCGGCGTACCGGCTGCTGCGCCTCGACCCCGACGCCGACCAGCACTGGCGGACCTACGCCATGTCGGTGCTCGGCTTCTCACTGGTCGGCGTTCTGGCGCTCTACGCGATCGGGCGGCTCCAGCAGCGCCTGCCGCTGAGCCTGGGCTTCCCCGCCCTGCCCGCGGACGGCGCGTGGAACACCGCGGTCAGCTTCGTGACCAACACGAACTGGCAGTGGTACTCCGGCGAGGTCACCGTCGGCCACCTCATGCAGATGTCCGGCCTGACCGTGCAGAACTTCGCCTCGGCAGCGGTCGGCATGGCGGTCGCCGCGGCGTTCGCCCGCGGGCTGACGCGCTCGCGGCACGACGGCCGGGTCGGCAACTTCTGGACCGACCTGGTCCGCGGCGTGGTCCGCGTGCTGCTGCCGATCGCGGCCGTCGCGGCGGTCGTGCTGGTCGCGTTCGGCGCGATCCAGAACCTGTCGAGCAACCGCACCGTCGAGACCCTCGCCGGCGGCCGCCAGGTGATCACCGGCGGGCCGGTCGCGAGCCAGGAGGCGATCAAGCAGCTCGGCACCAACGGCGGCGGCTTCTACAACGTCAACTCCGCGCACCCGTTCGAGAACCCGACGCCGTTCACCAACCTGTTCGCGATCTTCTTGATGCTGGCGATCCCGTTCGCGATGGCGTGGGCGTTCGGCCTGATCGTGAAGGACCGCCGCCAGGGCACCGCCATCCTCTCCGTCATGGCATTGCTCCTCGTGGTCGCCACCACCCTGCTCACCTGGGCGGAGCTGGCCGGCCCGGGCCTCGCGCCGGCCGCCGCCGGTGCGGCGATGGAGGGCAAGGAGGTGCGGTACGGCGAAGCGGGGTCCGCCCTCTTCGCGGCTGCCACCACGGGCACGTCGACGGGCGCGGTCAACGCGATGCACGACTCGCTGACCGCCCCCGGAGGCGGGGTCGCGATGTTCAACATGATGCTCGGCGAGATCGCGCCGGGCGGGGTGGGCTCGGGCCTCTACGGCATGCTGATGCTCGCGATCGTCACGGTCTTCCTGTGCGGGCTGATGGTCGGCCGCGCTCCGGAGTACCTCGGCAAGAAGGTCGGCCGGCGCGAGATCGTGCTCGTCGCGCTCTACGTGCTCGCCACCCCGATCCTCGTGCTCGCCGGCATCGCGGTCGCGATCACCGCCCCGGCCGGCCTGGCCGGACTCCAGGAGTCCGGGCCGCACGGCCTCTCCGAGGCGCTGTACGCCGTCACCTCGGCGGCCAACAACAACGGCTCGGCGTTCGGCGGGCTCACCTCCGGGACGCCGTTCTGGAACACGCTCCTCGGGCTGCTGATGCTGATCGGCCGGTTCCTGCCGATCGTGCTCGTCCTCGCCCTCGCGGGGCGGTTCGCGACCCAGCGGCAGCTGCCCCCGAGCGCGGGCACGCTGCCCACCCACCGGCCACTGTTCGTGGCGCTCCTCTCCGGCGTCGCCGTGGTCGTGGTCGGCCTGACCTACGTGCCCGTGCTCGCCCTCGGCCCGATCGTGGAGTCCCTCTCGTGAACACCTTCGACGTCAGAGGCGCCCTCCCGGGCGCCGTCCGCAAGCTCGACCCCCGCGAGCTGGTGCGTACGCCGGTGCTGCTGGTCGTCGAGGTCGGCGCGGCCGCCACGACGGTGATGTCGGTCCTCGACCCCAGCACGATGGGCTGGATCGTCACGGCCTGGCTGTGGCTGACCGTGCTCTTCGGCACCCTCGCCGAGTCCGTGGCCGAGGGCCGCGGCCGGGCCCAGGCCGCCAGCCTGCGGGCGCTCCAGCGGGAGACGACCGCGCGCCGGCGCCGTACCGACGGTGGCCTCGACGTCGTCGCCAGCACGGATCTGCGGGCCGGCGACGTGGTCGTCGTCGCGGCCGGCGAGCGGATCCCGGGCGACGGCGACGTGATCGAGGGCGTCGCGTCGGTCGACGAGTCCGCCGTCACCGGCGAGTCCGCACCGGTGATCCGGGAGTCCGGCGGCGACCGCTCGGCGGTGACCGGCGGCACCGTCGTCCTCTCCGACGAGATCGTCGTGCGGATCACCAGCGACCCCGGCCAGTCGTTCGTGGACCGGATGATCGCGCTGGTCGAGGGCTCGGAGCGGCAGCGCACGCCGAACGAGATCGCGCTCAACGTGCTGCTCTCGGCGCTCACGGCGGTCTTCGTCGTGGTCTGCGCCTCGCTCTACTTCGTCGCCGGCTACAGCAACGCCCACCAGTCCCCGCTCGTCCTGACCGCGCTGCTGGTCTGCCTGATCCCGACCACGATCGGCGCGCTGCTCTCGGCGATCGGCATCGCGGGCATGGACCGGCTGGTCCGCCGCAACGTGCTGGCCATGTCCGGCCGTGCCGTCGAGGCGGCGGGCGACGTCGACGTACTCCTGCTGGACAAGACGGGCACCATCACGCACGGCAACCGGCAGGCCGTCGAACTGCTGCCGCTCCCCGGCGTGAGCCCGGAGGAGCTGGCGGAGGCCGCCCTGCTGTCCTCGCTGGCCGACGAGACGCCCGAGGGCCGCTCGATCGTGGCGCTGGTGGGTGGTGCCGGCGAGGTGCCGGCGGGCGCGACGCTCGTGGAGTTCACCGCGACCACCCGGATGAGCGGCATCGACCTGCCCGAGGAAGGCGTCCGGCAGATCCGCAAGGGCGCCGGGTCCGCGGTGACCGCGTGGGCGAACCGGACCGGTCCGGAGCTCGACCGGCTGGTCGAGCAGGTCAGCTCGACCGGCGGCACGCCCCTGGTCGTGGCCGACAGCGACCGACTGCTCGGCGTCGTCCACCTCAAGGACGTCGTCAAGGAGGGCATCCGGGAGCGGTTCGACGAGCTGCGGGCGATGGGCATCCGCACGGTGATGATCACCGGCGACAACCCGGTCACCGCGGCCGCGATCGCGCGGGAGGCCGGCGTCGACGACGTCCTCGCCGAGGCCACGCCCGAGGACAAGCTGGCGCTGATCCGCCAGGAGCAGGAGGGCGGCCGGATGGTCGCCATGTGCGGCGACGGGACCAACGACGCGCCGGCGCTCGCCCAGGCCGACGTCGGCGTCGCGATGAACACCGGCACGACCGCGGCCAAGGAGGCCGGCAACATGGTCGACCTCGACTCCGACCCGACCAAGCTGATCGAGGTCGTCGAGATCGGCAAGCAGTTGCTGATCACCCGCGGGGCGCTCACGACGTTCTCGGTCGCCAACGACGTCGCGAAGTACTTCGCGATCCTGCCGGCGATGTTCGTGGTCGCGTTCCCCGACCTCGACGCACTGAACATCATGCGGCTGTCCAGCCCGGAGTCGGCGATCGTCTCCGCGGTCGTCTTCAACGCGCTGATCATCGTCGCGCTGATCCCGCTCGCGCTGCGCGGCGTGCGCTACACGCCGTCCTCGGCGACGGCGCTGCTGCGCCGCAACCTGCTCATCTACGGCGTCGGCGGCCTGATCGCGCCGTTCCTCGGGATCAAGCTGCTCGACCTCGTGATCTCGCTGATCCCGGGTCTCTAGGAGAAGACGATGAAGGACCTCTATACCCTGTTCCGCCACAGCCTGGCCGGCCTGCGCGTGCTGGTCGCGATGACCGTGCTGGTCGGGATCGCCTACCCGCTGGCGATCACCGGTGTCGCCCGGGTCGCCTTCCCCTGGCAGGCGAACGGCTCGCTGGTCACCGACTCGGGCGAGCGCACGACCGACGCGGGCAAGGCCGTCGGCTCGGCGATCGTCGGGCAGGTCGGCGATCGCGACGACCTGTTCCAGAACCGGCCGTCCGCGGCCGGCGACGGCTACGACCTGCTCGGCACCTACGGCACCAACCTCGGGCCGAACAACCCCGACCTGGTGGCCGCCATCGAGGAGCGCCGGGCGGCGATCGCGGAGCGCGAGGGCGCCGACCCGTCCGACGTACCGCCCGACGCGGTGACCGCCTCGGCGTCCGGCATCGACCCCGACATCTCCCCGGCGTACGCCGCACTTCAGGTGCCCCGCGTCGCGGCGGCGAACGGGCTGACCGAGCAGCAGGTGCGGGACCTGGTCGCGGAGCACACGTCCGGACGGACCTGGGGCGTGCTCGGCGAGCCGCGCGTCAACGTCCTCGAGCTCAACATCGCGGTGGCGCTGCTGGCAGGATCGTGACCATGGAGGAGCGCCGGGGGCGGCTGACGGTCTACCTCGGCGCCGCGCCCGGCGTCGGCAAGACCTACGCCATGCTCGGCGAGGCCCGGCGGCGGGCGGAGCGGGGCACCGACGTCGTGGTCGGGTACGTCGAGACGCACGGCCGGCAGCACACCGCCGAGATGGTCGAGGGGCTCGAGGTGGTCCCGCGGAGGGAGGTCTCCCACCGCGGCACCACCTTCACCGAGATGGACACCGACGCCGTGATCGCGCGGCGGCCGGCGGTCGTCTGCGTCGACGAGCTCGCGCACACCAACGTGCCGGGCAGCGTGCGCGAGAAGCGTGCGGAGGACGTCGAGCTGATCCGCCGGGCCGGCATCGACGTGATCACCACCGTCAACATCCAGCACCTGGAGTCGCTCAACGACGAGGTCGAGCGGATCACCGGCGTCCGCCAGCGCGAGACCGTGCCCGACGAGGTGGTCCGCACCGCCGACCAGATCCAGCTCGTCGACATGTCCCCCGACGCGCTGCGCCGCCGGATGGCGCACGGCAACGTCTACCGGGCCGACCAGATCGACGCCTCGCTGACGTCGTACTTCCGGGTCGGCAACCTCACCGCGCTGCGCGAGCTCGCGCTGCTGTGGCTGGCCGACCGGGTCGACGCCGCGCTCGGCGACTACCGCCGCGCGCACCGGATCGAGCAGCCGTGGCCGGCCAAGGAGCGCATCGTGGTCGCGGTCACCGGCGGAGCCGAGAGCGAGACCCTGCTGCGCCGCGGCGCCCGGCTCGCCCAGCGGGCGGCGGGCGCCGAGCTGGTCGCCGTGCACGTCATCGCCAGCGACGGCATCGCCGACCCCGACGAGCGCCGGGTCGCCCGTGCGCAGCGGCTCGCCGACGCGCTCGGCGGCTCGTTCCACTCGGTCGTCGGCGAGGACGTGCCGCGGGCCGTGGTCGACTTCGCGACCGGCGCCAACGCCACGATGATCGTCGTCGGCGTGTCCCGGCACGGGCGGCTGCGCCGGCTCTTCGCGGGTACGACGGGCGAGCGGATCGCCTCCCTCGCCGGGTCGATCGACGTCCACCTCGTCACGCACGAGGCGGGCGCGCGGGCCGGCCGGCCGCGCTGGTACGCCTCGCCGCTGAGCAGGCGACGGCAGGTCGCCGGGCTGGTGCTCGCGGCGCTGCTGCCGGCGCTGCTCACGATCGTGCTCCGGCGAGTGCAGGACCCCGACCAGCTGCCGCTCGACGTACTCCTCTTCCTCGCGGTCACCGTGCTGGTCGCGCTGGTCGGCGGACTGGTGCCGGCGCTGGTCGCGGCGCTCGGCGGCTTCCTGCTGATGAACTGGTTCTTCGCGCCGCCGACCGGGCGGCTGACGATCTCGGAGCCGGAGAACCTCGCCGCCCTGCTGGTGTTCGTGGCCGTCGCGGTCGGCGTCGCCACCGTCGTCGACCGGGCGTCGCGACGGGCCGCGGACGCGGTCCGCGCCCGCACCGAGGCCGCGACGCTCGGCTCGCTCTCGCGGTCGGTGCTCACCGGTCAGGACACCGCGGAGGCGATCGTGGCCCGGCTGCGGGAGACCTTCGGGCAGCGGGCGGTGTCGCTGCTCTCCCGCGGCCCGGCGGGCTGGACCGTGACGGCCGCCAGCGGCGCCGACCCGGCGTGCGCGCCGGACGAGGGCGACACCCGGGTGCCGGTCGACGACGACCATGTGATCGCGCTCCGCGGCGAGCCGCTGCGGGCCAGCGACCGGCGGGTGCTGGAGGGGTTCGCGGTGCAGACCGGCCTGGTGCTGGAGTACCGGCGGCTGCGCGAGCGCGACGAGCGGGCCGCCGCACTGGAGCGGGCCGAGGCGACCAGCACCGCGATCCTGCGCGCGGTCTCCCACGACCTGCGCACCCCGCTGGCCACCATGCGTACGGCGGTCGACGGGCTCGTCTCCGGCTCGGTGGACCCGGCCGGGCAGCGCGAGCTGGTCGACGCGGTCGAGTCGTCGACCGCGCAGCTCGAGCGGCTCATCGACAACCTGCTCGACCTCTCCCGTCTGCAGTCCGGGCTGGTGCATCCGGCGCTCCGCGACCGCAGTCTCGAGGAGATCCTGCCGCTCGCCGTCGCCGGCCACCCGCCCGGCGCCGTGTCGCTGGAGGTCGAGGAGTCGGCGCCGCTGGTGCGCACCGATGCCGGCCTGCTCGAGCGGGTCGTCGCCAACCTGGTCGCGAACGCGGTCCGCGTCTGCGCGGGAGAGCCGGTGCGGGTGCTCGCGCACGTGCTGCCCGAGACTGTCGAGGTGCTCGTGGTCGACCGCGGTCCCGGCGTACCCTCCGAGCAGCGGGAGCGGATGTTCGAGCCGTTCCAGCGGCTCGACGACACCAGTCCGGGCGGTCTCGGGCTCGGGCTCGCCGTGGCGCGCGGGCTGATGTCGGCGCTGGGTGGCACGCTGTCCGCGGAGGACACGCCGGGCGGAGGGCTGACCATGATCGTGTCGATCCCGCGGGCGGTCGCGTGAGCAGGGTGCTGGTGGTCGACGACGAGCCCGCGCTGGCCCGCGCGCTCGCGATCAACCTGCGCGCCCACGGCTGGGAGGTCGTGACCGCGGCCGACGGCCGATCCGCGCTGGCGGCCGCCGCGAGCGAGCACCCGGACGTCGTCGTCCTCGACCTCGGCCTGCCCGACCTGGACGGCACCGAGGTGATCGCCGGCCTGCGCGGCTGGACGTCGGTGCCGATCGTCGTCCTCTCCGCGCGCCAGCACGGCGAGGACAAGGTCGAGGCGCTCGACCTGGGCGCGGACGACTACGTGACCAAGCCGTTCGCGATGAACGAGCTGCTGGCGCGGCTGCGCGCCGCCGTCCGCCGCGGGCAGGCCGCCGCGCCCGAGGAGTCGCTCGTGACCGCCGGGCCGCTGGAGATCGACCTGGCCCGCAAGCGGGTCGCCCGCGACGGCGCCGACGTGCGATTGACCCCGACCGAGTGGTCCTTCCTCGAGCTGCTCGCCCGCAACCTGGGCCGGCTGGTGCCGCGCGAGCAGATCCTGCGCGAGGTGTGGGGTCCGGCGTACGAGCACGAGACCCACTACCTGCGGGTGTACGCCGCCCAGCTGCGCCGCAAGCTCGAGGCCGACCCCGCCCACCCGGTGCACCTGGTCACCACGCCGGGCGTGGGCTACACGCTCGAGCCGTGAGAGCCCCCGCCCGCGGGGTGGCTCAGCGCCGGCGGGCGTGGTCGATCGCCTCGGCCTCCTCGGGCGAGAGCTGCTGGTCGGACCTCCAGCCGGTCACGCTCTTGGCGTAGGTGCGCGCGTCGCTGCGGCCGTGGATCGAGGTGAGCACGACGCCATGGCCGCTGTCGTCGAGCAGCGCGAGCGACCAGGAGAGGTGCCCGCCCATGTCGCCGAACGCGTCGTACCGCACGACGGCCAGATGCCGCAGCGCGTCCGTCCCCTCCGCCCGCAGCGCCGCGACCTCCTGGCGCAGGCCGTGCACGTCCTCGGGCAGCGCGTCGACGCCGATGCCCTTCCGGGGCGCGCTCCGGCGTACCGCCGCCGCGGCGAGCACCAGGGCGAGGACGGCGACGGCGAGGGTTGCGAGCTCCACACTCCCACCGTAGGTCTGCGGGCCGGACGGGAGCCGGAGCGGCGCGCCAGCATGGGACCATGGCGCCCGTGACGCTCGAGACCCGACGCATCGCCTACCAGGGCGAACCCGGCGCCAACTCCCACCAGGTGTGCCTGGAGCACTACCCCGACTGGGAGGCGCTGGCGTGCGCGTCGTTCGAGGACGTCTTCGCGGCTGTGGAGTCCGGGGACGCCGAGCTCGCGATGATCCCGATCGACAACTCCATCGCCGGCCGGGTCGCCGACATCCACCACTTCCTGCCGGGCTCCGGGCTGCACATCGTCGCCGAGCACTTCCTGCGGATCCGGTTCTGCCTGATGGGGGTCCCCGGCACCACGCTCGACACGATCACGACCGTGCACAGCCACGTGCACGCGCTCGGCCAGTGCCGCCGGATCATCCGCGAGCACGGCTACCGCCCGCTCATCTCCGGCGACACCGCCGGCGCCGCCCGCGAGATCGCCGAGCTCGGCGACGTCACCCAGGCCGCGATCTCGCCGCCGCTGGCCGCCGAGATCTACGGGCTGGAGATCCTGGCCGAGGACGTCGAGGACGAGGACCACAACACCACCCGCTTCGTCGTCCTCTCCCGCGAGCTGGTCGAGGCGCCCGCGGGCGACGGCCCGGTCGTCACCAGCTTCATCTTCAACGTGCGCAACCTGCCGGCCGCGCTCTACAAGGCGCTCGGCGGGTTCGCCACGAACGGCGTGAACATGACCAAGCTGGAGAGCTACATGGTCGGCGGGGAGTTCACCGCCACCCAGTTCCTCGCCGAGGTCGACGGCCACCCGGACGACCTCGGCGTGAAGCGCGCGCTCGAGGAGCTGGCGTTCTTCACCACCGACGTCAAGGTGCTCGGCGTCTACCCGGCCGACCCGTTCCGGGCGGAGGTCTCCTCCTAGGGAAGCACTGATCTTTGGGACAGTGCGGCCCGGCGTGTGGCGTGGCTGGTGGGATCGCGAAA
>NZ_BAAGRO010000023.1:0-11201 GCF_054782915.1 Nocardioides hungaricus | reverse complement strand
CAGTTCTCATGTCCGCCAGCGGGCAGTTTCGTGGCCGTCTCCGGGCAGTTTCTCGTGGCCGCCCACACGCGGAGGCGGCGGCATTCGTTGGGTCGCCCGGTGACAAGCCAGCGGCACGAGCCCGTTCGTGACGCGCAATCACGTCAGGTGACCGCCGGAGTTCAGGAAGGTCGTTCGCTATCGCGCGGGTGTGTCGGATGCTCCGACGTGGGAGTCGAGCCATGCCTTGAGTTCCGCGGCGCCGTGCCAGGTGTCGCCGATCCGGTGTCGGGCTTCCGGGGTGTGCATCCAGTCGGCTTTGTCGTACTCCTGGACGATGGCGGCGCCCTTCCAGCGCAGGTACTCCGCGCGGGGGTGGTCTGCGGGATAGCCGCGTGGCGTGGTCTTCGACGGGGGTTCGATGCCGCAGGTGACGGGAGGGGTGGAGTGGAGTGGGCGAGTTCGGTGAACGCCGGGCCGCTGTGCTCGTCGATCATCGCGTCGTGGAACCGTGCGAGCTGGTCGCGGGCCATGAGCATCGCATCGAAGCCGGTGACGAGGCGGGTGGCGGAGACCTCGATGTAGTAGCCGATGCCGCCGACCGCGCGTCTCGCTAACGGCGCCGATCCAGAGCCTGTAGGGCGACTTGTCCTTCGAGAATCGCACGTCGCGATTCGGGCGGAACGTCCTCAGCGGCCGCGAGCGCATCCAACTTGAGCTCGTGGATCGCCAGGATTTCCAGTCCGGAGCAGTCGCCGTGCGGTACCGGCCCACGCTCCCGGCCTGAGCCGGGGGCCGGGGGCCGGTACCGCACGCGCTTAGAAGTCCTCGTCGAAGCCCACGGTCCCCGAGACGCCGACCTGGTACGCCGAGACCCGTCGCTCGAAGAAGTTCGAGAGCTCCTGGACGTCCTGCAGCTCCATGAACGCCAGCGGGTTGGGCGAGCCGTAGATCGGCTCGAGGCCGAGCCGGAGCATCCGGCGGTCGGCGACGTGCTCGAGGTAGGAGCGCATGTCGGCGGTCGAGAGGCCGGCGACGCCGCCGCCGAGGAGGTCCTCGGCGAACTGCGCCTCGGCGTCCACGCCCTCGGTCAGCATCTCCCGGATCTGCTGCCTCATCCGGTCGTCGAAGAGCCCGGGCTCCTCCTCACGCACGGTGTCGACGACGTCGAACGCGAACGCCATGTGCATCGACTCGTCGCGGAAGACCCAGTTGGTGCCGGACGCGAGGCCGTTGAGCAGGCCCCGTGAGCGCAGGAAGTACACGTAGGCGAAGGCGCCGTAGAAGAACAGCCCCTCGATGACGGCCGCGAAGCAGATCAGGTTGAGCAGGAACGCCCGCCGGTCGTCGGCCGAGCGCAGCTCCTGGAGGTCGAAGACCGAGTCGATCCACGTGAAGCAGAAGTCGGCCTTGTGCTTGATCGACGCGATGTTGTCGACTGCCGCGAACGCCTCGTGCCGCTCCGCCTCGTCGGGGACGTAGGTGTCGAGCAGGGTCAGGTAGAACTGCACGTGCACCGCCTCCTCGAAGAGCTGGCGGGAGAGGTACAGGCGGCCCTCCGGGCTGTTGACGTGCTGGTAGAGGTTCAGCACCAGGTTGTTCGCGACGATCGTGTCGCCGGTCGCGAAGAACGCCACCAGCCGCGACACCAGGTGCCGCTCGGCGTCGGTGAGCCGCTGGAGGTCCTTGAGGTCGGAGTGCAGGTCGACCTCCTCGACGGTCCAGGTGTTCTTGATGGCGTCGCGGTAGCGGTCGTAGAAGTGCGGGTAGCGCATCGGCCGCAGGGTCAGGTTCATGCCGGGGTCGAGCAGCATCCGGGTGTTCGCGTCGGTGGTCATTCGCAGGCCTCGCAGGTCTCGGGGTTCTCGAGCGAGCAGGCCAGCGCCTCGGCGTCGCTCACGGCGGCGGCGACGGAGACCGTCGCCTGCTGGATGCGCGTCGCGGGCCGCGAGCGCAGGTAGTACGTGGTCTTCAGCCCGGCCTTCCAGGCGTGCAGGTACATCGACGAGAGCTTGCCGATGGACGGGCCGGCGATGAAGAGGTTCAGCGACTGGCTCTGATCGACGTACGGCGCCCGCGCGGCCGCCATGTCGATCAGCGCGCGCTGGGGCAGCTCCCAGGCGGTGCGGAACAGCGTCCGGACCTCCTCGGGCAGCGCCGTCACGCCCTGGACGGACCCCTCGGCCCGCTTGATCTCCTCGCGGATCTCCGCCGTCCAGAGGCCGCGCGCCTTGAGCTCGCGCACCAGCGCGCCGTTGACCTGGAGGAACTCGCCGGAGAGGGTCTCGCGCTTGAACAGGTTCGACACCTGCGGCTCGATGCACTCATAGCAGCCCGCGATCGACGCGATCGTCGCGGTCGGGGCGATCGCGACGAGCAGCGAGTTGCGCAGCCCGTGCTCGGCGATCCGCTCGCGCAGCGCGGCCCAGCGCCCGGCCTGCGCGGGCGTGACGCCCCACAGGTCCGGCTGGAGGTCGCCGCGCGCGGCCCGCGTGGCGTCGTACGCCGGGTGCGGCCCGTGCTCCCGCGCCAGGTCGCAGGACACCTCGAGCGCGGTCAGGTAGATCTCCTCCTGGATCCGCGTCGACAGCTCCCGCGCCTCGGCGGAGTCGAAGGGCAGCCGCAGCGCGAAGAGCACGTCCTGCAGGCCCATCAGCCCCAGCCCGATCGGCCGCCACCGCGGGTTGGACGCCGCGGCCTCGGTGCTCGGGTAGTAGTTGATGTCGATGACCCGGTCGAGCAGCGGCACCGCCGTACGCACGGTCTCGCGGAGCTTGTCCCAGTCGACCTCGGCCCCGCGCAGGTGCTGGGCCAGGTTCACCGAGCCGAGGTTGCAGACGGCCGTCTCGCTGTCGGAGGAGACCTCGACGATCTCGGTGCACAGGTTGGAGAGGTGTACGACCGGGGAGCCCGGACCGCCGGTCTGGTTGCAGGTGCGGTTGGCGGCGTCCTTGAAGGTCATCCAGCCGTTCCCGGTCTGCGCGAGCGTACGCATCATCTTGCCGTAGAGCTCGCGCGCCTGGACCTGCCGGACGTAGCGGCCCTCCTCCTCGGCGCGGCGGTACGCCGCGTCGAACGCCTCCCCCCACAGGTCGGGCAGCTCGGGGGCCTGGTCGGGGTCGATGAGCGACCAGTCGGCGTCCGCCTCGACCCGCCGCATGAACTCGTCGGGGATCCAGTTGGCGAGGTTGAGGTTGTGCGCGCGCCGGGCGTCCTCGCCGGTGTTGTCGCGCAGCTCGAGGAACTCCTCGACGTCCGGGTGCCACGGCTCGAGGTAGACACACGCCGCGCCCTTGCGCCGGCCGCCCTGGTTGACCGCGGCGACCGACGAGTCCAGGGTGCGCAGGAACGGCACGATGCCGTTGGACTGGCCGTTCGTGCCGCGGATCAGCGCCCCGCGCGAGCGCACCCGGGAGAAGGCGAGGCCGATGCCGCCGGCGAACTTGGACAGTTTCGCCACCTGGGCGTAGCGCGAGTAGATCGAGTCGAGGTCGTCGCGCGGGCTGTCGACGAGGTAGCACGACGACATCTGGGTGTGCCGGGTGCCGGAGTTGAACAGCGTCGGGCTGCTCGGCAGGTACGCCAGCGAGGACATCAGCCGGTAGAAGCGGATCGCCTCACCCGGGCTCTGGGCCAGGCCGCAGGCGACCCGGAGCAGGAAGTACTGCGGCGTCTCGACGACCAGCCGGGTCGTCGGGTGGCGCAGCAGGTAGCGGTCGTAGACCGTGCGCAGCCCGAAGTACTCGAACCGGTGGTCGGCCCCCTCCGACAGGGCGGTGTCGACGGCGAAGTCGAGCTTGCGGGCGTTGTCCTTGACGAACGCCGCCGTCTCGTCACCGATCAGGCCCTCGGCGTGCCCGAGGGCGACCGCCTGGCTGAACGACGCGACACCCTGGTTGCGGACCTCCTTCTCGACGTATCCGGCGAGCAATCGCGCGGCGAGCCGGGAGTACTGCGGCTCCTCGCCGATCATCTCGGCGGCCGTCTGGATCGACAGCCGGTCCAGCTCGGTCGTGGTGGCGCCGTCGTACAGGCCGCTGATCGTGCGGGTGGCGACGCGCATCGGGTCCACGTCGGCCAGGTCGCCGCTGACGCGGTCCACGGCGCGCACGATCTTGTTGACGTCGACGGGCTCGGTGTCGCCGTTGCGCTTGCGCACCTGCATCGGGGTGCGCCGTCCCTCGGTGGTCGGGACTTCGGTGGTCGAGCTGGTCGAGACTGTGACCGTCACTTCTCTCTCCTCGCGAGATCGGTCCGGGAGGATCCGGGTCGCGGGGGAGGGGACGGGTGCACGCCGGTCGGCGTCAGCCGTCGGCCGTCCCACGAGGCCTCGGACCACCGCACCCGGCGGGTGCGGTGCGCTGGCAGGTCTTCGGACTCGTGGGCGCGTCGAGTTGCCTCTCGACCCCTACTGACCGTCGCTTCCCGGGCTCCGTCCCGATCTCTCGGGGGGTGTCCCAGTGCTCAATGACGGCGGTCGTTCCCACTCACCGCTGCGGGGCAGTCCCGGAGTCGCACCGGGTTCCCTCTTGCCTCGACGTCCCTGGCGGGGACGCCGAACCAGCTGCGTCGAACACCATATGTAGGGCCGCAGACAATTCGTGGGACCACATCTTGTGTCGGCGTGTCGTGCCGCCCGGCCACGCGGCCACCCGGTGGCTACTTTCCGAATCGCTGGTAGGCGTTCTGCTTGGTCGTGCCCAGCGCGGCACCGATCACTGTCCATGAATCGCCGGCCTCGCGCGCCGCGGCGACCGCATCGCGGAGCTCGGACTCGGCGGCGGCGATGGCGTGCTTGGCGGCGACGATGCGTCGGAAGTGAGTGGCGTCGCGGGCCTCGGCGGTTGCGGGGTCGAGCTGGCCGAGGCCGATGTCATCGGCGCTCTGCGTCTTGGCGGTCATCTGCATCACCTGGGCTGGTATCGGTCAAGGAGCGGGCGGCGATCCCCATGCTCACCGGAGGAAGTAGGAGAACTTCGGGCGGAGCGTGTCGGCGTGGATGATCCGGGCCGGGTGGTTCACGGGGGACGGCGACGAGTTCGAGCAATGTCCCGGTCGCGCTGGGGCCGATGATGAGGAGTCGGTCCTCGCCGTCCTACTCGTACTCGATGTAGCGGAGAGCGTGGGCCCACGCGTGCCGGATGTCGTGGTCGGCGACTCCGTGCTTGCGGGCGGACCGCGCGACCTCCGTACCGTAAATCTATCGTTTACGTCGATAGTGCGTCAACCGTGAGTTGACGCGAAGCCGCAGTCGTGGCGCGGCGGTCAGGGTGCGACGTCGACCAGCACCTGCCGCGGCTCGTGGTCGCGCCTTCGGCTCCGGGTGGCGAGCAGCCCGACCCCGGCGCCGAGGAGGACGCCGGGGGCGAGCCAGCGCCAGCCGGCGAGGGAGTACCAGGCGGTCTCGGTGACGACCCGCTCGGTCGCCACGGGGTCGGGTGCGGGGGCGGCCGGGGCCGCCGCGGGCGCGGCGATGGACGAGGAGCCGGCGAGCACCCCCTGCACCAGCCGCTGGAGGGCCCTGCCCTCGGTCGGCCGGGTCCAGACGACGTCGCCGGCGTTCCCCGTCGCCTCGATGCCGTAGGTGGCGACGACCGGGCCGCCCGCGGCGTCGAGGTAGAGCTGCTGGGCCTGCCAGGGGGTCACGTCGCGGATCATCCAGATCAGGTTCACCGAGCGCGGCCCCAGGCCCGAGGGCCGCGTGGAGAGCCGCTCGCCGTCGGCGAGGATCCGGTTGAGGTCGCGGTACGCGGCGTCGGAGTAGTAGAGGCCAGCCGCCCGCTCCGTCGTGGGGTCGGCGATCAGCACGCTCGTGGGGCCGCCGGCGTCGGCGGGCGGTGCGAGGACGAGGGTGGCGCTCACGGCGAGCGCGAGGAGTACCAGAAGACGGCGCATGTCCCGTCTACACCGCCGCGAGCGTGCAGGTTCCCTCACTCCAGTGAGGCGATGATCGCCACCGCGCGATCGAGTCCGAAGGAGCCCTCGAGCCGCAGCGTCACGCCGTTCCACTGCACCACGAGGGTCTGCCCGGTCAGCCGCGGCGCCTCGGTCATGGGTGCGCCGCCCTCCGGGACGACGACGACCTCGTGCGGCACCGGGAACCACAGCGCGTCCCGGCCGGCGACGTCCACCCGCTCCACGACCGGCGAGGACTTCCAGAAGTAGGGGTCGAGGTCGGCCGCGAACTGGTCGAGCCGGACCGTCCTCCCGGCCACCGTCCAGCTCATCGACACCAGCGTGCCGTCGTCGCCGACGCTGACCCCGTCGGGCGGGCCGAGCTCGGCCGGCACCAGCGGGTCGAAGGCGGCGCCGTCGAGCGACGCCGCCGGCTCGGACGCTACGACGGGCGTCCCGCTCGGCACGGAGTCGTCGTCGCGCACCATCACGCCGCCGAAGTCCAGCCAGCCGGCCACCTTCGCGCCGACCGGTGAGACCGTGAGCCCGAGCAGCGCCGCCGCGATCGCCGCGACCACGGCCCAGCGGAGCCGGTGAGAGCGCCGCGCCACCGCGACCCGCGCGACCACGGCGTCCGCGAGCCCCGGATCCGGCGTGGGCACCCGGAGGTCGCGGGCGAGCTCGCGCAACAGGAGGTCGACGTCGTCAGACATGGTCCGCCTCCCGTCCGGGCTCGACGAGCTGGTCCCGCAGCCGGGCCAGCCCGCGGTGCAGCCGCGACTTGACGGTGCCGCGCGGCAGCCCGAGGGCGGTCGCGGTCTCGGCCTCGTCCAGCTCGAGCAGGTAGCGGCAGGTCACCACGGCCCGCAGCCGGTCCGGCAGCCCCGACACCGCCGCCAGGAGCCGCCGCTTCTGCTCGCGGTGGGCGATGGCCTCGCCCGGGTCGAGCAGCTCCTCGGGCAGGAAGGCCGCCCGCTCGCGCGTCCCACGGCGTACGGCGGAGCGGTGGTGGTTGCGGGTCTCGTTGGCCACGATCCGCAGCAGCCACGGGCGGAACGCGGCGCCCTCGCGGTAGCGGCCCAGCGACCGGTATGCCTTCACGAACGCCTCCTGGGCCACGTCCTCGGCGTCGGCGCCGGCCCCGAGCAGGGCGGCGGTCCGCACGGCCATCGGGGCATGACGGGTCACCAGCTCGGCGTACGCGTCGAGGTCACCCGACCGCACCCGAGCCACCAGGGTGGCGTCGTCGGTGATGGGCGCTGCTCCCGTCCTCCTCGGTCCAGCTCCGTCCGGCACCCGTTCTACACCGCCGGGCGGCTGTCGGTTCCGTGCGCGAGAATCGGGCCGTGCCCAGCATCGACGCCTTCCTCGACCTGGTCGCGCAGCTGCCGGGTGTGGAGCGGGCCGACCGGGCGCGCTGGTCGCAGTTCGACGTGGTCGGGCAGCGGTTCGGCTACCTCTGGGAGCCGACGGTGACGGTCGGGTTGAAGCAGACGATCGCCGAGCAGCTCGCGCTCGTGGGGGAGCGGCCGGACGTCTTCGAGGTGCAGTTCACGGCGTACGGCTTCGGCTGGGTCGTCGTCCGCCTCGAGCGGGTCGAGCGCGACGAGCTGGCCGAGCTGGTCTTCGAGGCGTGGCGGCTGAGCGCGCCGGCCGAGCTGGTCGAGGAGCGGGCCGACCGGCTCCCGGTCTGACCTACTCCGGCAGCTCGAGCTCCTGGCCGAGCCTCGCGCTCGCCGGGTCCAGGCCAGCACGCCGTCGCGCGCGGAGGCGGAGTAGGGCGTGCGACCGTCGGGGGCGAAGGCCACGGCCACCGGGTCGTCGGTGTGTCCGGTGAGCTCGCGGACGCGCCCGGTGCGCGGGTCCCAGAGCCGGACGGTGTCGTCCCGGGTGTCGGTGACCGCGAGCGTCCGGGAGTCGGGGGAGAAGGCGGCCTGCTCGAGGAGCCGGCCGTCGAGGACGGCCTCCAGCCGGAGGCCGTCGGCGCTCCAGACCGCGGGCGCCCCGGCCGGGCCCGGCGCGGCCAGCCACCGGCCGTCGGGGCTCCAGGCGAGGCCGTCCCCCTCGCCCGAGGAGCGCGGGAGGGCGCCGACCCGCTCGCCCGACGGTACGTCGTACACCTCGGCCGGCCCTCCGCCCGCGGTCGCGAGGCGGGTGCCGTCGGGGCTGAAGGCGAGCGCGAACACCTCCGCGCCGGCGTCGATCGTGGCGACCTCGTCCCCCTCGACGGTCCAGACGAGCACCCGCCCGCCCGGTCCGGCGGCGGCCACGAGCCGGCCGTCCGGGCTGAAGGCGACCGCCTGGACGGCCGACCCGTCCGTCGCGTCCCCGCCCGCGACCAGCGTCCAGTCCGGGGCGATGGCCAGGTGGCTGCCGTCCTCGACTGAGGCCAGGGCGCCGTCGGCGGTGTCCCAGCGGCAGCTGCCCTCCCGGCAGTCCGCGAGGACCTGGGAGCCGTCCTCGCTCACCGACAGCCGGTCGGGGAGCACCGCCCCACCGGGGATGTCGGCGACGGCACCGTCGTCGGGGCCGGAGGTCGCCGAGGGCTGGTCGTCCGCGCAGCCCCCGAGCAGTGCGGCGGCGAGCACGGCGGCGGTCGCGACCGCCCTCCGAGACCGGGCGCGCATGGTGGTCCGACGCGGGGTCGTCGGCGCGGGTTCCTCGGCGGTCACGTCCGCCGGCCGGGAGGAGCCCGGTGACGTCGAGCCAGACCTCGCCGCGGTCCTCGCGCCGGTGGTGGTCGAGGTGGCGGCGGCGGCGCGCTCGACCGACTGGCGGCGCGACCGGCGCCGGAGCGCCGGAGGACGTCGTACTCGTCGCCGACCCGGAGCACCGACCAGGGCCGGTCGCGGGGTGCCGTCGCCGGTGGACAGGATGCTCTCCAGCACCGCCGCGGCGAGCGCCGTGTGGGTGGACGGGTTGAGCAGGGCGCCGGGCATCAGCCGCTGCAGCCGCGCGAGCGCCTGGTCGTACCGGCCCTGCTCCAGCAGCGGGCCGACGACGAGGCCGGCGTCGAAGCCGGGAGCCGAGCGCACGGCGCGGCGCACCTCGGCCAGGCTGGCCAGGGTGGGGTCGGCGAGGTAGCGGCGGACCAGGTCCCGCGGCGTGGTCGTCGGGACGGTCATCGCGACTCCTCGAGGAGACGGTCGATCTCCTCCTCGGTCAGCCCGTCGAGGTACTCCCGCCCGCCGTCGCGGGCGTCCTCCTCGACCGGCTGGGTGAAGTAGTCCTCATAGGAGGCGCCGGGCTCGTCGGGGTCCTGGTAGCTCTCGTAGCTCTCCTCCCCGCTCGTTCGTCTGGAGCGGACCCGTGCTGCCTCGGGAAGCACTGATCAATCCTGGGCGGCGCCAGACGCCGCCCAGGCACGCACGCTGGCTTCGTTGCCGGCCCTCGAAAGACGCCCGGTCTGCCATCGGACCGGCGCCTCGCCATCGCACGACCTGGACGACGCTGGCATCCACCCGCATCGATCAGCACTTCCCTGATCCAAGCCACCGCGGTCCGGCGAGCCGACGTCACGGCCGCCAGACAGCCGGCCCACGTCCAAACCGAAGGTCCGGACGAGACCGGCACCCCCGGATCCGATCTCCAACTACGTCGCGCGCAGCATCGAAGCCAACGGCGTGCCGCTCAAGGTTGGTCGCGGAGAGCGAGTGCGAGCGGCGAGAGACGCGCCGCAGTCATCAGCCAGACGCACTGAAGCTCCAACCCTAAAGAAGAAGCTGGCACGCATGACTGCAGTTGCATTCAACTCCAAGTTAGGTCCGTGAGATCGCCGGACTTAGCGTCGAGGAAGATCCACTGCGTGCACTCAAGTTCGGGAGCGGGAGACTGTTCGGCCCCTTCCACCGGAACCGGTTGTCCAAGTTGGGGGCCGCACTGTTTCCACGAGAAGGCATACACCAGGAGATCCTTCGCCGTGTACTCACCTGGTGACCCCGCACCCAGCGGCAGAGTAAGGAAGCCTTGAACGATATTCGCGTCGGGCGGAGGCGCTGCTCCGTCTGGACTAAAGCGTGCCCACGCTTGCGCCGATGACAACACTTCGTCGCGGTTCGCTGCGATCTGCTCGTCGGTCGCGGGGGTGAAGGTCTCCCCGACAACCTTGTCGATAATGATCGTTTGCACCGTGTCGCTGGAGCGATCGGACTTACGTGGCTCCGCGGGGTCGCTTCCCTTGCCGATGACAAGTGCAAGCGATGTGACGATCAGGACACTCAAAACTCCAGCGAAGACTGCGCCGGACGTCCGCGTTATGCGCTTCATCGGAGGATCCAGTCTTTCCCGGATGCTAGTTTCGTGAGTCCCATGTGAGGATCTTCGAATCTGTCACGCTGTTCTTATAATTACCACCGCAGGCGTTGTTTCCAAAGCTTGTCCAGTTCCGGATGCGCCATGCGCCGCCGACCGCATTCTGGGCCTTGATCGGGTAGTTGGTGTTGCCATAGTAAACGGGCGCTCCGGAACTCCCCATGAAATTGTCTGCACAGCCGTACGAGACTTCGCCCGAGATGATGCCCCATGCGCCACCAAACCAGGCTGACTGCGCGGAGTTCTTCACCGTACAGCTCCCGTACCCACCCCCCGTGCCGCAGTCATACAAGTAGTAGAAATAGTTGGAGCCTGCACCCTCGTTCTGGATCCGGTAGTAGACCTCATCACCCGCGCTGTCGTCTCCACATTTGTAGGCGTGAGCTGAGCCGCCGCCGATAGCCCACAGCCGGCAGTTCGCCTTCGTCCCTGTGGTGTAGTTCAGAACTAATCGGATAAAGCCCATCTGAACAATCTGAGTGCCTGCTTGATTCTCGATCGCAATCCATGCACTCGACTGGTCGGCTTCTTGGTTGGGATCAGCTACGCAGATGGAGCCATTGCCCCGGAGAGTGACTGGAGCCTGGACTCCAGCGGCGTAGTTACTGCTATCCGAAAGCAACCAATTACCACCTGAGTACTGGTGATTCGATCCTCCCCCGGGACAAGCGGCGGAAGCAGGTGCGCTCACGACCAACGAGAGAGTCGCCGCGACTGCGGCAGCGAGGAGAACATGCACGATGATCTTGCGAGTAACACCCAGATTGTCGCGATCAGACATCAATTGCAGCCTTCTACGAGATGCGAAACTGAACCGCACTAAACCCGAGCGTGACCGTCGACTGACTTTCGGTACTTTGAGGATGATGGCAACGGGCGTCGATAGTCAAGAGACTTGAATCGATGCCGGTGATGCCGTTCTCACGGTGCTCGTCGAACGGGTCGCTCTCCTAGGGAAGCACTGATCTTTGGGACAGTGCGGCCCGGCGTGTGGCGTGGCTGGTGGGATCGCGAAA
>NZ_BAAGRO010000022.1:11363-43529 GCF_054782915.1 Nocardioides hungaricus | reverse complement strand
CGCTCACAGCAGTCATCATCATTCCTCTGCTGGGACCGACCGCTTACACAGACCATCTGACACCCCCACGGAAACGGTGCCGTAGCGGCTGCCACGACGCAGCAGGACTCCAGGCAGTTAGGCAAATTCCGTCCGTGCCCTGGTATTCGCTGGCAACAACCTGCTGATCGCGACTGACACCCCGTGCTGAAGGCCAGGATGATCGCTTGGAACATGCAGTCAGCGTCCGCCCCCGAACGACCAGGTTGGTCCCGACGCTCCGCGTGATTCCGACACCATTAGGCGTTCAAGCCTTGTGTTGTATGCACATTCAACTTGCGTTCGATTCCTTTGTTTCTACGAGCTCAGCGAGCCGGCGCAACCGAAGAGCTTCCCGCGCAGGCACGACATTCCCACACCACACCAGCGCCTCGCTGACGGCTAGGTGCTCCTCTGCCACCAAGCGCCGAAGTGCCTCACCGGCTCGCGCCTCTGCTTGCGCAACGGCAAAGTCCCGTTCTGCGATCGCGACTATCACCTCCTCCGCGAGAGCGACGATCCGTCTCTCCCTTTCTATGAGTTCGCGGCGCCGCCTCGACGCAAACTCTCGTGCCGTCCGCCGTGCTTTCTGTCTAGCTGCCTGTTGCGACATGCTGTGCCTCCACGTGAGTGCCGGGTCTTGCATTCACCTATGGCGAGGACAGGGCGGCGGGCGATCACCGTTCACCCGACTGCGCGTACATTCCGGCGACCTGAGCCGGTCCGGCTGAACGAAGTGCGCGGGGTACGCGCGGGGCAAGCGTGGGATCACCAAGGTCCAGGTAGCCCACGAGCCCGGGTTGCCTGGCCGTCTCATTGCGAACGGCCGTGAGCGTCTCTTCCATGCCAAACGCACGTCTGAGATGGGCATCGTGCAGGAACCGCACAGTATGGATTGCGAAGCGGGGGTACGCCGGAGGCAAGCCGGCCCCGGAGCAAGCTGGGCGAGGCCAGACCTGCCTCCGACGACAGCACAAGTTCTATGGGTCGCCGTTACCTACTCCCGCGGGCATGTTCTCGCACGTCAAAGTTCAATAGGGAGATTGCAACTGGTGGCTGGTCCTCGGACCCGTCGAGCCTAGCGGGGTCCGAGCTGCGCGGCCCGCTTGGCCTCTGGCGACTTCAGGCCTCGCGGGCGGGCGCAACGTGCGGTCAGACTCGCGGCTCGCTTATAATCCCGCTTCTTGACCTCGCCGGAACGCGGTCACGGCGACGCATCACAGTGTCTTGGTGGCGTAGTCGTGGAAGAGGTCCGAGCCGCCACTCCCGGACTCGCATCCACGACGGTACGCCGCCCCACGACAACCCCGAAAGAGGCAGACCCCTTCCGCTCTTCAGCGGACCGGTTGACAACAGCGAGGAGCCGAACTGCATCACCTGCCCCTTGCGGTGCCGAGCCAGGCTCCCCGCTGGACCTCCCGGGCCGCGCGAGGTCGGTGCAGCCGCTAGTTGGGCCACGAGGCCGTGCACCGAGGATCTGTCGCGACTTAGCGGGCGCGGCAATCAGCGGTCGATCATCCTCTGCATGGCTTCCGGATATCGGTCACCCTGAACCTCGACGCTGGCTGAGGCGGTGGCGAGCTCGGTCAGGTCCTCTGCTGCGAGCTGCAGGTCAGCCGCTCCGAGGTTCTCATCGAGGCACGCGAGCCGACGGGTGCCGGGGATCGGGACGATCCAGGGCTCCTGCGCCAGCAGCCAGCCCAGGGCCACCTGGCCGACGGTGGCCCCTTTGCGCTCGGCGACCTTCCTCACGAGGTCGACAAGAGCGAGGTTGGCCTCCAGGGCCTCGCGCTCGAAACGCGGAAGCGCCGCGCGGATGTCTCCCTTGCCGAACTCGGTCGCGGCGGTGACCTGACCAGTCAGCAACCCACGCCCGAGCGGGCTGAACGGCACGAAGCCGATCCCGAGCTCGTCGAGGGCGGGCAGGATCTCCTCCTCGGGCTCGCGCCAGAAGAGAGAATACTCGCTCTGCAGCGCCGCGACCGGCTGTACTGCGTGGGCTCTCCGGATCGTCGCGACGCCAGCCTCGGACAGCCCGAACTGACGGACCTTGCCGGCCTCGATGAGCTCCTTAACGGTGCCGGCGACGTCCTCGATGGGTACTTCCGGGTCCACGCGGTGCTGGTAGAGCAGGTCGATCGTGTCGGTCCGCAGACGACGAAGGGACCCGTGGACCGCGGCCCGGATATGCTCCGGTCTGCTGGTGACGCCAGTCTGCTTGCCATCATTGTCGAAAGCGAAGCCGAACTTGGTGGCGATCACAACGTCGTCACGGATGGGCCGAAGCGCTTCGCCCACCAGCTCCTCGTTATGGAAGGGTCCATAGACCTCCGCGGTGTCGAACAACGTCACGCCGCGCTCCACCGCGTCGCGGAGGAACGTGACCATCTCGTCGCGTGGGGGTGGTGGGCCGAACGACTGGCTCATGCCCATGCAGCCAAGGCCGAGCGGCGACACCAAGAGGCCAGCGGTTCCGAGAGTGCGTGTGTCCATCGTGGTTTTCCTTCGTCCGAGGGCTAGTCAGGCCTGGCCGGCGGGCCGGAGCAGGATGTCGTTGATGGCCAGACGCCAGGGGTGGCTCAGCGTGAAGGCGATGAGCTCGCCGACGTCGTCGGCGGGGGCCTCCGCCCTGTCGTACATCGCCTGGGCGCCTTCGCGCGTGTCGCCGTCCGTGAAGGCATGTACGTGCCGTCGGCGCCCCCCTTCCGCCTTGCGCCGCCCACAGTCCGCGCAGCCGTTGACATCTGCGACGAGCTAGTCATGCGGTCGTGCAGATCAAAGCATGTTTCAGTCTGCCTCCGACCACCGAGCGAGACGTCAAGTACGCGGTTCACCCGGAAGCCGACTCGCGTCGCGCATTGATCGGACGTCCATACCGCCGACAGAGTCACCGCCCACCTCGGCGTTGTGAGCGTGGGCCACGTGATGGAGACCGAACACGGAGTCCATCCCGGCGCGCATCCCCATGAGGTCCTCACTTTGATTGATAGCGCGCTTCGTGAGCGCCAGCCCGAGTCGGGGCATCTTCGCAATCCGCTCCGCTAGGACCATCGTCTCTGCTTCCAGCCGGTCGCGTGGCACGACCTTATTGACCATGCCGAGCTGGTAGGCACGCGTCGCGTCGAATCTGTCGCCCGTGTACAAGAACTCCCGCGCGGCCCGCGCCCCCATGACCCAAGGATGTGCAAAGTACTCGACACCGGGGATCCCCATGCGCACGACCGGATCCGCGAAGTACGCGTCGTCTGAGGCCACGATGAGATCGCACGTCCATGCCAGCATCAGGGCTCCGGCCACACAGGCACCCTGCACCGAGGCGATCGCCGGCTTGGGCAGGTCCCTCCAGCGGCGGCACATGCCGAGGTAGACCTCGGACTCGCGCGCGAAGCGTGCCTCCGCGCCGGGCTTGTCGACGTGGTCCCACCAGAGCCCGGCCCGACGATCGAAGGTCTGATCCAGGTCCCGCCCGGGCGTTCCGATGTCGTGACCAGCGGAGAAATGAGTTCCGGCACCCGCCAGGACGACAACCTTGACATCGTCATCGTCAGCCGCGCGGTAGAAGGCGTCGTCGAGCTGGTAGGTCATCATCGAGTTCTGCGCGTTGCGGTACTCCGGCCGGTTCATGGTGATCACCGCAACGGGACCGCGGCGCTCGAAGAGGACGACGTCCTGGGCGTCCATGGCTGCTTCCTGCTTCCTGCCTCGCGATCGCGAGGCACCTTGGATCGCCGCGTCGTGACCGGGCACCGTGCCCGCCGCCGGCTCTTCCCCGACGGTAGCCGGTTGCACAGAGCCAGTCAACAGGTATGATGACTGGCAGGGGTCGGCCTCCGTCGACCATCCCCCGCCACGGCATCGCGAACGACAAGGACCCAGATGCGAACCCACTTCGACGACTACCGGGATCGGTACGAGCACGTTTCGTTCGTGCGCGAGGACGGCATCCTCCAGATGAGCCTCCACACCGACGGCGGCCCCTTGATCTGGGGCGACGGACCGCACACCGAGCTCGGTTCGTGCTTCGAGGACGTCGCCAAGGACGTCGAGAACCGGGTGGTGATCCTCACCGGCACGGGCGACACGTTCATGTCGAAGGTCGACAAGAGCTGGGCGGGCGAGATGACCCCGGCGAAGTGGGACAAGATCTACTTCAACGGCAAGCGCCTGCTGATCAACCTGCTGGCAATCGAGGTGCCGGTCATCGCCGTGGTCAACGGTCCCGCCCGCGTGCACGCGGAGCTGGCCGTGCTCAGCGACATCACGGTGGCCGCGGACACCGCCGTCTTCCAGGACGCGCCGCACTTCCGGGTCGGCACCATCCCGGGTGACGGGGTCCACCTGGTGTGGCAACGCATCCTGGGGCCCAACCGCGGCCGCTACTTCCTGATGATGGGGCAGCGGATCGAGGCGGAGGAGGCGCTGCGGCTCGGCGTCGTCAACGAGGTGGTCCCTGCGGCCGATGCGCTCGCGCGCGGTTGGGAGATCGCACAGCAGCTGGCCACGCAGTCCGACACCACGTTGCGCTACACGCGTGTCGCCCTCACCCAGGAGCTGAAGAAGATGATGCTCGACGGCGTCGGCTACGGCCTCGCCCTCGAAGGCCTCAACGCCTACGCCACGTGGCCCCGAGAGTGACGAGCGGGTCGTCGTGACGTACATCATCACCGACGCCTGCATCGACCTGAAGGATCGCTCGTGCATGGCGGTGTGCCCTGCCGACTGCATCTACGAGGGTCCGCGCTCGGCGTACATCAATCCCGTCGAGTGCATCGACTGCGGTGCGTGCATCGACATCTGTCCCAACGCGGCAGTGATCCAGGACATCGACCTCACCGACGAGCTCGCTCCGTTCGCATTCGCAGCCGAGGAGTGGGTCCAGCAGCACGACGCCGAGGGCGGCGCGATCGCCCGCGGTCCGGTCGCCGTCGACCATCCGCTGATCGCAGCGTTCGCTGCCCGCGACGCCGGATGAGGGCCGGCACGGCACCGCTGCGACTCGCCGTCGTCGGCAGCGGCCCGGCGGGGATGTACGTCACCGATGCGCTGACGAGGTCGGCCGGCGCCACGGTCGACATGTTCGAGCGTCTCCCGACGCCGTTCGGCCTGCTCCGGTACGGCGTGGCGCCCGACCACCTGAAGATCAAGGGGCTCGCTCCCAGCCTGCAGAAGATCCTCGACCGTGACGGGGTCCGCTTCTTCGGCAACGTCGAGGTCGGCGCGGACGTCTCGGTACCGGACCTCCTGGCCGACTACCACGGGGTCGTTCTCGCCGTGGGCGCGCCCTCGGACGCACGCCTCGGCATCCCTGGCGAGACCCTGCCCGGATGCCTCGCTGCCCGCGAGGTCGTGTCCTGGTACAACGGGCACCCGGACGCCGGGCACGTGCCGGACCTTCGGGTCGAGTCGGCAGCAGTGATCGGGCTCGGAAACGTCGCACTGGATGTTGCGCGGATCCTCGTCGGCGGCGCGCAACGACTGGTGCTGACGGACGCCACCGACGACGTGCTCGAGGCCCTCAGCGCTTCCCGGGTGCGCGACGTCCACATCGTCGGGCGCCGGGGACCCTCGGACGCCCGCTTCACCTACCCCGAGCTGCGTGAGCTCGGCAGCATCCCGGACGTCGACGTGGTGGTCCGCCCGGTCGACGTCGCCGACGGGCCCGAGACCGAGGATCGCCGGTTGACCCTGTTCAGGACCTGGGCCGAGACCCCGCCGAGCGGTGCGTCGCGACGCATCCACTTCCACTTCAACAGCACCCCGCTGGCCGTCCTCGGCACCAACGCGGTCGACGGCCTGCGGCTCGGCTCGACCGACGCGCAGGTCGTTGACCTGCCGGTCGGGCTGGTAGTGCGCGCGGTCGGCTATCGGGGGAAGCGGATCCGCGACACGCCGTTCGACGACGGCCCGGGGAGGATCCCCACCCGCGAGCACCGGGTCATCGAGGACGGCGAGCCCGTGCGCGGCCTGTTCGCGTGCGGATGGGCAAAGCGCGGGCCGAACGGCGTCCTCGGGACGAATCGGGCCGACGCCGCGGCGACCGCCGCTGCGGTGCTCGAGGACCTGGCCTTGCTGCAGGCGCGACCGGTCACGCCGGGGGTCGTCGCCGCGCGACTGCTGGCCGACCACGACGTCGTCGAGATGGACGGCTGGACGAAGATCGATGCTCGCGAGCAGGAGATCGGCGCGGGCAGGGGCGCCCGTCGGATCAAGTTGGCGAGCTGGCGCTCATTGCTCTCGACGGCACGGGAGGACGACGCTCATCGGAGCTGAAACGACACCGACCGTGTGGACCACCGAGGGCGCCGTCAGGAGCGAGCTCCTCGGCCGGACCCTCATGCACGAGCACGTCTTCATCCTGTCGCCCGAGGCCGTCCGTGACTATCCCGCCGTCACCGGCTGGGACGAGCACCGGATGGTCGACTCGGCGCGCGAGAAGCTCCGGCAGTTGGCCCAGAGTGGGTTCAGCACGATCGTGGACATGACCGTCCTCGGGATGGGGCGCGACGTCGGTCTGGTCGCCCGGGCCGCCCGGGGCACCGGTGTCCGGGTGGTGGTGTCGACCGGCGTATACGTCGACGACGAGCTGCCCCGGTTCCTGAGGCTTCGCGGTCCCGGCCTGATGATCGACGAAGCCGACCCGATCACCGACATGCTGATCCGGGACGTCGAGGACGGGATCGGCGACACCGGTGTCCGCGCCGGGGTGATCAAGTGCGTCACGGACGTGCAGGGGTTGACGACCGGCGTCGAGCGCGCCGTCCGTGCGGCTGCCGATGCGCACCTCGCGACCGGGGCGCCACTCAGCACGCATGCCGACGCCCGCACCCGTCGGGGACTCGACCAGCAGCGGGTCTTCGCAGAGATGGGCGTCGACCTCTCGACGGTCCTGATCGGCCACTGCGGTGATAGCACAGACCTCACCTACCTGCGTACCCTTCTCGACGCAGGATCCTTCATCGGGATGGACCGGTTCGGGATGGATCGGGGCCCCTACCCTTCTCTCGACCAGCGCATCGACACCGTGGTGAAGCTGTGCGAGCTGGGGTACTCCACGCAGCTGGTGCTGTCGCACGATGCTCACTGCTGGATGGACTGGCTGCCGGACGACCTCGTGGCCGGCACTCGCGCCGAGCTCCCGGACTGGCACTTCCTGCACCTGCCCCACCGAGTCATCCCAGCGCTCGTCGCACACGGCCTCGACCCGGACGTGGTCGAGGCGATGCTGGTCGAGAACCCGAAGCGGATCCTGGAAGGCACCCGGTCCGTCTAGCGAAAGGCAAGCATGGCGTACAGCAGCCTGTCCGGCGACCCGAGGGCCGAGACCTACGACGAGCTGGTCTCGGCGGTCCGGCGGATGCTCGATGTGCTCGTCGAGACCGTGCCCGACCCTGAGAGGTCCGTCCTGCTCGCTCGTGAGGTCGACGCGCTGACGCGGTCGATCGGCGCCGCGGGTGCACCCGGAGCGGAGCCGTTGGCGGGTCACGTCGAGTCGGCGCCCGGACGAGCGCATCCGATCCTCCCGCAAGTGCACGTCGACCACAGAGACGACGTGCTGATCCGGGGCCGGGTGGTGTTCAGCGAGTTCTTCCACGGAGCCGGGCGGGCCGCGCACGGCGGCGCGATCGCACTGCTGTTCGACGAAGTGCTGGGGCGGCAGGTCAACAGCCGTACGACGGCGCACTGCCGGACGGCGTACCTCCATGTCGACTTCCGGCAGCTCGCGCTGGTCGGCGCCGAGCACGTCATCGAGTCCAGGCTGGACGAGCTCGACGGTCGCAAGCAGTTCGCGTCGGGCCGACTGTGGCGCGACGACGTCCTCGTTGCCGAGGCCCGCGGCCTCTTCGTGCATCCCCGCTAGCGAGGCGCCATCCGCAGGCCCCCGTCGATCCGGACCGTGGCCGCGTTGATGTAACTGTTCGTGATCAGCTCCACGGCCAGCGAGGCGAACTCGCTCGCCCTGCCGAGCCGGCGAGGGAACACGACGTCCTTGGCCAGCTTTGCCTTGAACTCCTCGGCCGACGGACCGGTCCCGTAGATCGGCGTGTCGACGAGGCCGGGAAGGATGGTGTTCACCCGGATGCCGGCCGAGCTCAGGTCCCGAGCCGCCGGCAGCGTGGCGCCCACGAGAGCGGCCTTGGAGCTGCCGTAGCCGACCTGGCCGATCTGGCCGTCCTGCGCGGCGATCGACGAGGTGTTGATCACGACGCCGCGGCAGCCGTCGTCGTCGGGCTCGCTCTGGCTCATCCGCGTCGCCGCGACCCGCATCATGTCGATCGAGCCCACCAGGTTGATGTCCAGGATGCGGCGGTAGCGATCCATGTCGAGAGCGGACTCCAGGGTGCCGTCGCGGCCGATCAGGCGGGCCGGCGAGCCGATCCCGGCACAGTTCACGACCACCCGGAGCTCGCTCAAGGCCGATGCCACGTCGACGACCTTGATGACGTCCTCCGGCTTGGTCACGTCCGTCAGCTGGTACGTCGCTCCGATGTCGGCGGCGACCTGACCGCCCAGGTCGGCCTGCAGGTCCGCGATGACCACTGTCATCCCCCGTGCTGCCAGTGCCCGTGCGGTGGCCTCACCGAGGCCGGACGCTCCTCCGGTGACGATGGCTGATCCATGCAGTTCCATGTGACTCCTGACAGCGATTCGTGCCCGGGCGCAGGTGCGCACAGGCGACTGACTACGACAACTGGTCCGAGCGCAGCTCCTGCGTGATGCGATACAGGTGTCGGACGGGGTCGGCCCACACCGAGGACACCGCCCAGGCACGCGTCATGAAGAGGTGGAGGTCGTGCTCTTGGGTGTAGCCGACCGCGCCGTGCACCTGGAGCGCCGCGCGCGCGACGTAGCGGGAGACCCTGGAGGCGCGCAGCGCCGCGTGCGAGGCGTCGTGGTCGGCGGACGTCGTGCTGCTCGCCAGGGAGGCGGCGGCGTGCAGGACTACGGGTCGGCAGAAGGCGATTTCGGCGTACACGCTGGCGAGCTCGTGCTTGACCGCCTGGAAGCCCCCGATCTTCCTGCCGAACTGCTCGCGCACGAGCGCCCAGGCGACGGCGGCGTCGAGCATCGCCTCGCTCAGGCCGAGGAGCTGGGCGGCCGCGGCGACGGCGACCGTTCGCCGGGCGATGTCGGCCGATCCGGGTGCGAGCTCCTGCGCGCCGTCCTTGCTCCACGTCACGGAGCAGGGGCGCATGCCCGGGTCGACGGACATGGTTTCGGCGAGTTCCACCGAGGCGGGATCGACGGCCCAGGCCGCGTCGCCGTCGATCATGAGCAACAGGTCGGCGGTGCGTGCTCCGGGGACCGGCTGTTCCGCGAGCCCGATGGCCACCTCGGCCGTGCCGGCCGCCAGCCGTGGCAGCCACAGGTCGGCCAGGTCGGAGTCGCTCGATCCGAGGACGGCCGCGGCAACGACGTGCTCGATGAGCGGCTCGGACACCGCGCGCCGTCCGGCTTCGATCAGGATTGCCGTCGTGGCCTCCGCGTCCGCGCCGAGTCCCCCGTGTGCCGGGGAGATGGACAGGCCGGGCACGCCCATCCGGGCGAGGTGCTCGCGCAGCGCCGGCACCCGCCCGGCGCTGGTGGCGTGCGCCTCCCGCAGCGCCTCTGTCGACGAGTAGCGATCGAAGAGGTCGGCGACCGCTCCGGCGAACTCCTGGGCCTCGGTCGTCGGCGGGGCCGTCATGACGCGTCCCGCGGCAGACCGAGGATCCGCTCGGCGATGATGTTGCGCTGGATCTCGTTGGTCCCCGCGTAGATGGGCCCTGCGAGCGAGAACTCGAAGCCGTCGACCCACGGCGCCACGTCGGCGTCGTCGATCCGCGTGGCCCACCCGTCCACCAGGTCCAGGCCGGTCTCGTGGATACGGATGTCGAGCTCGGACCAGAACAGCTTGTTCGCGCTCGACTCGGGGCCCACCGGCGTACCGCTCATGGACGCACGAGCGGCGGCGTGCACGTAGAGCCGGTAGGCCTCCGCGTCCAGCCGCGCATCGACGACCCTCGCCTCCAGGCTCGCCGCCCGGACCGGTTCCGACTCCGACACCCTTCTCCAAAGCTCGAGGAGGCGGGCCGAGGAGGCCAGGAAGCGACCGGGTGAGCGCAGCATGAGGCCCCGTTCGGAGGCCGTGGTCGACATGGCCACGTGCCAGCCTCGATCGACATCTCCCAGGACGTCGTCGTCGGTCACGAGGACGTCGTCGAGGAAGATCTCGGCGAAGCCTGCCCCGCCGTCGAGCTGGCGGATCGGCCGGACCGTGACTCCTTCGGCCGACATCGGGACGAGGAAGTAGGTGAGGCCGCGGTGCCGCTCGGCGTCCTGGTCGGTCCGGAACAGCCCGAACATCCGGTCGGCGAACGCCGCGCGGGTCGACCAGATCTTGTGACCGTTGAGCCGCCACCCGCCCTCGGTGCGATCTGCCCTGCTGGTGAGTGCCGCCAGGTCGCTGCCGGCGCCTGGCTCGGACCAGGCCTGCGCCCACACCTCGTCGCCCCGGGCCATCGGCGGCAGCAGGCGCGCCTTCTGCTCCTCGGTGCCGAACTCGAAGATGGCGGGGGCCAGCAGGAAGATGCCGTTCTGGCCCACCCGGCCGGGCGCGCCGGAGGCCCAGTACTCCTCCTCGAAGATCAGCCAGTCGATGATGTCGAGTCCTCGGCCCCCGAGCTCGACGGGCCAGGTCACGACCGCGAGACCGGCCGAGTGCAGCAACCGCTCCCACTCACGGTGCGCAGCGAATCCGGCCTCGGTGTCGAACGACTCCAGCGGCGAGCGAGGCAGGTGCTGCGCGAGCCACCTGCGGACCTCCAGGCGGAGCTCCTCGCGCGTCGGCGAGGCGGTGGGGTGCATGGCTGGGGCTCCTTCTGATCAAGACGACTCGAGGCCCGGCGGCGAGGGCAGGGCGGCAGGACGGGGACCCGGTGACGACACGGCTCAGTAGCCGCCGGTCTCGTTGCGTCGCGAGCCGAACCGGTGCAGCAGGTCACGAAAGGTCACGTCGCGACTGATCGCGACGTCGAGCACCAAGGGCCGGGTCAGGCCGGCGATCGAGCCCAGGTGCTGGTCGAGCTGCTGCACATCGGTCACGGCGTGACCGTCGCAGCCGATCGCGCGAGCGATCGCCGCGAAGTCGAACGGCGCACTCTCGGCCACCTCCGCGGCCCCGCGAGACCCGTGCAGTACCCAGCCGAGCGCGTTGTTGTTGAGCACGACGACGACGACGGGCAGGCTCCGCTCGACCGCGGACATCAGTGCGTGCAGGCTCATGCTGAAGCCGCCGTCGCCGCAGACCGCCAGGGCCGGGGAACCAGGGCGGACCAGGGCGGAAGCCATCGCCGCCGGCACGGCGTAGCCCATGCCGCCGCCGGCTGCGGGCTGGAGGTACTCCCCCCCAGCGCGGGTGGTGAACCACTTGAGCATGAAGAGCCGGTTCTCGCCCGCATCGCAGGACACGGCCGTGTCGGGCGGGATCGAACGCGCGATCTGCACGACGACGTCGTGAGGTGACAACCGTCCGCCCACCACGGTCGCCGGCCAGTCGACAGCCGGAATGGTTGTGCGGAGCCGCTCGAGCCGTGCTGCGCCCTCGTGGCGCCCCGACCCGTCGTAGGAGGCGAGCAGGTCCGGGAGGACGTGTGCGGCGTCGCCGATGACCGCGACGTCGACCGGAAGGGTCCAGCCGACGTTCGCCGGCTCGACGTCGACGTGGACGATCCTCTGGCGGGCGGGGTCGACGAGCTCCGGATGCGCCTCGGCGGTGTCGCTGGACCCGAGCTTGGTGCCGACCGCCAGGATCACGTCCGACCCACCGACCGCGAGATTCGCCAGGTCCGACCCGAACGGGCCGATCACGCCTGCGGCGAGCTCGTGGTCCTCCGGGAAGACGCCCTTGCCGCCGGACGTGGTCGCCACCGGGAGCCCGGCCTCCTCGGCGAGTGCCCGGAGCTCCCGCTGTGCGCGGCCGGTCCGGACGCCGTTGCCCGCCACGATGACCGGTGCGGTCGCCGCCGCGAGCGCCGAGACCGCTTCCCTCAGCGCTTGTGCGTCCGCGGGCCGGGGCCGGGTGCCGGGGAGATAGGTCGACGTGGGATGCAGCCGCGGGCCACCGGCCGCGGACATCGGTCCCCTCAGCGAGTCCGCGGAGTACACCACCGCGACCGGTCCCGGATCTCCGCTGAGCGCGAGCTTGATGGCCTGCTGCGTGTGCTGCACGGCCTGGCTGGGATAGCGACTCACCAGGACCGACTTCGTGACCGCCGCGAGAGCGCCCCTCGCGTCCCAGGTGCCAGGATCTCCGCTGCCGCCCTGGTACGGCGCGTGGTGGGCGTACTCGCCGCCGTCGGACATCTCGGTGAGGATGATCATCGGGGAGCTCCCGAGGAGCGCCTCCATGGCGGCCTGCCCGGCGTTCCCGACGATCCACTCGCCCTGGCCCATGACGGCCGCGGGCCGGCCGGTGAGTCGACCGTGCGCCTCCGCCATGTAGGCGCCGATCGACTCCTCCCGCACCACCACGGCGCGGATCCCGGGGTGCTCGGCGACAGCGTTCCAGAGCTTGAGGGTCATGCCTCCCGGCATGCCTAGGACGGTGTCGACGCCGCCCTCGACGAGCGCGTCGACGATGGCTGACTCGACGCTCGGTCCTCGCGGCGGAGCAGTCACGCAGACTCCTGTGAGGGCGCGCTCTGTCCGGCCGTCAGGAGCAAGGACGCGGCCACCACTCCCCCGCCGATCCCGACGGCGGCAACCTCGGCGCCCTCGACCTGTCGGCCGTCGGCGCGCTGCCACAGCTGTTCGAGCGCCTCGGCCAGGAAGCCCCAGCCGTGTAGACGACCGGCCGAGAGCTGCCCGCCCCAGGTGTTGATCGGCATCGAGCTGTCCAGACTGAACCGGGCGCCGCCCTCGGCGTACGCCCCGCTCTCCCCGGGCCCGCAGAACTTCAGTGCCTCGAGCCACATCAGCGTGAAGATGCTGAACCCGTCGTACAGCTGGGCCACGTCGACGTCGCTCGGCTTGAGATCGGTGCCCTCCCACATGTGGTCGGCCGCATCGTGCGGCGCCATCGTCGACAGATCGGGCCAGTGCTCCCAGTACGGACGATGACGCATGGCCGACCCGACCGACTCGATCTGGACCCAGTGCCGAACGTCGGGACGCGTCTCCGGCGCCGAGATGACGATGGCGACACAGCCGTCCACGGGGACGTCGCAGTCGTAGAGGGAGAGGGGGGACGAGATCTCGCGGCTCCCCAGGTAGTCGTCCATCGTCAGCGGGTCGGTGAACACCGCGTCCGGGTTGCGGCGGGCATGCTCGCGATGGCTGATCGCGACCCAGCCCAGTTGCTCCTTGGACGTGCCGTAGGTGTGCATGTGGCGTTGGGCGTACATGCCTGCCCAGTTCGCGGCCGACACGGCTCCGGACGCCAGCAGCCACGCGAGGTTGCCCTCGGCCTCGACCATCTGACCGCCCAGCCCCGGCCGTCGCCCGGGACCCTGCGCCTGCGCCTCGGTCGTGGTGCGGAACACCACAACGTGCTTGCACAGGCCAACCGAGACCGCGGCGGCCGCCTCGATCAGCGAGACGAACTGCGCGGCCCCCTGGTAGGAGCCGAGGTGCCAGTTCAGCTCGAGACCGAGGGCGTCCTGGATCTCGTAGATGTCGGGTCCGATGAAGCCCGGGTTCAGCGGAACCGTGAGGCCGGGATAGGTCGCGAGCCCGTCGATGTCGGACATCTCGAGACCGGCGTCCGCGACGGCCGTCGTGATGGCGTCGATGGTCAGCTGGTGACCAGAGCGGTCCAGACGACGGCCGACGGCCGACTTGCCCAGACCGGTGATCAGCGGTCGACGCCACTGGGCGCGCCGCGTCACGCCGCCGGCCAGGGCGTGAAGACGGGGCGGTGCAGACCGTTCGGAGCTAGCTCGAAACGCACTCCCACCGGGACACCGATCGCCACCTCGTCGGGGGCGAGGTCGCCGGGTCCGACGAATCGGATGCCGTCCTGCTCTGGGAACTCGACGACGACCAGCACGTAGTCGGCCGGGGCATCCGGTGCCCACGCGTTGTGGTTCACCGTGAACGTGTAGACCCGCCCGGGAGCGACGACGTCGACCCACGGCAGCTCTCGCCCGCCGCAGCGCCGACACACCCCGCGTGGCGGCGACACGTGCAGGCCGCACTGCGTGCACCGCTGGGTCAGCAGCTTCCCGGCGGCCGTGCCGTCCCAGAAGCGCTGCTCCTCCGCGTTGATCCGTGGCCGGACGGCAGGGATCTGAGCCGTGGTCATCGCTCGGACGCCGCAGACGCCGCAGTGGCCGCGCGTGCCGAACGGCCGCTCAGGACAATGCCGTGAGCCTCTCGGTCCCAGGATGAGACCGTCCCGTCGTTGCGGAGCTGGTGCTTGAGCACCTTGCCGCTGGGCGTCCGGGGAAGGTCCTCGGTGAGCTCGATGTAGCGAGGTACCGCGAAGTACGGCATGTTCGCTACGCAGTGCTCCACGAGCTCCTCGAAGGTCACGGTGGAGCCCGGGCGCAGGACGACCACCGCCTTGACCTCGTCCTCGGTCAGGTCGCTGGCCACACCCACGACGGCGGCCTCGATGACCGCGGGATGACGCGCGATCGCAGCCTCGACCTCGTAGGAGGAGATGTTCTCGCCACGACGACGCAGGTAGTCCTTTTTGCGGTCGACGAAGAAGAAGTAGCCGTCCTCGTCGATCTTCCCGAGGTCGCCGGTGTGGAACCACAGGTTCTTCCACTTCTCGGCCGTCGCCTCGGCGTCGCGGTAGTAGCCGTCGAACATGGACTGGGCGCGACGAGGCCGGATCACGACCTCGCCGACCTGACCAGGCTCCAGCTCCTTGTCGTTGTCGTCGAAGATGCGGACGTCGTAGTACTTCTCCGCCACCTTGCCGGCGGAGCCGGGTCGCAGGGGCACGTCCGGACCACTGACGGTCACCGGCGCTGCCTCGCTCAACCCGTAGACGCTCTCGAACTTGCACTTCCAGCGCTCGGCCATGGCGTCCTGCAGGGACGCCGGTACCGGCACGCCCACGACCGTGTCGATGCCCTCGTCCTCGTCGGGCTCACGCGTCCAGAGCAGCATCGCCATCGAGCCGAGCATCAGCGTGGCGCTGCAGTCGTGCTCACGGATCTTCGCCCAGAAGCCCGAGACGCTGAACCTGTCGTCCTGGACGCAATGCACACCGCGGTAGATCGACCCCAGCACGCCGACACCCTTGGCCGCGAGGTGGAAGAGCGGACCGCAGGAGTAGAACACGTCGTCCGGCCCGCGGTACCAGCTCGACGACTCCAACTCGGCGTGCGTGACCAGGTAGTTCTGCGACATGAGCGCGCCCTTGGACGGGCCGGTCGTACCGGAGGTGAACACGATCGTCGACGGGTCGGTCCACAACGGATCGGGAACATCGGACAGGGCGTCGGTGGAGTAGCCCTGGAGAGCGTCGATGCCGACCACTTGCACGCCCTGCCAGGGGTCGAGCTGTCCGGTGGCCCCCCGCACGATCACGTGCTGGATGGACGGCACCCGGTCGAGGATGTCGAGGGCGACCTGGCGGAGCGCGCTGTCGACGATGATGATCTTGGCGGCGCTCACGTTGAGCTGGTGGGCGAGGAAGTCGCCCCGGTAGGCGGTGTTCAGCATCACCTCGATGGCACCGAGGCGAGCCGTCGCGAACTCGATGACCACCTGGTCCGCGCAGTTCTCCGTCAGAATCGCGACCACGTCGCCCTTGCCGATCCCGTACTCACGCAGCGCACGCGCCACGGAGTTGCTCCGCCCGACCAGGTCCCCGTAGGAGATGTCCTCGCCGACGATCGACAGTGCGATCTTGTCGGCCTTGGTCTCAGCGTGACCCAGCAACATCCCCGTGAGGGTCCTTCGAATCGGGTCGTCCCACGAGTCCTTCATATTGCTCCAGCCCTCGAGTCGTCCGTACGCGCACACGCGTCGAGTCATCGCGACGGAAGCCCGCTCGAAAGCGGCCCGGCGCGTGGCGTCCGTGAGTGAACATATCTGTTGACACGTCGCCTCGCAAGGCCTTGCACCCGAGTTGTCAACGGGTACGATGACGTCGGATCGCCGTGGTGGACACCTCACTCGAGCGCGACCGGCATCTCGGCATCACACCTCCGGAGGAGTACAGATGACCCGCTTCGTCCCGGGCGAGCGCAAGACGCTCCACGGCATCCTCGAGAAGCAGACGACGGCGCACGCCGACAAGGTCGCCCTCACGATCCTCGGCGAGCACCTCACCTACGAAGCGCTCAGCCTGGCGTCGACGCGGATGGCCAACGGCATGCACGCGCAGGGCCTCCGGCCGGGCGACGTCATCGCGACGCTCGCCGAGAACTGCGTGGAGCAGGCCTACCTGCAGTTCGGGACGGCGATGAGCGGTGTCATCGAGGTCATGATCAACACCTCGTACCGCGGCGAGTTCCTGCGGCACCAGCTCGCGGACTGTGGAGCGAAGGCCATCATCGTTGACGGGCACTTGCTCGAGCACGTCCTGGCGGTGGCGCCCGACCTCCCCGATCTCACGCAGGTCTTCGTGCGCGGGGACACGGGTGGGCAGTCCTCCGGTCTCCCCCGCCTCAGCCTGCATCCGGTGACCGAGCTCCTCGATGCGAGCTCGACCCGACGCGACTTCACATACTCGCCGCAGTGGAGCGACCCCTGCAGCATCGTCTACACGTCCGGCACCACGGGACCGTCCAAGGGGGCGGTGCTGAGCCAGCACTACCTGGTCACCACGTCCGAGCAGATGGCCGGCATGTGGTACGAGGACGAGGACGACGCGTTCTACGCCTGCACCCCCATGTTCCATCTCGCCGCCAAGGGCGCCGGCATGATCTCGTCGATCTCGATGGGCGCCCGGTGCGTGCTGGACGAGAGGTTCAGCGCGTCGAACTTCTGGCGGCGCGTCCGCGAGGAACGGTGCACCGCGACGCTGCTGCTCGGGTCGATGGGCATGATGATGTGGAACCAGCCGCAGTCGGAGGAAGAAGGCATCCGCGTCGTCTACGCCGTCCCGATGCCCTGGGACCTGAAGGCGAAGATGGAGCAGCGCTGGGGCTGCCGGTTCATCACCGCCTACGGGCTCAGCGAAGCGAACCCGATCGTCAAGATCGACCCCTCCGGAGGGGAGCTGCCCCGCGGCGCCTCCGGGCGACCCAACGACGACCTCTTCGACATGCGCATCTTCGACAACGAAGGTTGTGAGGTCGCGCCCGGGGTCGTCGGCGAGATCGTCGTCCGTCCGAAGGAGCCGCACGTGATGTTCGAGGGGTACTTCAACAACCCCGCCGCCAGCTGGCGCGTCACGAAGCAGGGCTGGTTCCATACCGGCGATCTGGGTCTGATCGACGAGGAGGGCTTCTTCCACTTCGCGGACCGGAAGAAGGACTACCTGCGGCGTCGTGGTGAGAACATCTCGTCGTGGGAGGTCGAGCAGGCGATCGCTCGGCACCCCGACGTCCTCCAGGTCGCCGTCGTCCCGGTGCCCAGCGAGATGTCCGAGGACGAGGTCAAGGCATACGTCGTGCGCCGGGACGGCTCCGAGCTCGATCATCGCGAGCTGATCGAGCACTGCGTCGAGAACATGCCGTACTTCGCCGTCCCACGGTTCATCGACTTCATCGACGAGCTGCCCTCGACGCCCACCGGCAAGGTCTTGAAGTTCAAGCTCCGCGAGATGCACGACCCGGCAGCCTCCTGGGATCGCGAGAAGTCCGGCATCGAGGTCAAGCGACCGGCGCCGGCATGACCTGGACGGCACATCCTTCATCGACCGGCACGATCCGCGTCGAGTCCCGAGGACCGGTGGCACTGGTCACCCTGAACCGTCCGGACGAGCTCAACGCGTTCAACCCCGCCATGCACCACGACCTGGTGCAGCTGTGGCCGCTGCTCGCCGACGACCGCTCGCTCCGCTCCGTCGTCCTCACCGGAGCGGGCCGTGCCTTCAGTGCTGGCGGCGACTTCGCCTGGATGTCCGAGATCAACGCGGATCCCAGGGCCGCGTCGCGCTCGGCCACCGAGGCGGAGCAGCTCATCTCGGCGATGACGCGCTTTCCCCTCCCCGTCGTCGCGGCGGTCAACGGCCCGGCGGTCGGCCTGGGCTGCAGCCTCAGCATCCTGTCCGACCTCGTCGTAGCCGCGGACACGGCCCACTTCTCCGACCCGCACGTGGCGATCGGGCTGGTCGCCGGTGACGGCGGTGTCTTCCTCCCTCTCCTGACCGGGATGCACGCGGCCAAAGAGTTCTTGTTCCTCGGATCGCGCGTGCGCGCTACCGAAGCGGTGGCAATGGGACTGGCGAACCGGGTCGTCCCCTCCGAGGACCTGATGGAGACGGCCATCGCTCTCGCGGAGCGGCTGGCAGCACAGCCGGCCGACGCGCTCCGCGCGATCAAGAAGGCCTTGAACGCGTACGCGTCGTCGGCGACGGCCACGGCCACGCAGATCGCGGTGCTCGCCGAGCAGCTCAGCATGAGCTCGGCGGACCACGGTCAGGCCCTCGCGGCGCTGGCCGACCGGAGCCGCCGATGACCTCGGGAGGGACGCGACGACAGATCTTCACCCGCGAGCACGACGAGTTCCGCTCGATGGTCCGGGAGTTCGTCGAGCGCGAGATCGTTCCGGAGCACCGGCGCTGGGAGACGGACGGACGGGTCGATCGCGACATCTTCGTCCGGGCGGCCGAGCGAGGCGTCATCGGCTTCAACGTCCCCGAGGAGTATGGCGGACTCGGGATCGACGACTTCCGGTACAACGCGATCGTGACCGAGGAGCTCGCCGTACGCGGCCTCCACGGTCCGGGCTTCGGACTGCACAACGACATCATCGCGCCCTACCTGCTGCGGCTCGCCTCTCCTGAGCAGAAGCAACGCTGGTTGCCGCGGATGGCAGCGGGCGAGCTCATCTTCGCCATCGCGATGTCAGAGCCCGGCGCGGGCAGTGACCTGGCAGGAATCACGACCACGGCAGAACGCGACAAGGACGAGTGGGTCCTCAACGGCCAGAAGACGTTCATCTCCAACGGGCTCCTGGCCGACGTCGTGATCGTCGTGGCACGGACCGAGCCGGCCCTGGGCAACAAGGGCATCAGCCTCCTGGTCGTCGAGGACGGGATGCCGGGCTTCAGCCGGGGCCGCAAGCTGGAGAAGATAGGCCTGCCGGCGCAGGACACCGCCGAGCTCTCGTTCGTGGACGTCCGCGTGCCGGACTCCCACCTCCTCGGTCAGCAGAACCGGGGGTTCGTGCACCTGATGGAGAACCTCCCCAGCGAGCGGCTGTCGATCGCGATCGGCAGCGTCGCCAACGCCCGGAGCATCCACGAGCAGACCCTCGAGTACGCCAAGACCCGCCTCGCCTTCGGTCAACCGATCGGCTCCTTCCAGATCAACAGGTTCGCCCTGGCCGAGATGGACACCGAGCTCGACATCGCGCAGGTGTTCGTCGACGACTGCGTGCGTCGCGTGGGCGACGGAACCCTGTCGGCCGTCGACGCCGCCAAGGCGAAGTGGTGGGTGACCGAGCTGCAGAAGTCGGTCATCGACCGGTGCCTGCAGATGCACGGCGGGTACGGCTACATGCTGGAGTACCCCGTGGCGAGGGCCTACCAGGACGCACGGGTGCAGACCATCCTCGGCGGCACGACTGAGATCATGAAGGAGATCGTCGGTCGCGCGCTCGGCGTGTGAACGCACGACAACCCGGAACGGAGCTCGCCATGAGCGCAGTACTCGTCGAACGTCGTGGGGCCGTGCAGATCATCACGATCAACCGCCCCGAGGCGAAGAACGCCCTCGATCGCGCCGTCGCGGTCGGCATCCGCGATGCCGTCGACGAGCTCGACAGCGACGACGGACTTCGCGCCGGAGTCCTGACCGGTGCCGGTGGGGTGTTCTCGGCGGGGATGGACCTCAAGGCGTTCCTGCGCGGGGAGACGCCCGCGATCGAGGGTCGCGGGCTGTGCGGCATGACCCGGACGCCGCCCACCAAGCCCGTCGTCGCCGCGGTCAGCGGCTGGGCGCTCGCTGGTGGCTTCGAGCTACTGCTCGCCTGTGACCTCATCGTCGCCGACGAGACGGCCCGATTCGGCGTGCCCGAGACGCAACGAGCCCTGGTCGCCGCGGGTGGCGCCGCCATCCTGCTGGCGAGCCGCATCCCGCGCAGCATCGCGATGGAGCTGATCCTCACCGGAGATCCCATCGATGCCGCCCGCGCCGCCGAGATCGGGCTGGTCAACCACGTCGTGCCCGCCGGCGAGGCGCTAGAGACGGCCCTCGCCCTGGCCACCCGGATCGCGGCCAACGGCCCGCTCGCCGTAACGGTGTCGAAGCACCTGGTGCGGGAGTCGGCAGACCTGTCGACGGAGGACGCCTGGGCACGGCAAGAGGTGCTCGTCGACCCGGTGTTCTCCTCGGACGACGCGAAGGAGGGCGCGGCCGCGTTCGCCGAGCGCCGACCGCCGGTGTGGACCGGTCGCTGATCCTCAGCGGTCCGCCAGGATGGCCGCAGCGCTGCGCCGTCGATGCCACCGACTGCCACCGCAGAAGCTCTCGTTGAACTTGGCGCGCTTCAGCAGGAGGTGCAGGTCGTGCTCCCAGGTGTACCCGATGCCCCCGTGCAGCTGGATGCCCGTGCCCGCCACCTTCGCGGCGACCTCGACGGCGTAGTCCTTCACCATCGACGCCGCAAGCGCCGAGCCGAACGGGTCTTCGCTGACGCGGACCCACGCGTCCTCGGTCAGCACGCGTGCCGCCTCGGTCGTCACGAGCATGTCGGCGGCCTGGTGCTTCACTGCCTGGAACGAGCCGATCTTGCGTCCGAACTGCTCGCGCTGCTTCGCGTATGCCGCGGTCATCTCGACCACGCGACAGGCGACGCCCACTGAGTCCGCCGCCAGAGCCACCGCCGCACGATCGAGGACGGCCGACACCAGGCCCTCGGCGTCGCGTCCCCGTGCGAGCACGTCGGCGTCGGCGACAACGGCCCCGTCGAGTACGACGGCTCCCACCCTGCGCGTCAGGTCGACCAGGGGCCGGTCCGACACCACGACTCCGGCAGCAGTCGTCGGAATCACCAGGACGACCGTCTGCTGAGCCTGGTCGTGCGCAGCGACGACCAACAGGTCCGACCCGACGGCGTCGAGCACATGGGGCACCGATCCGTCGAGCCGCCAACCGGAGGAGGTGCGCTTGGCGACGACGGCAGCGGCCGCACCCGACTCGGGGCTGCCGAAGGCGATGGTGCCGAACCGCCCACCGGTGCCGAGGTCGGGCAGCCAGCGTTCCTGCTGAGCGGTCGAGCCGCCGAGCAGGATGGCACCCGTCGCCAGCACCCCGGAGCTGCACAGCCGGGAGGAAGCCGAGTGCCTGCCGAGCTCCTCGACCAGCACGCGCAGGTCGGCGAGGGTCGCACCGGCCCCGCCGAGCTCGTCGGGCACCTCGATGCCGAACCAGCCCAGCTGCGCCATCCGCTGATCCAGCGCGCGCGCGGGTTGGCCGGATCCGGCGAGCTCCCGTACCCTGACCGACGACGACTCGGCCGCCAGCAGGCGGCGAGCGGAGTCTCGGAGCGACTGCGTGCTCTCGTCGACGTCGAGAAGGATCACGAGGCCACCTGGGGCTCACGAGGGAGACCGAGTCCCCGCTCGCCGATGATGCTCCGTTGGATCTCGCTGCTCCCGCCCGGGATCGTCCACTCCCAGGAGCCGATGAAGTCCAGCATCCAGTTCCCCGACTCCCACCCGGCACTCAGCGCGCGACCCGAGGCCAGCTGGCCCTCCATGCCGCTGAGGTCCACACCGAACTCGGTGATGCTCTGGAGGAGCTCGCTGTAATAGAGCTTGATGACCGATGCCAGGGTGCCGCGATGCTCGTCGCGCACGCCCTCGCCAACGGCACGGGCGCAGAGGAGTCGCAGAGCCCGCGCGCGAGCGTGGAGCCGGGCCAACCGGTCCAGCACGACGTGGTCACCGTGGAGCGGGAGCGCGGCATCGCGCCCGCCGTCCTTGACGAGGTCGACCAACCATCCCAGCCCGACCGACAGTCGCTCGGCCAGCTCGATCACCGTGGCACCCCGCTCGGAGTTCAGCGTGCTCTGCGCGACGGCCCAGCCCCCGTGCTCGGGGCCGATCAGGTTGGCCGCGGGAATCCGGACGTCGGTGAGGAAGATCTCGCAGAAGTGCTCCTCCCCACTGGCCTGGCGGATGGGACGCACCTCGACGCCGGGACTCGACATGTCCATCAGGAAGTACGAGATGCCGTGCCGCTTCGGGGCGTGTGGATCCGTGCGGGCCAGCAGCAGGCACCAGTCGGCGTACATGGCGAGGCTTGCCCAGATCTTCTGACCGTTGACCACGAACGCGTCCCCGTCGCGGACGGCGCGGGTCGTCAGCGACGCAAGGTCGGATCCGGCGCCCGGCTCTGAGAAGCCCTGGCACCAGACCTCGCCCTCGAGGATGGCCGGCAGGTGCCGCGCCCGTTGCTCGTCCGTGCCCGCGTGGAGGAGGGTCGCCGCGGCGTGGTGCAGGGACACGAAGGGCACGACCAGCCGGGGCGCACCGGCCTTGGCCAGTTCCTCGAAGATGGCCGACTGCTCGTCGAGCGAGTAGCCACCACCCCACTCCTCAGGCCAGTGCGGAGCCGCCCAGCCCGCAGCCACGAGGCCGGCGAGCCATGACTTCTGGAACGCCACGAACTCGGCCTGGCTCATGCCCACCTGCCTGATCCGCCAGTCGGCCGGCACATTCGCCGCACACCAGTCGGCCACCTGGCGACGTAGCGCCTCGAGATCGTGCGTCATCGCGCGGTCCAGCCTCCGTCGACGGTCACGGTCTGGCCGGTGATGTAGCGGCCGGCATCGGAAGCAAGCAGCAGGAGCGCGCCCGACATGTCGCGAGCCGCGCCCCGCCTGCGCAGCGGGGTGTTGCTCTCGAGCCACTCGGACATCCGCTCGCTGGCGTACAGGCCCTCGGTCATCTCGCTCTCGAAGAACCCCGCGGCGATGGCGTTCACGCGGATGTTCTTCGACGCCCACTGCAGCGCCAGTTCCCGCGTCAGGCCGATCAACCCCGTCTTGCTCGCGACGTATGACGCCTGAGGAATGCGGCCGAGTCCCACGACTCCGCTGATCGAGGAGATGTTGACGATGGAGCCGCCGCCCCGCGCGACCATGTCCTGGTGCACCGCGGCACTGAGACGAGCCGGTGCCGTGAGGTTCACGGCGAGGACTTGGTCGAAGGACTCCCTCGACTCGTCCTGGGCCCGGACGACGCCACCGACGATCCCGGCGTTGTTGACCAGGACGTCAACAGGCCCGACCTCGGCGCGCACCCGGGCGACCACGTGCTCGGGACCATCCTCGTGGCTGAGGTCGCCGGTGATCGGGACCACCCCGGCGCAGGACCCAGCCAGGGCAAGCAGAGGCTCGGAGCGTCGTCCGGCCGCCGCGACCGACGCCCCCGCGGCGGTCAGGGTGCGGACGAAGGACTGGCCGAGCGTCCCCGATGCACCGGTGACGAGCGCGACCTTGCCCTCGAGCGAGAAGAGGTCGGAGACGGCATCAGTCACGCCGCGCTGCTGCCGTCAGCTCGTGCGGGGACCCGCCCCGTGGACCGAAGAGCCCGTCGAAGCCCTCCGCCTCGATCAGCCCGAGCAGCCAGGCGTCGGTGCCGGTGACCCCGGTGGGTAGCTCCCGGAGGGCCAGGCTGTGCCGCGAGAGCCACGACACCGGCGTCTCGTCACAGAACCCGGTCGCCCCGTGGACCTGATGACCGGTCCGGAAGACGGTCGACGCCGCGTGCAACGCCTCCGATCGCAGCGCCACCGCGTCGAGCAGTGCGGAATCGCGTCCGGACGCGAGCGACCAGAGCGCGTAGCGTCCCATCTCCTCGACGGCTTGGACCGCGACCCATGCGTCGGCCAGCTGGTACTGGATCGCCTGGAAGCTGACCAGCGGTGCGCCGAACTGGTGCCGGGTCTGGGCATGGGTACGCGTCTGTGCGACGACACCCTGCATCATGCCCAGCAGCGTGTGCGCGTTCAGCGTGACGAGGAGGGCCAGGAGCCGATCGTCGGCACGGCCGGTGGGCGTGAGCTCGGCCGAGACCACGAACGCACCCAGGCGACCGGTGCCCCGGTCGGCCGGCACCTGCACCGAGTAGGTCGCAGCGTCCTGGTCGACCGCCATCCAACGAAGGCTCGGCTCCGCGATCGACACGCGACCGCCCCGACCCACCAACGCGACCGCGTCGACGTCGAGGTGACCGTGCGCACCGAGACGCTCGGCAACCGGGCACGGTAGTGCGAACGCACCCGCGACCCGGCACGACTCCGCGGATGCCTGGAGCTGGAACTCGTCCTCGAGGGGTGCCAGGTCCCAGACCCCCGCGCCGGCCAGCGTGGCGTCGATCGAGCGTGCGGTGGCCGCGTGGTCGATGCTGGACCTGACCACGAGCTCGAGCCCGCCCGCAGCCTCGATGACCGTCCGCACGACCCGTCCGTACTCGAGCGCCTCGGGCTCGAACGCGCGGTCAACCACGGCCCGTCGCCATCTCGCGACCGATCAGATTCTTCTGCATCTCCAGCGTCCCCGAGGCGACGGTCGCCGCCTGTGCATAGCGCCAGTGATCCTCCACCGCCCGCAGGAAGTCCTCGTCGTCCTCGACGTGACCGAGCAGGTCGGCGCCAACGATGTCGAGGAGGAGGTCGGCCACGCTCTGGTCGAGGAGCGTGGCTGCCGTCCGATAGGCAGCCGTCTCCGCGGGGTTGGCGCGGCCCCCGCTCTGCGCGTCGAGAACCTTGTACGCGAGCAGCCGCACGGCGCGCGTCCGCGCGAGCTCGCGGGCCCACCGGACCTTGAGCGTGCCCGGCACGGCGTCCCAGGACGCGACCCCCCGCGGGGCCCACTGCAGGAGCTTCTCGCAACGCGCGTAGCGCGCGATGCCCACCCGTTCGTAGGCCAGCACCTCGCGGACGATGTTCCATCCCTCGCCCGGGGCGCCGAGGACGGCGTCGTCACCGACCTCGACCGAGTCGAAGAAGACCTCGTTGAGGTGGTGCGGGCCGATCATGCTGCGGATCGGCCGCACCTCGAGGCCCGGAGAGTCCATCGGCACCAGGAACACCGTGATGCCGTCGTGCCGGGACGACCGGTCACCCGTGCGGGCGAGCAGGAAGCACCACTGGGCCATCTCGGCGTACGAGGTCCAGACTTTCTGCCCCGAGATGACCCAGCCGCCCTCCGGCTTCCTGGTCGCCGAGGTGCGCAACGACGCGAGGTCCGAGCCGGCGTCGGGCTCGCTGAAGCCCTGACACCAGACCACCTCACCCGCGCCGATCGGCGGAAGATGCTTCCGGCGCTGCTCGGGAGTTCCGTGACGCATGAGGACCGGGCCCACCCAGTTGACGCCCATGTACTGGGCGCCTCGCGGTTCGTGGTTGGCCCACATCTCCTCCCGGACGACGGTCTGCTCCCACACCGACCCGTCCCGTCCGCCGTACTCGTGGGGCCACGCGAGGGTCAGCAGGCCCTCGGCGGCCAGCAGCCGGCAGAACGCCTGCGCCACCTCGAGGTCGGCTGGGTCGTCGGAGAAGGCACCGAGATAGCCCGTCGGTACGTGGTCCGCCATCAGCGCCCTCAGCCGGGACCGCAACCGGTCGGCCTGGTCCGCGAGCTCGAAGTCCACGGGCACATCCTGCGGGAGTTCGGATTTGTTGTCAACGAGTGTGCTGATCGACCACCACGCACTGCGCAGCGCGGGTCAGTGGTCGGCGAGAGCGGGATAGTCCGTGTACCCACGCGGGCCGCCGGTGTAGAACGTCGCGGGGTCGACCGGATTGAGATCGTGACCATCGCGCCACCTCCCGACCAGGTCGGGGTTCGCGATGACACCGCGACCGACTGCTACGGCCTCGCAGAGATCACCAGCGACGAGCCGGTCCGCCTCCTGCAGCCTCGTCATCGTGCGGAGCCCGGAGTTCGCCACGAGGCCGGCGCCGGATCGCGCCCGCAGCCCCTGTACGAGCGGGGAGGCCAGGTCTTCGTGGATCACGCTCAGGTAGGCGATGCCCAGATGCCGGAGGTGGTCCGACAGCACTCCATACGTCGCGACGACGTCCGCCTCGTCGTCCTCGACCACGTCCTGGATGTCGTGCATCGGCGAGATCCGCACTCCGAGGCGATCGGCGCCGGTCTCCGCTGCCACCGCCGCGGCGACCTCGACCGCGAGACGCGCCCGCCCGTCGGGACCGCCGCCGTACCCGTCCGACCTGACGTTGGTGTGCGGCGAGAGGAACTGGTGCACGAGGTATCCGTTCGCGAAGTGCAGCTCGACGCCGTCGAAGCAGGCACCGACCGCGCGCCGTGCTGCTGCCGCGAACCCGGTGACGACCTCGTCGATCCCCGTCCGGGTCAGGGCGGCGGGCACCGGATAGGCGCGCTTGCCGGACGGGGTGCGGAGACCGTGCTGGCTGCGCACCCCGAGCGGGCTGGGCGCGACCGGGCGCAGGCCACCCAGCAGCTCGGGGTGGGACACCCGGCCGGCGTGCATGAGCTGGGCGACGATCACGCCGCCCCTCGCGTGGACGGCCTCGACCACTCTCGCCCATCCCGCGGACTGCTCGTCACTCTCGAGACCGGGCTGGCCGGCGTACGCACGACCCCTGCGGGCCGGGAAGACTCCCTCGGTCACGATCATTCCGACGGAGGCGCGCTGGGCGTAGTGGGCGGCCACGAGGTCACCGGGGACGCCCCCCGCGTCCGCACGCAGGCGGGTCAACGGCGCCATCACGACGCGGTTCGGGAGTCGCAGCGCGCCCAGGCGAACCGGGGAGAACAGGGCTGGCCCAGCACCGCGATCTGCTGGGGGTGTTCGGGACATGTCGGGCCTCAACATACCGATCTCCAGGTCGAAGTCAACGCGCATGTTGAGTGCAACCCGGAGATTTCGGGGCTTCTGCGACGAGGGACGCGACGCAAGAGCGCGGTTGTGGCAGAGTAGCCGTCAACAGGTATGATGACGATCGACGGCGACGCGGCCGCGGAACCGGCGGAGACGGACGGAGGGCTGCAGAATGCACAACTTCCTGTACGAGACCTACGCGAGCGGTTGGTACCAGGTCGCGTGGAGCGACGAGATCGCGGCCGGCCAGAGCGTGCCGATGCGGTACTTCGACACGGAGCTCGCCGCGTACCGTGGCGACACCGGCACGCTGCACATCAGCGACGCATTCTGCGCCCACCTCGGTGCGCACCTCGGGTACGGCGGGCAGGTCGAGGGTGACGCCATCCGGTGCCCCTTCCACGGCTGGAAGTGGGACGCCGAGGGCCGCAACTGCGACATCCCCTACTCGCGCCCCAAGCAGATGGGGCTCCAGATCAAGCAGTGGCCGGTGCGCGAGGTCGACGGCGTAGTCCTGCTCTGGTACGGCGCGAACGGCGAGGAGCCCGCATGGGAGCCCTCCCCCTTCATCTGGGACGAGTCCGCCGACGTGGAGTTCTGGCCCATCCACCCGGACACGGCCCACGAGTGGCGAGGCGTCAAGTTCCCGCCGCAAGTGGTGACCGAGAACAGCTGCGACGCAGCCCACTTCAAGTACGTCCACCAGGCGTCCAAGGTCCCGGACGTGAAGTCCTACGGCGAGAAGGGTCACTTCTTCCGCACCGAGGTGATGATGGAGTTCGGCGGGGACAAGCCGTCGACCTGGGCGACGCCGCATGGACCTGTCGACGGCCTGATCATCAACGACGCATACGGCCTCGGCTACGTGGCCAGCCAGTTCACGTCCTTCGACACCGTCTACACCTGCACCGCGACGACCCCGATCGACGCGACGACGTCGGACCACCGGGCGACGGTCTGGATCCCCAAGACGCGCGGCGACGGGTCACCGCTCGACGAGAAGCTGCGGGACCGCTGGACCAAGCAGCAGTTCTCGCAGCACGAGGCGGACTTCCCGGTGTGGGAGAACATGACCTACATCAGCCGTCCGCCGTTCGCGCGCGACGAGTCCTTCCCGTTCCGCGCGCTGCGTGAGTGGTGCAAGCAGTTCTACGTGGCGGAGGAGTCGCCTGCCTGACCGGCAGGCACAGGGCCGGACCTGATGCCCTGGAGAACGAGGGTCGACAGCGCCTTGCCCATCGACTCGCCCGTGACGGGTCCTCCCGGCCGGAACCAGTAGTGCGACCAATTCACCATGCCGGCGATGGAGTATCCGATCTCACGCATGGGGAGGTCGTCGTTGAAGAGGCCTTGCTGTCGCCCTTCCTCGAGGATGAGGGCGAATGCACGGTCGTAGCGCTTCTGGATGGCCCGCATGCGGGAGTCGCGGTTCTTGCCCAGCTCGAGCTGACGACCGTGCTCACGGATGTAGATGTAGAGGTTCGGGAAGTTCTCGGCGTACGACACCATTAGGTGCTCGACGGCCCGGCCGAGCTTGGCGTCGGGGGCTTCCTCGCCCTGGACGATCTCCTCGAGCCACTCGACGTTGCCCTCGGCGGCCGTGATCGCGATCGCCTCGAACAGGTCGCTTTTGCTGCCGACGTAGTAGTAGAGCGTGGCCCGATCGAGCTCCACGGCCTCGGCGATGTCCGACACGCTCGTCTCGCGATACCCGCGGGTGGCGAACAGGTCGGCGGCAGCCCGGAGGATCTGCTCGCGCTTCTCGACGTACTCGGGCCGCGACAGCTCGAGCGCCAGTCGGCGCCTCTTTCCGATCGCACTTTCTTTGTCGCTCATGAGTCCCGTTCAGTCGGCGATGGGCCCGACGCGGTGGGACCACGCCCAGATGCTAGCGGCACTTCACCTGCGCCGGGCGTCAGGACGGCGATGACACGGGTGTCGTGACCACGCGGGTCAGGAACTCGAGCGCCGCCGAGGAGAAGTCGTCGTTGCTGTCGCCCGCGACCATGTGGTGCGCGCCCGCGATCGTGACCACATCGGCCTCGGGCACCACCCGCGCGAATGCCTCGGCATCGGCAGGCAGCACCACCTCGCTCTCGGATCCGCGCAGGAGCATGACCGGCGCGTGAATGTTCCCCAGGGCGCGCTCCAGCCGCTCGGTCTGGTCGGCATCGCCCTGGATGGAGCCGTTCGCCATGAAGGCCGGGTCCCAGTGCCAGTGGTAGCGCCCGTCCATCCAGACGCGCAGGTTCCGGTGGAGCTCGGTCGACGAGCGGCTCTCGCGGTGCGGCAGGTAGCGGGTCACGGACTCAACGACCTCCGCCATGCTGTCGAAGCCCTCGGGGCGCTCGGTCATGAACTCCTCGATGCGATCCCGGCCTCCGCGATTCATCCGCGGCGCGACGTCGACCAGCACCAGCGCCGAGACGGGCGTCCCCGGCTCCTCCCCAGCGGCGACCATGGCCGAGAGACCGCCGAGAGAGGCTCCCACGATCGACACCGGAGCTCCGCCGAGCTGCTCGGCCACGGTCCGGATGTCCGCGGCGAACGCAGCCAACCCGTAGTCGGCACTCTCGGACCAGTCGCTGTCACCGTGCCCGCGCAGGTCGAGGGAGACGGCGTGAAAGCCAGCGCCGGCCAGGGCGTCGGGGAAGGCGCCCCACGAGTATCGGGTCTGCCCTCCTCCGTGCAGGAGCAGCACCGTCGGATCTTCGGCCGAGCCGGTCGTGTGTCCACGGAGCCTGAGGCCGTCGTGAGTCGTGAAACGAACGTCCATCGCCATCCCCTCGTCCGTGGGCACCACGGCCCGCCAGGTCAGTCAACATGTATGATGATAGATGATCAAGTGGCCGTCCACGAGTTGGTCCAGGACGCCACAGCACGCAAGTGGAGGTCCCGTGCGTCGTCTCATCTTCGACCCAGTGCACGACAGTTTCCGCCTGAGCTTCAGGGAGTTCATCGAGCGGGAGATCGCGCCCCACCACGACCAGTGGGAGCGCGACGGTCGCGTCGACAAGGCCATGTTCCGCAAGGCCGGAGAGATGGGGTACCTCGGCATGGCCGTGCCCGAGGAGTACGGCGGCGGCGGCGAGCCCGACTTCCGGTTCAACGTGGTGGTCGCCGAAGAGATTCAGCGTGCGATGGTCAGCGGGTCGGGGATGTGCCTGACCCTGCACAACAACGTGTGCCTCCCTTACCTCATCGCCGGCGGCTCCGAGGAGCAGAAGAAGCGTTGGCTCCCCGAGTTGTGCGACGGCACCTCCATGCTCGCCATCGCCATGACCGAACCGGGCGCGGGCTCGGACCTCGCCGCTATGAGGACGTCCGCTCGGCGGCGCGGCGACACCTACGTCGTCAACGGCACCAAGACCTTCATCTCCAGCGGCACGAACTGCGACCTGCTCATCCTTGCCGCGAAGACGGATCCGGAAGCCGGTGCCCGTGGCATCTCGATGTTCGTCGTCGACGCTGACAGCCCCGGTCTCACCCGGTCACAACCTTTCTCGAAGATCGGCCTCAAGAGCCAGGACACGTGCGAACTGTCCTTCGACGGCGTAGAGGTCCCGGCGACCTCGCTCCTCGGCGAGGAAGGCTCTGGGTTCGGCCAACTGATGCAGAAGCTCGCGCAGGAGCGGCTCGGCATCGCGATCGCGGCGGTCGAGGCGGGGCATCGTTGCCTCGAGATCACGCTGGAGTACGCACGCGAGCGGACGGCCTTCGGGACGCCGATCGGGTCGTTCCAGAGCAACCGGTTCGCACTGGCCGAGCTCACCACCGAGCTCGACATCGCGCGGTCGTTCGTCGATCGGCAGATCATCGAGCACAACGACGGCCTGCTCTCCGGCGTCGACGCCGCGAAGGCCAAGTGGTGGTGCACGGAGCTGCTCAAGCGAACGGTCGACACCTGTCTCCAGCTGCATGGTGGCTACGGCTACATGCTCGAGACCCCCATCTCGCGCGCCTTCCTCGACGCACGGGTGCAGACGATCTACGGCGGCACGACACAGATCATGAAGGAGATCATCGGCCGCTCCCTCAAGCTCTAGAACCATCAGAATCCAGGAGACCACCATGACCGACGCAGTGATCATCCAGGCAGTCCGCACCCCTCACGGACGCCGCAACGGCGCGCTCGCCGACATCCATCCCGTCGATCTCTCCGCCCATGCGCTGACGGCGCTGCTGGGGCCGCTCGATCTCGACCCGGGTCTGATCGACGACGTGGTCTGGGGGGTCGTCGGCCAGGTGGGCGACCAGTCCGTCAACGTCGGCCGCAGCGCCGTCCTCGCCGCCGGCCTGCCCGAGTCACTCCCCGGGGTCACCATCGATCGACAGTGCGGGTCGAGCCAGCAGGCGGTCCACTTCGCGGCGGCCATGGTCATCAGCGAGCAGAGCGAGTTCGTCATCGCCGGCGGGGTCGAGTCCATGAGCCGCGTTCCGATCGGCACCGGACGCATCGACGGGTGCCCATGGGGACAGACGGTGCTCGACCGGTACGGCGTCGACACGTTCAACCAGGGCGAGGGTGCCGAGCTCGTCGCCGACAAGTGGGACATCGGCCGGACCGAGATGGACGAGTGGTCGCTGCGCTCGCACCAGCGAGCCGCGGCAGCGACCGACGCCGGCGCCTTCGACTCGCAGCTCGCGGTGTTCCCCGGTCGGCTGGAGGTCGACGAGGGCATTCGCAGGACCACGTCGCTCGAGAGCCTGGCCGGGCTCCGGCCGGCCTTCCGGGAGGACGGCCGGGTGACCGCCGGGAACTCCTCCCAGATCTCCGACGGTGCCGCTGCGCTGCTCGTGACGACCAGCGAGCTCGCTCAGGCGTACGGCCAGACTCCGATCGCCCGGGTTCGCTCCACGTCGGTTGTGGGGAGCGACCCGGTCATGATGCTGTCCGGTGTCATTCCTGCGACCGAGGCCATCCTCAGGAAGTCAGGCCTGTCCATCGCCGACATCGGCGTCTTCGAGGTCAACGAGGCCTTCGCCCCCGTCCCCATCGCCTGGGTGCGCGAGTTCGGTGCCGACGAGGAGCTCGTCAATCCCCAGGGCGGAGCCATCGCCCTCGGACACCCGCTGGGCGGAAGCGGAGCGTCGATCATGACGCGGATGGTCCACCACATGCTGGCGAACCAGATCAAGTTCGGGCTGCAGACCATGTGCGAGGGCGGCGGGATGGCGAACGCCACGCTCCTGGAGCTCATCTGATCCGGCATGTCATCTGA
>NZ_BAAGRO010000022.1:0-11265 GCF_054782915.1 Nocardioides hungaricus | reverse complement strand
TGATCCGGCCGTGCACCATCACGTACCCACGATCGGCGACGGAGAGCGCCAGGCTCGCGTTCTGCTCCACCAGCAGGACCCCGATGTCGGTGCCCTTGAGCTGTTCCAGCAGCTCGCCGATGCTGCGGGTGACGGCCGGCGCGAGTCCGAGGGACGGCTCGTCGAGCATCAGCAGCCGGGGCGAGGTGACGAGACCACGGGCGATGGCGACCACCTGCTGCTGACCGCCGCTCAGCCCTCCGGCACGTCTCGACATCAGCTCGCTGATGAGCGGCAAGTACGACGTCACCCGTTCGAGGTCGGCCTTGGAGGCCCCGCCCTTGCTATAGCCGCCCATCTCGAGGTTCTCCTGGACCGTGAGACTTGGGAAGAGCTGCCGTCCCTCGGGGACGTGGCTGATGCCGAGGCCCACGATCTCGCGCACGGAGCGGTCCCCGATCGAGTCGCCGTCGAGAAGGATGCTCCCCTGATGCGCGCGGTGGAGTCCGGACACAGCCCTCAGGCAGGTCGACTTCCCCACGCCGTTGCTGCCGAGCAGGGCGACGATCTCGCCGGGCTGGACGGTGAGCGACACTTCGTGCAGAACCTCGACAGAACCGCGCCGGACGTTGACTGAGTCCAGCTCGAGCAAGGGGTTCACACCGCACCTCCCAGATAGGCACTGATCACTCGCGGGTCCTCGGCGACCCGTGACGGCGGGCTGTCATCGGCGATCTTGGTGCCTGAGTCGAGCACGACCAGACGGTCCGCGAGGCGCATCACCAGGCCCATGTGGTGTTCGATGATGCACACGGTGGTGCCTTGGTCGCGCAACCGTCGGACGTCCGTCTCCAGCGCTGCGACCTCGATGCTGTTCAGCCCAGCAGCGGGCTCGTCCAGGAGCAGGAGCTCGGGACCGCTGACAGCCGCCATGACCAGGCCGACCCGCTTGCCCTGGCCGTAGGACAGCGACGACGCCGGCATGTCGACGATCTCCCCCAGCTCGAACTCCTCGACCAGACGCTCGACCTGGAAGGCGACCTCCGCGTTCGCGCGCCTCGACTCGGGAAGGCCGAGCAGGTCGCTGACCGGAGACGGTCTGTGGCTCAGGTGCGCGGCGACCTTGAGGTTCTCCCGCACCGACAGCCGGGCGAACATGCGCGCTTGCTGGAACGAGCGCACGATCCCTGCGCGGGCCCTCTTGTTGGGTGTCATCCGTGTGATGTTGGCCCCCTTCCAGAAGAGTTCTCCGTGGGTGGGCCGGACGAACCCGGAGATCATGTTGAACAGCGTGGTCTTGCCCGCACCGTTGGGTCCGATGAGCCCGAGCACCTCCCCCGCCGTCACCGAGATGTCGACGTCGGACACCGCCCTGACGCCTCCGTAGTTCTTCGAGAGCTGCCTGCCCTCCAGCAGAACGGTCATCGCGCCTTGCCTTCCGCCGCCGAGGCCTGGGAAACGTGGATGTCGCCGCCCGGTTCTGATCTCGCGGTCCGGAACCGTTGGAGAGGGCTGCGCCAGAACGAGCTGTAGCCGAGGAGACCGGCGGGCGCGACCAGCATCATCACGACCAGCAGGACGCCGAACAGCGCCCCGCCGTGCTCGCCTCCCCACTTGAAGTACTCCGTCACCGCGATGTAGATCGCAGCCCCTACGACGGGGCCGAACTTGTGCCCGGCGCCGCCGATGACGACGATCGCGATCAACGAGATGACGACGCCGAGCCCGAAGAACGACGGCGCGATGAACAGCAGGTAGGCGCCGTACAGCGCACCGGACACGACCGCCACGACAGCGCTGGCGGCGAACGCTAGCGCCGAGTAGAACGTCCCGTTGATCCCGAGCGAGGACCCGAGGATCCGGTCCTCGCGCACCGCCGCCAGGGCTCGCCCGGTCCGGGTCTTCTCGATCTTGCCGATCGTCGCCAGCGTGAGGAACAGCGCGATGGTCGCCAGCGTGAGAAGCCCGCCATCCTTGGCCGCCAGGTCCCAATGGACCGGGCCGATGTCCACCGAGCCCAAGGCGAAACCCGCGGACATGCCGGTCGTCAGACCGACCCGCTCCCACGACGAGAGGAGTTGGAGGACGAGGGAGGCGAACGCCAGCGTCATGATGGCGAAGTAGAAGCCGGTGAGCCGCAGCGCGACCCATCCGATGATGAGGCTGAGGAGCACGCCGATGACGATGCTGACCAGGAGTGCCAACCAGTAGTTCCAGTCGTACTGCACGGTGAGAACGGCGACACCGTAGGCGCCGATGGCACCGAGCGCCACCTGCGCCATCGAGAACTGTCCGCCGTAGCCCCAGACGATGTTGAGGCTGCTCCCCCACAACGAGAAGATCACGAACAACGTCGTGACGTGCAGCAGCACAGGATCGCCGCTCGCGATGGCCCACACCACCGAGGCAGCCACCAGCAGGTAGGGCACCCAGCCGGCGCGCGCCATCACGAATGCGATCACAGGGTCACCTCACGGCTCGTGGAGAAGATGCCCGAGGGGCGGATGAACAGCACGACGATGAGCAGCGCGAACCCGAGGATGCTGGCCGCGTTCGACGACCAGTAGGTGATGCCGAAGCTTTCGACCATGCCGATCAGCAAGGCGGCCGCCACCGCGCCGAGGGGGCTGCCGGCCCCGCCGAGGATCAGGACGATGAAGCCGGTGATCAACACGGCGTCGCCTCCCGTCGGGACGACCGGGAAGACCGCGGCCAGCAGGCCGCCCGCAAGTCCGCTGAGACCCGCACCGAGGGCGAAGGATCCGTTGCGGATGCGCTCGGTGGGGATGCCCATCAGGAGCGCCGCCTCCGGGTTGTCGGCCGTTGCGCGAAGTGCGACACCGAGACGGGAGAACTTGAGGAACACCGCCAGCAGGACCATCACGGCCGCGGCGATCACCATGATCACGACTCGGTCGCCAGGGATCACCAGACCCGCCGGTCGGAACACGGTTGTGATCTGTGACGGCACGGTCAGCGCATCCACGCCCCAGACGGTCCGGAAGACGTCGGCGAAGACCGCGATCAGTCCGATGGAGATGATCAGGCCGCTGATCGGGGTGTTCCGGACGCGCGCGAAGAGGGTGAGGTCGATGGTGAAGCCAAGGGCGACGAGGGCCAGCGCGGCCAGCGGCAGCGCGAGCCAGTACGACATCCCTCCCTGCAAGATCGCCCAGGTCAGGTACGAGCCGAGGAGCAGCATCTGCCCGTGGGCGAAGTTCACGACGTCCAGCAACCCGAAGATGAGCGTCAGACCCAGGGCGACCAGCGCATAGATCGATGCGAGCATCACGCCGTTGACGACTGCCTGCCCGAAGATTTCCATTCCCGTGTTTCCGTTCCGATCGTCGGCGGCGGCACGCAGGCCAGGTCACGCGGCGACGCAACCCGGCCTGCTGCCTAGCGTGCGTGCGAGCTGGATCTCACGCTTCCTACGACGCGTCGTCCACGTACGAGGACTGACCGTCGATCACGAACTGCGTCTGGGGCGGGAACGTGACGTTGTGTCCGGAATCCCACTTGATGTCCAGTCCGCGGTTCGGGTAGTCCGATGCCTTCTCGTCGCTCATCGCCTCGCTGATCGCCTCCAGGTCGGTGGTCGTGCCAGCGATCTCGATCGCACGGGCCAGCGTCCGGATGGCGTCGTAGTACGAGAAGATGTAGAAGTCGCCGGGGCCGACGTCCTCGCCGAACTCATCCTTGTAAGCGTCTCGGACGCCATCCAGAGAGGTGTCCTCGAGGTTGTCGATGGCGCGGGTCGGGATCGTGAACGACGCGTCCACGTCGAGTCCCTCGACCACGGCGGCGCTGACGCCGGGCGCGAAGGCGAACTTCGGGTTGAACTGCGCCTCGCCCGCCTGCTTGAGGAACGGGGTGGCAAGACTGTCGAGGTAACCGAACACCACGAGGTCCGGGTTCGCGTCCTTCATCTTGGTGATGTACGGCGAGAAGTCCTGGGTGGTGGCGACGAAGTTGTCCGAGTACACGATGTCGACGCCGGCACTCTCGAACGCCTCCGTATAGGCGTTGACGTGTTCCTCGCCGGAGGGGTCGGCCGGCTCCAGAAGGGCGACGCTCTCAGGATTCCACTTCTCGATGACCGACTTGACGTTTCCGGCGATGCTGCCGGTCGGCCCGCTCACCGGCTGCTGGGTCGGGAACAGGTACTTGCCTTCGTCGGTCCCGACCAGCGTGGGCGCGACCGTGGCTGCGGTGATCGTCAATGCGTCGCGACCGCTCATCGTCTCCCACACGGGGGCGAAGATCGTGCCAACCGACGGTCCGACGAGGAACTTGTATCCGTTGTTCAAGAACTCTTGCGAGATTCCGATCGCCGTCTTCGGGTCGGTCTTGTTGTCCTGGAAGTCCAGCTCGAACTCGTAGGTCTTGCCGTCGACCTCGATACCGCCGTTCGAATTCACCTGCTCGACCGCGAGCTCCATGCCCTTCTGCCACACCTGGCCGATCGAGGCGGCCGGACCCGTCGTCGGCGCCTGCGCTCCGAGGGTAATGGTCGCTCCGGAATCTGAGCCGCCGTCGTCGCTGCTGCCCCCACATGCGGCCAGCGCGAACGCTGCCGAGGCCAGGAGCGCGACGAACTTGATCTTGCTCGTTCGCATGCCAGTTTCTCCTTATTTTGGGTCGACCCTGTGGCAGGGCCCGAACGTGACCGAGACTCTCCGGTTTGAACAGCAGTGTTGATCTGGCGCGTCAGCGTATCTGTTGACTGCCAGTGTGGCAAGGACCACATGGCCCTTGTGTCAGCGATGCGCGCAGGGCTAACTGGATGCGAATTTCCCTGCGGTCGAGGTCCTTACCGGGCGACGCGACCGCGCCGCCCGAGTACGATGCCGGCCGCTTCCCTGTCCCACACCAACGGGCCGACGCCCTCGGCGCGCAGCTTGTACTTCTCGACCTTGCCGGAGGGGGTCCGCGGCAGATCGGTGACGAGCTGGAGGTAGCGAGGGACCGCGAAGTAGGGCATCGCGTCGATGCAGAACTCGATCAGCTCCTCGTGCCGGAGCTCTGCTCCGCCGACCAGCACCACGACGGCCTTGACCTCGTCTTCGCTGAGCTCGCTGGCGACCCCTACGACGGCCGCGTCGAGCACCTGCTGGTGGGATCGGAGTGCGCTCTCGATCTCGAAGGACGAGATGTTCTCACCACCGCGGCGCAGGTAGTCCTTCTTGCGATCGACGAAGTACAGGTAGCCGTCGCCGTCGAAGCGCCCCAGGTCACCGGTGTGGAACCAGCCGTTCCGGAACTGAGCCATGGTGGCCGCCGGGTTGTTCAGGTAGCCCTCGAACATGACGTGGGGTCGTCTCGACCGGACGACGATCTCACCAACCTCGCCCGGTGCCAGCGGCTGGTCGTCATCGTCGAAGACCAACACGTCAAAGAAGTCCCGGTTCACCTTGCCCGCCGAGCCGGGATGCAGCCGCTCGGTGACGTCGGACTTGACGACGGGCGCTGCCTCGCTCAACCCGTAGACGGTCTCGAACCGGCAGCCCCACCGCTCCTCCAGCGGGCCCTGGAGCTCGGCGGCGACCGGCAGGGCAACGACGACGTCGATGCCCTCGTCGTCGTCCGGCTCGCGGGCCGCGAGCAGCGGCACCATGGAGCCCAGCAGGATGGTGGCCGTGCACCGTTCCTCACGGATCCGCGCCCAGAAGCCGGAGACGCTGAAGTGGTCGTCGACGACGCATCTGACACCGCGCGACAACGCGCCGAGGATGGCGACGCCCTTGGCGGCCAGGTGGAAGATCGGAGTGCACGAGAAGAATGCGGACTCGTCGTCCACGCACCACATGCCCGACTCCTGAAAGGCCAGTTCCACCAGGTAGTTCTGGGTGAGCACGGCACCCTTCGAGGGACCGGTCGTCCCGGACGTGTACACGATCGACGACGGAACGTTCCAGAACCGCTCGGTGTCGAGGATCGGCTCGGGCTCGGGCCGGTAGAGCACGTCGGCCGGGTGGACCGACACCGCGGTCCCCAGGGTCTGGAGGACTGCGTCGTCCTCGACCTCACCTCGCACCAGCACGTGCACGAGATGGGGCAGGGACGCTGACACCGCGGCAAGGGCGGGCACGAGCGCGGCGTCGACGATCACCACCGTGGCGCCACTGTCGCGGAGCTGGTGCGCCAGGAACTCGCCGCGGTAGGACGAGTTGATCATCACCTCGGCAGCACCCAGCATCGACACCGCGAAGAGGAGGTACACCTGGTCCGGACAGTTCTCGGTCAGTCCGGCAACCACGCCGCCCTCCTCGACCCCGAGGTCGCTCAGGGCGTGTGCAGCACTCGTCGACCGCTCGTGGATCTGCTGGTAGGTGATCCTCTCGGCGCCGAACTGCAGCGCGATGTGCTCACCTCGTCGTTCGACCTGTCGAGCGAGCATGCCCGGCAGCGACTTCTGCTCGCTTGCCGTCCACGTGCTGCTGCTCATCACGGCTCGATCACCGGCCGGAACACCGGGACGGCTCCGTCACCCACGGGATGGAACGAGACGGCCAGGCTCATGCCGATGTGGACGTCGTCGACCACGCAGTCGACGACGTTGCTGAACATCGGATATCCCTCGGCCATGGCGACCACGGCCAGCACGTAGGGGACGGCGATCGCCGGGTCCGGCGCGCGATAGATCGTCGTGAAGCTGTACAGGGTGCCGGAGCCGGTCGACTCGGTCCAGGACCAAGCCTCGGACGCGCAGTGGGTGCACGCTTCCTCCGGGCGGAAGAAGCACCGCCGGCAGGCGTCGCACTGCTGGACGAGGAGGCGCCCCTCCCGGCAGGCGTCCCAGTAGGGTCGGGACACGTCGGTGGGCTCGGGAAGTCTCCGTGCAACGGCGTGCAGGATTGCGCTCATGCTCGTCCTTCCGGTCGTTGGTTGAGCGCACCTCAGGCGCCCAGGAGTGCCATCTCGATGTGCTGGGCACCCGAGCCCGCGTTGACCGCGAGCGCGAGGTCCGCACCGGGGACCTGATTGACCGCGGTGCCGCGCAGCTGTCGCACGCCCTCGATGATCCGTTGGCTGAGGTGGCCGGGGGGCGCCCAGCTGTGGGCGAGGATCCCGCCGTCCGGGTTGACGGGCAGGGCACCGTCGAGGTCGATGAACCCGGTCTCGACCAGGGGTCCGCCCTCCCCGGGACCGCAAGCCCCCAGCATCTCCAGCTGCCGGATGACCTCGAATGAGGTCGCGTCGTACAGCAGGGCGACGTCGAGGTCGTCGACCGTCGCATCGCTGATCTCGAGGCACTTCGTCACCGCCTCTGTGCCCAGCGCCTGGACCTCGCTGAGGAGTGGCGGGTCGGCGTAGGCCCCCCGGAGGAACTCCATGCCTCCGCCGAGCACCCGAACCGGCTTCTGCCGCAGGTCGGCTGCTCGCTCGGCTGTCGTCACCACCATGCCGAAGCCCCCCTGCCCGACGATGCAGCAGTCGAGCAGGTGGAGCGGTGAGGCGATCATCCGCGAGGCGAGGACGTCCTCGACTGTGTAGGGCCCGCGCCCGTACATGATCGCCTCGGGGTTGACGTGGCCGTTGTTGCGAATGGAGCTGGCGACCCGCGCCAGCTGCTCCGGCGTCGTGCCGAACTCGTGCATGTGCCGTTGCGCGACCAACGCGAAGTGGGGCATGACCCACTGCCCGTAGGGATCGGAGAATTCCAGGTCGAGGCCGGTGCCCACGGCACTGCCCTCCGGAACCGGGTTGCCGTCCGGGGACCAGGACCCGGCGAGTCCCGCCGCGACCACGGCGGACTCACACAGTCCGGCACCGACGGCGGCCGCGGCCTTCAGCAGGCCGCGGATGCCTGCGGTGTCGAGATCCGCGTCCATGGTCCAGCGCAGCCGGCCGTTGAGGTACGGCGCCCAGTTCGCGCTCCCGTCGAGGGGAGCCCCCGACCTGCCGGGCCACACGACCGCTGCCCCGTCGATGTCCGACAGCGACAACCCGGCGTCGGCCACCGCGCCCTTGACGGCCTCCATCGTCAGGCTGAAGGAGGTCCTACCGCGGAGATCTCGGCCCAGCTCCGTCGTGTAGACCCCCACGATCGCGACGTCCCGCAACATGAGTCCTCTCAATCTGACCGACTGCCGACTGCCGCCGACAACAGTAGTGTTGATCAATGCCAGCGTAGACCACCATAATCAACGTTGGTGCTGACTCCCGGCATCGGTCGTTCCAGGAGGGTCGAGCATGAAGAACTTCCCGCACACTTCGTACGCCACGGGCTGGTACCAGATCGCCTACAGCGCCGAGATCGCACCTGGTCAATCGATCCCATTGCGGTACTTCGATACCGAGCTCGCGTGCTACCGCGATGCGCACGGCGACCTCCATCTCAGCGATGCGTTCTGCCCGCACCTCGGCGCGCACCTTGGACACGGCGGCGTCGTCGAGGACGGCGGTATCCGCTGCCCGTTCCACGGGTGGAAGTGGGACCACGAAGGACGGAACTGCGACATCCCGTACAGCCGGCCGAAGCAGATGGGGCTGCAGATCAAGCAGTGGCCGGTGCACGAGGTCAACGGCGTCGCCTTCATGTGGTTCGACCCGGCCGGTGAGGAGCCGACGTGGGAGCCCGATCCGCTGGTGTGGGAACAGCCAGACGAGACGAGCGACTACTGGCCCATTCATCCCGACACGAGTCACTCATGGCGACGCGTGAAGTTCATTCCTCAGGTGGTGACCGAGAACAGCTGCGACGCTGCACACTTCCGTTACGTCCACGGGGCCGACGAAGTCCCCGAGCTCGTCGACTTCGGCGAAGCGGGACACGTCTTCACCTCAGAGCTGCGGATGCGGTTCGGCGGAGGCAAGGAGTCCTCGTGGGCGACACCGTACGGCCCCGTACTGGGAAGCATCGCCAACCGGTGCTACGCGGTCGGCTACACGTCGAGCAGGTTCCGCTCCTTCGACACCGTCTACACCCTGGCCGCCACGACCCCGGTGGACCACGAGACATCGGACCACTTCGCGACGGTGTGGGTGCCGAGGCTTCGAGGTGACGGCAGCGAGCTGACACCGGCCCTGCGCGACCGGTGGTCTCGCCAGCAGATATCCCAGCACGCCGCGGATTTCCCAGTCTGGGAAAACATGACCTACGTTCAGCGACCACCCTTCGCGCGAGACGAGGCCGCGGCGTTCCGGGCGCTTCGAGCCTGGTGCGACCAGTTCTACGTCTCGGAGTAACATCACCCCGGAGTTCGCGCCCCGGCCAGTGCTCCAAACCTCGGGCCGCGGCCGCCGGGCGCACCCGACCGGGCAGCACAGCGACGGGCGGAATCGTCCAGTGCTTGCCATCGTGGGTGAACTCCTCGCCAGTGAAGGCCAAACGCAGGATCTCGATCGCCCCCGACGGGTGGGCGGAAGACTCGTTCGACGCTCAGATCTCTGCGCCCCACGGGGACTACAACAAACCCGAACGAGTAGTCCAAAATTTGCGGCCACCACGCCACTGACGACGCGCCGTGAGGAGCACCTGGACGACGCAGCCCGAGGGCGGGCGCCGTCCGCCCGCGCTATCCGGTTGCGGCGGGAGAATCGTCGCCAGCAGATAGAGATCGAGATCCTCAAGAAGGCCAGTTGTTGCCTACTCGCGCAGGAGAACGTGCTGCCAAAATAGGGTTCCGGCCGGTCCACGAGCTCGCCGCGGACGCGTACCCCGTCGCGGTGACCTGCCGGGTCTTGAGGGTCTCTCGGTGGGCTACTACGAATGGGGCGACCGGCCGCCGCCGCAGGCCAACAGTTCCTGTAACCTCGCAAATCAAAGGCATGTTGTGGCTCCATAGACGTCCAGCGTTGTCCAGCCTGACCCATGCCGGTTTTGCCTACAATCGGGACTGCTGCACGATCGGGTGACAGGTTGAGTCAGGCAGCCTGAGTGGCTGGCGTGGTCATGATTGCTTCGTACTCGATGGGGGTCAATCGACCGAGAGCGGGTTGTCGTCGGCGCCGGTGGTAGGTCCGTTCGATCCAGGTCACGATGGCGATCCGCAGGTCCTCGCGGGTGGTCCACGACCGGCGGTTCAAGACGTTCTTTTGCAACAGCGCGAAGAAGCTCTCCATGGCGGCGTTGTCCCCGGCTGCGCCGACTCGGCCCATTAGGCCGACCATGGCGTGACGGTTCAAAGCGTGGACGAATTTCCTGCTTCGAGATTGCGATCCTCTGTCGGTGTGGACCACGCAGCCGGCGATGTCACCGCGCCTGGCGACGGCGTTGTTCAGCGCCGCGACTGCCAACCTGGACTTCATCCGCGAGTCGATCGAGTAGCCCACGATCCGGTTGGAGTAGACGTCCTTGAAGGCGCACAGGTAGAGCTTCCCCTCGCTGGTCCGGTGCTCGGTGATGTCGCCGATTTACAGCTCGTTAGGGGTCGGCTTCGAAGACGTGCCGGATCACGCCGTGCTTGTCGAGCACGGCGCACAGGTCGTCATGGACGGGCGGACCGGGCTTCTTCGCCTTGCTCTTCTTGGGTTTGCCGAACGCGCTCCACCAGCCGTTGTCCGAGCAGATCCGCCATGCGGTCCGCTCCGCCATCGACTCACCGGCGTCCCGGGCCTCGTCGACCAGGAACCGGTACCCGAACTCGGGGTCGTCCTTTTGCGCGTCGAACAGGGCGTTGGCTCGATGGGCCTGCTCCAGCTCAGCGGCGGTGACTGGCTGCGCGAGCCAGCGGTAGTAAGGCTGGCGAGCGATCTTCAGCACCCGGCACGTCACCGTCACGGGCACCCGGATCGGTGCGTCCTTGGTGGCCAGCTCGCGGACGAGCGGGTACATCATTTTCGGCTCTTGTGACTCTTCCGTGGGTGGATGTTCGCGCCTGAACGGTCGCACGCCGTTCCCGCTCTAGATTTCTGGCTTGTCTAGAACCGAAACGGCAGAGCGGAGAACGGCGTGCGAAGCGCCAGCCTATGGCGTGCCCTATTGGGCGTCGAGAACACCGTGATCGAAGAGATCGAGTTCGACGAGGACAGCGAGTTAGTCGTTGCGCATGTGCGACCGCGACGAGTTGCTCGCGGTCGTTGCGGACGCTGCGGTGCCCGGGCGTCGTGGTACGACCACGGCGAGGGACGCCGTCGCTGGCGGGCCTTGGACCTGGGCAGTGTCGAGGTGTTCCTTGAGGCCGATGCGCCGCGGGTGAACTGCCCGACCCATGGGCCAACAGTGCGGCAGGTGCCATGGGCTCGGCACAACGCCGGACACACGCGGGCCTTCGGGGGGTGTCAGATGGTCTGTGTAAGCGGTCGGTCCCAGCAGAGGAATGATGATGACTGCTGTGAGCG
>NZ_BAAGRO010000021.1:0-36107 GCF_054782915.1 Nocardioides hungaricus | reverse complement strand
ACCATCAACCCGGCTCGTGACCGCTGAAGTCAGCACCACACGTTCACAGTCGGTGGATCAGGGCTCAGGGCAAGCGGAATGCCGAGAGGAGCCCGTCACGAGACGTGGTCGGAGGTTCTTGTGGAAGCACACGTGGAAACAGCGGGCGGCTACGCGGGGGACGTGGACCTCCTCCTGCACCTGATCTCGAGCCACCACGGCCATGGGCGGCCGCTCCTGCCGCCGGTCGTGGACGACGGCCTGCACGAACTCCGGGCGGATGTGGCCGGCGTATACGTCACGGCCCAGTTGCCTCGTGTCGTCGACGTCTCACGGGCAGAGCGGTTCAAGCAGCTCAATGATCGCTACGGAAGATGGGGACTCGCCATGCTCGAAGCCGTCGTGCGCTGTGCCGACATGACGATCTCTGCGGAGGGCCGATGAACGACGTTCTCCTGCCGGCACTCGACGGTCGTACACCTCTTGGCGTCCTCGCCGCGCTCGGCGTGCAACGACTGCTCCAGGTCCACGGCGGCGAAGCCGTACGACTGTCGTGGTCACCAACAGATCTCACAGCGGTGATGGCCGGGCCCTTCGACACCAGTGACCAGATCGTCAGACGGCTGCGAGACATCGTGGAGGAGATCCCACCCGATGCCGTGTTGCCGGGGACTCCCAGTACCTTCCCGCCGTCGGGCGGGACGAAGGATCGCATGCGTGTGCCGCGCGATGAGCTTCGCTCACTCGTCGCCACCGCCGACACCGGCAGTGAAACCGAGCGCTGGGTGGCCAGCCTCTTGACCGACCTTGCGGCGGATGGGGATCAGCGGGTCGTCATCAGCCAGTTCACGGCCCCCACCGGTCAGCAAAAGATGTCGACCATGCTGGCGAAGCCCCTTGAGCACGTGCGGTCCGATACCGACTTTCTACGGCAGGCCGTCGAGGGCTGGCGCCGGGTACCAGAGTTCACCGGGGAAGGGCTCGACCATCGGGCCGTCTCCGACGCCACAGACGCCGGCGACGGCAAGCCTCGGATGCGCGGTGTGCCAGGTGCGACCTGGCTTGCCCTCATGTCGTTCCCGCTGTTTCGAACCACGTCTCAGACAGGGCGGCGCGCGTACACCAGCGGGTGGCATCGGATCCGCGATGGAAGGCGCGTCGTCGACGAGCTGCGGCTCCCGGTCTGGAGTCAGCCCCTCGCTGTCGACAGCATCGTGTCTCTGATCGAGCATCCGGCGATGGCGCCCGATGCCCGAGGCCGGACGGACATGGTTCGACTTGAGCGGCTGGGAGTGCTGCACGTGTGCCGGGCGCGACGGCGTACGCAGCCCGGCGGCAAGTCTGCGGGCGTGCTCGTGCCCGTCACGGAGTAGCGCGTGCGCCCCGACGTGCCCGGACTCCCCGAGACCATTCCCGCGCGGATGGTCAACGAGTTCGTCTACTGCCGACGACTCTTCTACCTTGAATGGGTCCAGTCGCGTTTCACCACCAACCACGACGTCGAGGAAGGACTGCACGTTCACCGCGTTGTCGACCGGCCCAGCGGTGATCTTCCCGGTTTCGGTGAGGCGCTCGCGAGTGGCCAACGCGTTACCTCCGTATGGCTCAGCTCGCACCGTTTGGGCATCACGGCGAAGGTCGATCTCGTCCAAGGAGGCGATGACGACAGCGTCGTACCCGTGGACTACAAGAAGGGCCGACCCGATCCCGACGGCGGCCCATGGCCAAGCGACCGCATGCAGTCGCTGCTGCAGGCTCTGCTCCTTCGCGACAGCGGATACGCCTGCCATCGGGCCGAGGTCTGGTACGACGACGTCAAGCGACGCGTGGTGATCGACGTAGACGACGACGCCATCGCCGAGGTCACTGCCGTGCTCGGCGAGGCCTGGACCATCGCCGCATCGGACTCACCTCCGCCGCCGCTGGTGGACAGTCCGAAGTGCCCGCGGTGCTCCTTGGTGGGCATCTGTCTGCCTGACGAGACCCACGCGCTGACCGTCCGAGCCAGTGACCGAGGCAAGGTTCGCCGCATCATTCCCGATGCACCCGAGTCGCGGCCCGTCTACGCCCTTCACCAAGGCGCGGTCGTCGGTGTGCGCCGCGGCCGGTTGGAGGTCGACCACGAATCGGGCCACCTGGCTAGCTACCGGCTCATCGACGTCAGTCAGCTGTGCCTCATCGGCAACGTCCAGGTCAGCACCCAAGCCATGCGTGAGCTCTTTGCCCGCGAGGTCCCGGTGTTGTGGTTCAGCTACGGTGGCTGGTTCTCAGGCGTCGCCGAGGGTCTACCTGCCAAGAACGTCGACCTGAGACGGTCCCAGTTCCTCGTCAGCGCAGACCAATCGGTCGCCATCGCGGGAGCGATGGTCGCCGGGAAGATCCGTAATAGCCGCACGATGCTACGTCGCAACGCCCGATGCGACGTAGCCACGACGGTGGAGCAGCTCGCGCAGCTCGTCATCAAGGCACGGAACGTACGCACCGTGCCGAGCCTCCTTGGCATCGAGGGCGCGGCAGCGCGGCTCTACTTCGGTCGTTTCACGACGATGATTGCTGGGCGCCCCGGCGTTGACGCCGACGCATTCGACAGTAACGGCCGGTCACGTCGACCACCGCCTGATCCGGTGAATGCCCTATTGTCCTTCGCCTACGCACTGCTCGCGAAGGATCTCACTGTCGTCAGTCACGCGGTGGGCTTCGATCCGTACGTCGGGTTCCTTCACCGGCCCCGATTCGGGAGACCGGCGCTCGCACTCGACCTCGCAGAGGAATTCCGACCCCTCATCGCTGAAAGCACGGTGCTTCAGGTGCTCAACAACGGCGAGGTCGGTCCGCGAGACTTCTTGCAGAAGGCCGGTGGTTGCCAGCTCACGACAGCCGGGCGGCGGACGGTCCTCCGCGCCTACGAACGGCGGCTTGACCAGGAGATCAAGCATCCCCACTTCGGCTATCAGGTGACCTACCGTCGCGCGATGGACGTTCAGGCCCGGATGCTGGCAGCCCACCTTCTCGGCGAACTACCTTCGTACTTGCCATTCATGACGAGGTGAGGACGTGAGTCGACGGCGCTACCTCATCGCATACGACATCCGCGACCCAAAGCGGCTTCGCCAGATCTGCAAGCTTATGGAGGAGCACGGTGATCGAATGCAGTACTCCGTGTTCATCTGTGATCTGAATCGCTCCGAACTCGTGCACTTGAGGGGGCGAGCCGAGAGGACCATGGACCTCCAAGACGATTCGGTCGTCATCGTCGACCTTGGCGACCCCAGCGGTGCGCGCGTCACCTTCGTGGGTCAACGTCTCGAATTGCCGAACCGCGGACCCCAGATTGTGTGACGCGAGCAGTCCGGCTCGTGGGAGACGCAGCCTTGAGCGCTCGCTCGCAGGTCAGCAAGGAAATTCCGATCGCGACTGCCCCTTGCGGATCGTCGTCTGACTGCCGAGTGGACGACCTCTCGCGTATGCCCTCATCTTCCCAGGTCAGGGGGTAGGTTTTCGATCAGCCGTCTTCCCGGTCTTCGTGACCGGGCTCCATCGCGGCTTTACCTAACTCTGTAGACAGGAGGTCTCTCTATGGTGGTCTTCCCGGTCTTCGTGACCGGGCTCCATCGCGGCGCGGCGCCGACGGTGGAGCTGCCGGACGACTACGACGTCTTCCCGGTCTTCGTGACCGGGCTCCATCGCGGCGACAAGAACAAGATCGCGCTCGGAGACGACGACCGGTCTTCCCGGTCTTCGTGACCGGGCTCCATCGCGGCCACAATGACCGGTGCGCACGTCCTCGAAGGGGGTGGTCTTCCCGGTCTTCGTGACCGGGCTCCATCGCGGCACGACACAGCGCCGCATCCGCGACTGCACCGCATGCGTGTCTTCCCGGTCTTCGTGACCGGGCTCCATCGCGGCTTGGTCGAGATGTGCAGCTCGGTCGACGACGGCACGTCTTCCCGGTCTTCGTGACCGGGCTCCATCGCGGCCTGACCACCGTCGTCATCGTTGCTGCCGCGGTCGGACGTCTTCCCGGTCTTCGTGACCGGGCTCCATCGCGGCGACTGCGCCGGTCAGCAGCCTCGCCTCGTCCCGCGCGGTCTTCCCGGTCTTCGTGACCGGGCTCCATCGCGGCCATTTGTCGATAGCGAGGAAGCTCGCTGCCTGATCGAAGTCTTCCCGGTCTTCGTGACCGGGCTCCATCGCGGCAACATCGGCGACGACCACGAAGACGACGAGAGCGGGTCTTCCCGGTCTTCGTGACCGGGCTCCATCGCGGCGTCACTGCCCGGCGGGTGCGCCGCGGCTCCAGGACTGTCTTCCCGGTCTTCGTGACCGGGCTCCATCGCGGCATGAGCGAGGCTGGCGGGCTCAAGATGCTCGCCGACGTCTTCCCGGTCTTCGTGACCGGGCTCCATCGCGGCCCCGCAAGCCTTCGCCCGGAAGCTCAACGGAGTCGTGGTCTTCCCGGTCTTCGTGACCGGGCTCCATCGCGGCTGTGATCGCCGGCTTGACGGCCGGACTCGGCGCCGCGTCTTCCCGGTCTTCGTGACCGGGCTCCATCGCGGCCGCAGTGAGCGGGACGTGACCGCGCTGACCTTCCTGCGTCTTCCCGGTCTTCGTGACCGGGCTCCATCGCGGCAGGGGCTCGATGAAGGCATCGAAGGCTTCCGACGGCGTCTTCCCGGTCTTCGTGACCGGGCTCCATCGCGGCATCGAGACTGCGGTCGCAATGGGTGCCCCGATTGAGCAGTCTTCCCGGTCTTCGTGACCGGGCTCCATCGCGGCGACTACCTCGCCAACGCGGTGCAGGTCGACGACGAGGTCTTCCCGGTCTTCGTGACCGGGCTCCATCGCGGCGACTTCGCCTTTGACTGCACCCGGCCGGTCCGGGTCAGTCTTCCCGGTCTTCGTGACCGGGCTCCATCGCGGCCTTATCGCGCTGCACGGTCCCTACGCCGAGGCTGAGGTCTTCCCGGTCTTCGTGACCGGGCTCCATCGCGGCCTCGTCTTCTTCGGCGGGGATGTCAACGACCGCCGCACGTCTTCCCGGTCTTCGTGACCGGGCTCCATCGCGGCAAGGCCACCGTCGGCGCCAACGTCGAGTCCACGATCCGCGTCTTCCCGGTCTTCGTGACCGGGCTCCATCGCGGCCCCATCACCGAGCAGCGGGCGCTGGACTTCGTCGGGTCTTCCCGGTCTTCGTGACCGGGCTCCATCGCGGCCGCTGCTCCTTCGTCGCCTCGACGTGGGCCGCGAGCGTCTTCCCGGTCTTCGTGACCGCGCTCCATCGCGGCAACGCATGCCTCACCGCGCCAGCCCGCCACATCGCCGGTCTTCCCGGTCTTCGTGACCGGGCTCCATCGCGGCCGCGGCAAGATCAAGGCCCGCATCGACCACGCCCCCTGTCTTCCCGGTCTTCGTGACCGGGCTCCATCGCGGCGGGGGAGCTGGCTTCACTCGGGGCAGCGCGCGAGCGGGTCTTCCCGGTCTTCGTGACCGGGCTCCATCGCGGCGAGTTCGGCGTCGACTTCGAGGTCTTCGACTGCGGAGTCTTCCCGGTCTTCGTGACCGGGCTCCATCGCGGCAAGCGCACCGACGGCTCCGCGGCGACCAAGCGGTCCGGTCTTCCCGGTCTTCGTGACCGGGCTCCATCGCGGCACGCGAGATCAGAGCGGCACCTACGACGGAGCCAGGTCTTCCCGGTCTTCGTGACCGGGCTCCATCGCGGCCTCGTCACCGCCCGCGTCGGTGGCGACGTCGTGCGCCCGTCTTCCCGGTCTTCGTGACCGGGCTCCATCGCGGCATGAGTCCTCCTGGGTGAGTCGGGTGTCGGCTTCGTGTCTTCCCGGTCTTCGTGACCGGGCTCCATCGCGGCCAGCCGCTGCTCGCCGGTGACCTGGTGCTCTCAGCGGAGTCTTCCCGGTCTTCGTGACCGGGCTCCATCGCGGCCCCATCGGTGCGGACCTGCCGGTGATCCGGGTGTAGGTCTTCCCGGTCTTCGTGACCGGGCTCCATCGCGGCGTTCGTCTGCTGGTGGTTGCCCCGCCGCGAGGGATCCGGTCTTCCCGGTCTTCGTGACCGGGCTCCATCGCGGCTTCTCGATCGTGATCGGCGCGAGCCGCTCAGCGACCGCGTCTTCCCGGTCTTCGTGACCGGGCTCCATCGCGGCGGGTACTACGCGCAGGCCGAGCACTACCGAGACGGCCTGTCTTCCCGGTCTTCGTGACCGGGCTCCATCGCGGCAATCTCGGCGTCTACGTCCTGACCACCCCGCGGACGTCTTCCCGGTCTTCGTGACCGGGCTCCATCGCGGCGTCGTTGAGGTCGCCACCGACCCCCAGCACCCACGTCTTCCCGGTCTTCGTGACCGGGCTCCATCGCGGCGTCGTTGAGGTCGCCACCGACCCCCAGCACCCACGTCTTCCCGGTCTTCGTGACCGGGCTCCATCGCGGCGACGGCGTGCTGTCCGGCCTCGACGTTGCCGCACGGTCTTCCCGGTCTTCGTGACCGGGCTCCATCGCGGCCCGAAGGTGACGGCGCACGCCGACGTCGACGGCACCGGTCTTCCCGGTCTTCGTGACCGGGCTCCATCGCGGCACGACGAGGTCCGGGCATCCCCCGAGGCCGAGATGTACTCCGAGTGGATCGACACCGACCGACAACTGCGTGCCCTGGTCGAGCAGATGCGCGACGTGGCCACCAAAGCCACCGAACTACGACTCACTCAAGCAGCAGAGGTTCAATCGCAAGCTCAGACGTGGCGGCGCGACTGCACCACCCGGAACCGCGAGGCGACGTAGGCGCCGTCGGTGTACGACGCGTTGGCGGCCGGGTTGGCGCCGGTGCCGTGGAAGTCGGAGAACGCCGCCGACTGGTTCACGAACACCCCGCCGAGCAGGTTCTCCGACAGCGCCACGCCCGCGTCGAGGGCGGCGTCGCGCATCTCCTCGACCACCTCGTCCGAGGTCGAGTAGACGGCGGCCGTCATCGCACCGCGGCGCTGCGCGGTGTCCCGGAACAGCGCGATCGACTCGTCGGTGCCGGCGGTCTCGATGAGGTAGGCGACCGGGCCGAAGCACTCCGACTCGTAGACACCCGCGTCCGCGGCGGTCAGGCGGAGCAGCGTGGGCGTACGCACCGTCGCGTCCTCGTACGACGGGTGGGCGACCGTCCGGGAGGCGACCAGCACGTCGCCGGCCGAGGCCGCCACCAGGCGCTCGAGCACGCCGTTGCTGACGATGCCGCCGAGCAGCTCGACCGCGCGGGTGTCGTCGCCGAGCAGCCGGTCGAGGGCCGCCTCGATCCCGGCCGCAACCTCGGCGGGCGCCTTGACGCCGTCCTCGGTGGCGACGCCGACCGCCGGCACGTAGACGTTCTGCGGCGCGGTGCACATCTGGCCGGAGTAGAGCGAGAACGAGAACGCGAGGTTCTGGCACATCGCGCCGAAGTCCGACGTCGAGTCGACCACGACCGTGTTCACGCCCGCCTTCTCGGTGAACACCTCGGCCTGGCGCGCGTGCTCCTCGAGCCAGTCGCCGAAGGCGCTGCCGCCGGTGAAGTCGACCAGCCGGACCTCGGGCCGGGTCGCCAGCGTCGCGGCCAGCCGGTCGTCCGGCTCCTCGGCGGCGAGCGTCACCAGGTCGGGGTCGAACCCGGCACCGGCCAGCACCTGCTGGCACACCTGGACGGTGATCGCGAGCGGCAGCACCGCCGCGGGGTGCGGCTTCACCACGACCGGGTTGCCGGTGACCAGCGAGGCGAACAGCCCGGGCCAGGAGTTCCACGTGGGGAAGGTGTTGCAGCCGATCACCAGCGCCACGCCGCGCGGCACGACCGTGAACGTCTTCTCCATGCGGAGCGGCTCGCCCCGGCCCGGCTTCTCCCAGAGCGCGGTCGCCGGCGTCCGGGTCATCTCGGTCCACGCGTAGGCGATCGCCTCCAGGGCACGGTCCAGCGCGTGCGCCCCACCCGCCTGGAACGCCATCACGAACGCCTGCCCGCTCGTGTGCTGGACCGCGTTGGCCAGCTCGAAGATGCGTGTATGAAGTTGGGAGAGGATCTCCAGGCACACCCCCGTTCGTCCGTCGGGACCGGCGTCCCGCCATGCCTTCATGCCAGCACGGGCCGCCGACATCAGCGCGTCGACATCCACAGCCCGGGGGTAGGACACCCCGAGGTCGAAGCCGTACGGCGACCGCTCGGTCGCGACGACACCGGACGCGCCCGGGGTGGCGAGCGGGAACGCGCCGCCCAGCCAGGCCTCGAAGGCCGCCTTCCCGGCGCCGGCCGCCTCCTCGCCGTACACCCGCGGGGAGGGGGACTCGTCGAAGGCGGAGTGGTAGGCGCGGGTGGCGCAGGCGGCGACCGCGGCGTCGAGGCGATCGCGGTGGCGGTCGAAGAGGGTCGCGGACATGCGGAGTCTCCTTGTGACAGGCTTCCGACACTCTCGCACAGAACTGTCACAGGGACCGCGACTGGCTACCCTCCTTCGGGTGAGGGTGCGGTGGATCGGGCTGGCGCTCGCGCTCGCGCTGGTCGGCGGAGCGGTCGGGTACGTCGTCGGCCTGCTCCGCGACCGGGACCCGGCCGTGGTCGCGCAGGCCCGCCCGGTGCCGGCGCAGTCGCCGTCGATCCCGGTGCTGCCGACGCCGCCGTTCTCGCCCGACGTCGGCTACCCGGTGCTGGAGACCGGCCTCGACTACGTCGAGCGCACGCTGGGCTCCCCGCCGTACTTCCAGTGGACCTACGACGCGCCGGCCGGATGGGTGATGACCACGGAGGACCGCGACGAGGTGCGCTGGCGGCCGACGAACGAGACGATTGCCGGCGGCTTCAGCATGCGGGTGAAGCTGGTCAACGAGAACAAGACGACCGAGCAGATGGTCGCGCAGAAGCGGGACATCGTGCTGGGGATCTACGAGGACGTGGTGATCCTCGACGAGGGCGAGGACTCGCTCTCCTTCTCCTACCGTGAGCCGACCGCCAACACGCAGCGGTTCAACATGTTCTACTGGCGGGCCCGGCCGGGGAGCACCGAGGCGACCTTCGAGATGAGCGTCGTGGGCCGGAAGGCCGACCTGCCGGGCCTGGCCGACCTCTACGACAACGTGATCGCGAGCATCCAGAAGGTCACTCCCTAGAACCCGCCTAGAACCCGCCTAGAACCCGCGGGTGTCCACGTCGTCCAAGACGGTGTAGGCGGTGGCCCGGTCGGCGCTGCGGATCTGCACCCAGAGCAGCAGGTTCTCGGCGAGCTGCACGACCCGCTCGACCGTCACGCCGCCGGGGCAGCCGGTGAACAGCACCGTCCGCGACGGATCGCCGGAGATGGTGTCGTCGACCGGCTCCTGGGCGGCGTTGCACTCGGGGTGCTGCGGCACCCGGTCGGGGAGCTCGGTGCCGGGCAGGATGGCGACGAAGACGCCCTCGGCGTCCTCGGCCTCGGCCCAGTCCGCGCTGGTGCCGACCGAGAGCGCCGGGAACTCGCCCTCCGCCGTCGGCGGCCTCCAGCCGCGCGGCGCGACCGTGCGCTCCCACCGCTCGGGGACGGTCACCCAGAGCTGTCCGGTGCGGTCGCCGACGGTGGTCTCCCCCTCGCCGCGCCGCTCCAGCGCATAGCCCGCCACGCCCGCGCCCGCGAGCACGGCGAGCGCGGCGGCGACGCCGGCCAGCAACCGCACCCGGCTGCGCCTCGGCGGCACCGGGTCCGGCAGCGGGCCGCTCGTCAGGCGCGGCGAGGGCCGGGCGCCGGGGCGGGTGAGGTTCGGGTCGAGCGGCAGCCAGGTGGCCGGCGGGGCGCCGGCGATCTCCTCGCCGAGCGCCGCCTCCAGCGCCGAGACGTACGCCGCCACGTCGGGCCAGCGGTCCTCGCGGTCGACCGCGAGCCCGCGCCGTACGACGGCCTCGACCTCCTCGGGCACCGGCCGCTCCGGGGTCGAGAGCGACTCCGGCGGCACTGGCGCGGCGGCGGCCGCCAGCGTCGCGTGGCGGTACGGCGCCCGTCCGCTCAGCAGGAGGTAGGTGAGCGCCGCGAGGGAGTACTGGTCGGCCCGCGGGTCCAGCGGCTCGCCCTGGGCCTGCTCCGGCGCCACGAAGGTCGGCGTGCCGGCGATCATGGTCAGCCGCGAGGACATGTCGAGCGCCTTGCCGAGCCCGAGGTCGGCGACCATCGCCCGCACCGTCGTGCCGTCGGACCCATCGTTCCCTGAGCCGGTCCCTGAGCCGGTCCCTGAGCCGGTCCCTGATCCGGCCGCAGGGTCGACCGTCCGGAACAGCACATTGGCGGGCTTCACGTCGCGGTGCAAGACACCTCGCTCGTGCAGCGCCTGCAGCCCGGTGCCGACCTGCCGCACCACCTCCATCGCCTGGGCCGTGGTCAGCCCCTCGACCTCGAGCCGGTCGGCGAGCGTGCCCTGGTCGGCGTACGACATCACCAGATAGGGGCGGCCGTCGTCGAGCTCGCCCGCGTCGTAGACGCTCACGACGAAGGGCGACTCGACCTTGCGCAGGAAGCGGCCCTCCTCGAGGAACCGCTGCCGCACCGCGACGTCCTCGGTCCAGTTCTCGGCGAGCACCTTCACGGCGACCGGCGAGTCGAGCTGCTCGTCGTAGGCCAGCCACACGGTCGCGAAGCCCCCGGACCCGATCCGGCGGCGCACGGCGTACCGGCCGAGACGGGAGGGCATGGACACCGGCCCATTATCCGTCAGCTGGGGTCCGACCCCGGGGAGCCTCGGGGTCGGGTCAGGGGGCGGAGGCCGGCCTCCCCGATGCGGCGGCACCCCCACGGCCGCGAGCGTTGGGGCCATGATCACGGTCGACTCACTCACCAAGAAGTACGGCGGCTTCACCGCCGTCGACGACGTCAGCCTCACGGCGCGGCCCGGCCGCGTCACCGGCTTCCTCGGCCCGAACGGCGCCGGGAAGTCCACCACGATGCGGATCATGGTCGGCCTGACGCCGGCCACGTCGGGCACCGCGGAGATCAGCGGGCGGCGGTACGCCGACCTGCCGAACCCCGGCCTCGAGGTCGGCGTCCTGCTCGACGCCTCCGCCCAGCACGCCGGCCGCACCGGACGCGAGGTCCTCGCGATCGCCGCGCAGACCATGGGGCTCCCGCGCCGCCGTGTCGACGAGATGCTCGAACGCGTCAGCCTCACGCCCACCGAGGCCGGTCGCCGCGTCCGCAACTACTCCCTCGGCATGCGCCAACGGCTCGGGATCGCGACCGCGTTGCTCGGCGAGCCCGAGGTGCTCGTCCTCGACGAGCCCGCCAACGGCCTGGACCCGGCCGGCATCCGCTGGATGCGCGACCTGCTCCGCGGGTACGCCGACCAGGGCGGCACGATCCTCCTCTCCAGCCACCTGCTGCACGAGATCGAGGTCATCGCCGACGACCTGGTCGTGATCGGCCAGGGCCGCATCGTCGCGCACGGCACCAAGGCCGAGCTGCTGGCGACCGCGGGCACGCTCGTCCGCACCCGCGACGTACCGACGCTGGCGCGTGCGCTGGTCGACGCCGGCCTCGCCCACACCCAGGTGCCCGGCACCGAGAGCACCGGCGCCCTGCGCGTCGAGGCCGACCCCGACGTGGTCGGCGACCTGGCGCTCGCCGCCGGCGTCGCCCTGACCGAGCTGCGCGCCGCCGACGGCGCCGGCCTCGAGGAGATGTTCCTCGAGCTCACCGCAGACACCCAGCGAGAAGGAGCAGCAGCATGACCGCCGCCGTCCTGGAGACGGAGGCCGCCGCGCGTACGGCGCGGCCGACCCCCACCCGCATCCCGATGTCGCGGATCGTCGCCGTCGAGCTGCGCAAGTCCTTCGACACGCGCTCGGGCTTCTGGCTGATGACGAGCATCGCGATCCTCGCGGTGCTCGCGACCGCGGCCACCATCGTGTTCGCACCCGACGACCAGCTCGACTACGAGGCGTTCGCGACCGCGATCGGGATCCCGATGGCCGTGGTGCTCCCCGTGATCGGCGCGCTGGCGATCACCAGCGAGTGGAGCCAGCGGACCGGGCTCACGTCGTTCACCCTGGTGCCGCACCGCGGCCGGGTGATCGCCGCGAAGCTCGTCGTGACGCTCGCGATCGGCGTCGTCTCGATGCTGCTGGCCGGCGCGATCGGCGCGGTCGGCAACGTCGTCGGCACCGCGATCACGGGCACCGACACGATCTGGAACGTCAGCGCCACCGAGTTCACCTACATCGTGATCGCCAACGTGCTGGGCATGCTGGTCGGCTTCATGCTCGGCGTGCTGCTCCGCAACTCGCCCGGCGCGATCGTCGGCTACTTCGTCTACGGCTTCGTGCTGCCGCCGCTGTCGATGCTGCTCGCCGCGAGCCAGGGCTGGTTCGAGCGGGCGCAGCCGTGGGTCGACTTCAACTATGCCCAGGGCAACCTCTTCGACGGCGCGATGACCGGCGAGAGCTGGGCCCAGCTCGGCGTCACCGGCCTGTTCTGGCTGGCGATCCCGCTCGCCGTCGGCCTGGTCGCCGTCCTCCGCTCCGAGGTCAAGTAGCCCCGCGGCAGTCCTGCGCACCACCCTTACCCCGTCCGCCGATTAGGGTCGGTACGACGGGGAAGGGTGGTGTCCGTGAGGGAGGCACTGACGGCGGACGAGATCGACGACCTCGCCCGCCGCGCGCAGGACGGCGACCGCGACGCGCTCGAGGCGCTGCTCGCGGCGGTCCGGCCGCGCGCGCTCAACATCTGCCGCGGGGTGTTGCCGCACCTGCCCGACGCGGAGGACGCCTGCCAGGAGGCGCTGATCAACGTCGCCAACAAGATCGGCTCCTGGGGCGGCCGGGGCCGGTTCACCACGTGGCTGCACGTGGTCGCGGTGAACAGCGCCCGCACGACGTACCGCCGGATGAAGGGCCAGGCGATCAGCGCCGACCCGCTCGAGGCCGGCCCGCTCGACCGCCCGGACCCGCGCACCACCAGCGTCATCGCCGGCACCCGCCTCGACCTGCTCGAGGCGATGGAGACCATCGAGCGCGACCACCCGCAGTTCGTCGAGCCGCTGCTGCTGCGCGACGTCTACGGCCTCTCCTACGAGGAGATCGCGACGCAGGTCGGCGCGCCGCTCGGCACGATCAAGGCCCAGATCCACCACGGCCGCAGGCTCGCCCGGCCGCTGCTGCGCGGCGACGCGTGAGGCGTACGCCGCTTTCCGCCGTCGGCTGAAACGCTTGCCCGGCGCCCGCCGGACGGCCACGGTGGTCGCGTGCGGATCCTGGTGCTCGGCGGTTCGGTGTTCCTGTCCCGGGCGGTCGCGGCCGACGCGCTCGCGCGCGGCCACGAGGTGACCTGCGCGAGCCGCGGAGCGTCGGGCCCGGTGCCCGACGGCGCCGGGTTCGTGGCGTGGGACCGCACCGAGGAGGTGCCGGACGAGCTCGTGCGGACGGCGTACGACGCCGTGGTCGACGTTGCCCGCATGCCGTCGTGGGTGCGCACGGGTGTGGCGACCTGGCCGAGCGCGCACTGGGTCTTCGTCTCGACGATCAACGTCTACCCCGACCCGCACCCCACGGGCGGGCGGCCGGACACCCTGCCGCTGCGCGAGCCGCTGCCCGACGACGTCGACCCGCGGTCGAGCCCGGAGGCGTACGGGCGGATGAAGGTGGCGTGCGAGGACCTGGTGCGGGCGGGGGCGGTCTCCTGCACGGTGGTGCGGCCGGGTCTGATCGTGGGGCCGGGCGACCCGACCGGGCGGTTCACCTACTGGCCGGTGCGGCTGGCCGACGGCGACGAGGTGCTCGCCCCGGGACACCCCGGCGACCCGATCCAGGTCGTCGACGTCCGCGACCTCGCGACCTGGCTGGTCACCGCCGCGGAGCGGCGCCTCACCGGCGACTACGACGCCGTCTGCTGGCCGATGCCGCTCGGCGAGCTGCTGGCCGGGGTCGCCCGCGGCGTCGGCGCCGAGCCGGACCTCACCTGGGTCTCCCACGAGCTTCTGGCCGGGCGGGGCGTGGAGCCGTGGATGGGCGACGGCTCGCTGCCGCTGTGGCTGCCGCGCCCCGAGTACGACGGGATGCGCTCCCACGACCCGGCGCCGTCCTACGCCGCCGGCCTCGTCACCCGGCCGGTCGCCGACACCGCGCGGGACACCCTCGCCTGGGTGCGCGCGACGGCCGACGCTCCGCTGAGCGGAATGTCACGCGAGCGCGAGGCGGAGGTGCTCACCGCGTGGCATAGCCTCCGGGAGTGACCCACCGCCTGTCGGCCGCCGAGCTGATCGACCTGGTGCTCGACGAGGGGTCGTGGACGTCGTGGGACACCCCACCGGCGTACGGCCCGATCTCCGAGGAGTACGCCGCCGAGCTCGCCGCCGCGCGGGAGAGGAGCGGCGTCGAGGAGTCGGTGCTGACCGGCGAGGGCCTGATGAGGGGCCGCCGGGTGGCGGTGGTGATGGGCGAGTTCCGGTTCCTCGCCGGCTCGATCGGCCGCGCGGCGGCCGACCGCCTGGTCGTCGCGATCGAGCGCGCCACCCGCGAGGGCCTGCCGCTGCTGGCCGGCCCGGTCAGCGGCGGGACCCGGATGCAGGAGGGCACGCCGGCGTTCGTGCAGATGGTCCGGATCACCGCGGCCGTCGCCGCGCACAAGGACGCCGGGCTGCCCTACCTCGTCTACCTGCGCCACCCCACCACCGGCGGCGTGCTGGCGTCGTGGGGCTCGCTCGGCCACGTCACCGTCGGCGAGCCCGGCGCGCTGATCGGCTTCCTCGGGCCGCGGGTGTACGAGGCGCTCTACGGCAGACCGTTCCCCGAGGGCGTGCAGACCGCGGAGAACCTCTACGCCCACGGCATCATCGACGCCGTGCTCCCGCCCGAGGAGATCGCCGGCATCCTCGACCGCGCGCTGACGATCCTGCTGGCGCCGCGGCACGGCATCGAGCCGGTGCCCGCGCCGGTCCCGCTCACCCCGCTCCCCGGCGTCGAGACCTGGGACGCGGTCACCCGCTCGCGGCGGCCCGACCGCCCCGGCGTACGCCGCCTGCTCCGGTACGCCGCCAGCGACGTCATCCCGCTCAACGGCACCGGCCAGGGCGAGCACGACCCCGGGCTGCTGCTGGCGCTGGCGCGGTTCGGCCAGGCGCCGTGCGTGTTCCTCGGGCAGGACCGCCGCGGCCAGACGACCGAGCACCCGATGGGCCCGGAGGCGCTGCGCGAGGCGCAGCGCGGGATGCGGCTCGCCTCCGAGCTCGGGCTGCCGCTGGTCACCGTGATCGACACCCAGGGCGCCGCGCTCTCGGCCGAGGCCGAGAACGGCGGGATGGCCGGCGAGATCGCCCGCTGCCTGGCCGAGCTGGTCACCGTCCGCGCGCCCACGCTGTGCCTGATGCTCGGCGAGGGCAACGGCGGCGGCGCATTGGCGTTCCTTCCGGCCGACCGGGTGATCGCCGCCCAGCACGCCTGGCTCTCGCCGCTGCCGCCCGAGGGGGCGAGCGCGATCGTGCACCGCGACCTCGCGCATGCCCCGGAGATGGCCCGCGCCCAGCAGGTCCGCGCGCTCGACCTGCGCGAGCGCGGCATCGTCGACCGGATCGTCGCCGAGCAACCCGACGCCGCCGACGAGCCCGAGGCGTTCTGCCAGCGGGTCGGCGCCGTACTCGAGCACGAGCTCGCCGCGCTGCTCGACTCCGGGCCGGGGTCGCCCGCCGACCGGGCGCGCCGCTACTTGTAACGCCGGGTTATCTCCCGGTTGCCGCTTGTAACGCCGGGTTATCTCTTGTTCCCACCAGGTTGCAACACCGTGGGAACAGCAAGTAACCCGGCGTTACAAGCGACGGCGACGGGCCACGGTAGAACGCGTTACAGTTCGGCGCCATGGGGACGTACGTCGTCAGCGGGGCCGCATCGGGGATCGGCGCCGCCACGGCCGAGCTGCTGCGGGCGGACGGCCACCGGGTGATCACCGTGGATCTGTGCGACGCCGGCAGCGACATCGACGTCACCGCCGACCTCGGCACCCGGCACGGCCGCGCGGCCGCGGTGGCCGGCGTGCGAGAGCGGACCGAGGTCGTGCACGGGCTCGTGCCGGCCGCGGGGATCGCCGGCCGCACCGGCGTACCCGGCGACCTGCTGGTGTCGGTGAACTTCTTCGGCGCCGTCGCGCTCGTCGCCGGCCTCCGCGACGAGCTCACCGCGGCGAACGGCGCGGGCGTCGTCCTCCTCGCCTCCAACTCGATCACCGGCATGCCCGGCTGGAACGCCCCCGTCGCGCGGGCCTGCCTCCGCGGCGACGAGGCGCTCGCCCGCGAGGAGGCCGCGGGGGTCGACTCGGTGATGGTCTACCCGTCCACCAAGGCCGCGCTCGCGTGGTGGGCGCGCCGCGAGGGCGTGAAGCCGGAGTGGGCCGGCGCCGGCATCCGGCTCAACTCGGTCGCCCCCGGCGCCACCGAGACCCCGATGGTCGAGCAGATGCGCGCCGACCCGCTGCTCGGCCCGGCGGTCGACGCCTACCCCAACGCCATCGGCCGCCTCGGGCGGCCCGAGGAGGTCGCGGCCACGATCGCGTTCCTGCTCTCCGACGGCGCCGCCAACATCGTCGGCGCGGTGATCTTCGTCGACGGCGGCACCGACGCGATGCTGCACCCGATCTCCCCGCCCGGCTGGGAGGTCGGGCCGATCGAGCCCTAGGCACACGCGGCCGCGGCGGCGGTCAGCGACCGCCTGATCCGCGGCCGATCGGCGAGGTCGGGGTTCAGGAACGCGCCGTCCTCGGCGAAGAGCCCGGCCGACACCAGCGCGTCGAACCCCAGGTCGTCGAGGAGGTACGCCGCCGCGCAGTCCGCCTGCACCGGCGTCATCGCCGCCTCGAGCGACGCCGCCAGCTCCGAGGCCGCGCGCTGCTCGGCGTCCACCCCGGGCGAGGGCTGCTGGTCCTCCGGCCAGAGCACCGCGGCGAGGGCGGCCGCAAGGAGCACGACCGCGACCGGCACGGCCGCGCGCCACCAGCGGCGCCGGCGAGGTGTCGACGAGACCAGTGCCTCCCGGAACGCCGCGGCCGAGGGGTACCGGTCCTCGGGCCGCTCCGCCGTCGCGGTCGCGACCACCGCATCGAGCGGGTCGCCCGCCGGCAGCGCCGCCCGGAGCAGGCAGCCGAGCGCGTAGACGTCGGTGGCGACGCCCGCGGTCCCGCCCTCGTGCAGCTCGGGGGCCATGTACGCCGGCGTCCCGGCATCGTCGGGCACGCCGCCGATCGGGCCGGCGACGCCGAAGTCCGCCAGGTAGGCGCGGATCCGCGGGCCGCGGCGGAGCAGCACGTTCGCGGGCTTGATGTCGCGGTGCACCAGCCCGGCCGCGTGCGCGTCGGCGAGCCCGGCGGCCACCTGGTCGATCAGGTCGACCGCGACCGGACGCGGCGGGGCGCCGTACTGCCTCAGCAGCCGGCCGAGGTCGCCGTCCGGGATGAGCTGCGAGGCGATCCAGAGCCGGCCGTCGTCCTCGCCGAACGCGTAGACCGGCACGACGTGCTCGGACTCCAGCCGGGCCTGGATCCGCGCCTCGCGGGTGAACCGCTCGCGGAAGCCGGGGTCGTCGGCCAGCTGCGGCGAGATGACCTTGAGCGCGACCGGGCGGTCGAGCGCGGTGTCGCGGGCGGCGTACACGACGCCCATGCCGCCGCTGCCGAGCCGGCGGTCGATGCGGTACGGCCCGACCCTGTCCACGGGCGAGTCCTACCCCGGAAGCCGGGCCCGGAAGCGCGCATCCCCCGGGACGTCATGCGGACGGTGCAAGGGGACACACCGCCCGCATGACGTCCTCGGTCAGAACAGCAGCGCGGACGCCGGGTCCTGCATCATCCCGGCGACGTCGGAGAGGAACCGCGAGCCCAACTCTCCGTCGATGTGCCGGTGGTCGAAGGACAGCGCCAGGGTGCAGACCTGGCGGACGACGATCTCGTCGGCACCGTCGTCGGAGACCACCCAGGGCGCCTTCCGCACCGCGCCGAAGCACAGGATCGCGGACTCGTCCGGGTTGATGATCGGCGTACCGCCGTCGACGCCGAACGGCCCGACGTTGGTGATCGTGAACGTGCCGCCGCTCATCTCGGCCGGCTGCGTCCGGCCCGCCCGCGCGGTGTCGGCCAGCTCGCCGAGCGCGGCCGCGAGCTCGGGCAGCGACATCGACTCGGCGTCCTTGACGTTCGGGACGACCAGGCCGCGCGGGGTGGCCGCGGCGATGCCGAGGTTCACGTAGCGCTTGAAGACGACCTCGCCGGCCGCCTCGTCCCACCACGAGTTGATCTCCGGCGTACGCCGCATGGCCAGCATCGCCGCGCGGGCGAGCACGAGCAGCGGCGAGACGCGCACGTCGCGGAACTCGCGCCGCGTGCGCAGCCGGTCGACGAACTCCATCGTGCGGGTGACGTCGACGGAGACCCACTCGGTCACGTGCGGCACCGTGAACGCCGACCGGACCATCGCCTGGCCCATCATCTTGCGCACGCCCCTGATCGGCTCGCGCCACTCGCGTCCCCCACCGCCGGTGGTCGAGCTCGTCGAGACCCCGGAGGCGAGACCACTCGCCGCCGCGTGCACGTCGTCGCGGCAGACCGTGCCGTGCGGGCCGGTCGGTGTGAGCGTGGCAAGGTCGACGCCGAGGTCCCTGGCCAGCTTGCGCACCGGCGGCTTGGCCAGGACGTGCACGGACCCGCCCGACGCCGCCGGCGCGGCCGGGGTCGACGGGACCGGCGTCTCGTCGGCCTCGACCATCGGCGCCGCGCCGACCTCGAAGGCCGCCTGCGCCTGCATGTGCGCCGCGGCCGCGCCGGACGCGACCTTGCGGGCGCGGCGGACCGGGCCGCGGTCGGCCTTGTTGCGGCCGACCAGCGACTCGCCCTCGCCGCCGCCGGAGGCGGCCGGGTTGGACAGGTCGATCTCGACAGCAGCGTCAGGGGCGGACGGCGCACCCGCGGCGGGCTCGCCGATCGCGACGATCGGCGTACCGACGGGGACCGTCACGCCGACCTCGGCCAGGATCGCGGTGACCTCGCCGGCGTACGGCGAGGGCAGTTCGACGATCGACTTCGCGGTCTCGATCTCGACGACGACCTGGTTGATCTCGACGACGTCGCCGACCTGGACGTGCCAGGCGACGATCTCCGCCTCGGTCAGGCCCTCGCCGACGTCGGGCAGCTTGTACTCAGGCATGGGTCAGAACTCCAACGAGCGGTCGACGGCGTCCAGCACCCGGTCGAGATCGGGGAGGTAGTCCTCCTCGATCCGCGAGGCCGGGTAGGGGGTGTCGAACGCGCCCACGCGCAGCACCGGGGCCTCGAGGGAGTAGAAGCACTCCTCGGTGATGCGGGCGGCGAGCTCGGCGCCCATGCCGAGGTTGACATGTGCCTCGTGGGCGACGATCGCGCGGCCGGTGCGCCGCACCGACTCGTAGACGGGCTTCATGTCCAGCGGCGAGAGCGTGCGCAGGTCGATCACCTCGAGCGACCTGCCCTCGGTCGCGGCGGCCTCGGCCGCGGACATCGCGGTCTTCACCGTCGGGCCGTAGGCGAGCACCGTCGCGTCGGTGCCGGCGCGGACCACGCGCGAGGCGAACAGCGGCGCGGACGTCGCGGAGTCGTCGAGGTCGGCCTTGTCGGCGTGGTACTGCCGCTTCGGCTCCAGGAAGATCACCGGGTCGTCGCACGCGATCGCCTGCTGGATCATCCAGTAGCCGTCGACCGGGTTCGAGCACGCGACCACCTTGAGGCCCGGCGTGTGCGCGAACTGCGCCTCCGGGCTCTCGCTGTGGTGCTCGACCGCGCCGATGCCGCCGCCGAACGGGATCCGGATGACCATCGGCATCCTCAGCCGACCCTGGCTGCGGAACTGGATCTTCGCGACCTGGCAGACGATCTGGTCGTACGCCGGGTAGACGAAGCCGTCGAACTGGATCTCGACGACGGGGCGGTAGCCGCGCAGCGCCAGGCCGACCGCCGTACCGACGATGCCGGACTCGGCCAGCGGCGAGTCGATGACCCGGTCCTCGCCGAAGTCCTTCTGCAGGCCGTCGGTGATCCGGAAGACGCCGCCGAGCTTGCCGACGTCCTCGCCCATGACCAGGACCCTGGGGTCGTCCTCCATCGCCTTGCGCAGGCCCATGTTGAGGCCCTTGGCGAGCGTGACCTTCTGCGTCTCGGCCATGTCAGCGCGCCCCCTCGAAGCTTGCGAGGTACGCCGCGAAGCCGTCGCGCTGGGCCTCCAGCTCCTCGGTGATCTCGCTGTAGACATGGTCGAAGATGCTCGACGGCTGCGGGTCGGGCAGCGCCTTGCAGCCCTCGCGGAGCCGGTGGCCGAGCTCGTCGGCCTCGTGCTGCACACGTGAGAAGAACTCGTCGTCGGCGATCCCGTTGCGGCGCAGGTAGGCCTCGACGCGGGCGATCGGATCCTTGAGCTTCCAGCGCTCGAGGTCGTCGGAGAGCCGGTAGCGGGTCGGGTCGTCGGTCGTGGTGTGCGCGCCCATCCGGTAGGTGTACGCCTCGACGAACGTCGGCCCCTGCCCGTCGCGGGCCCGCTGGAGGGCGGCCTGCGTGACGGCGTAGGTCGCGAGCACATCGTTGCCGTCGACGCGGACGCCCGGGAAGCCGAAGCCGAGAGCCCTCTGGTAGAGCGGGATCCGGCTCTGTCGCTCGATCGGCTCGGAGATCGCCCACTGGTTGTTCTGGCAGAAGAACACGACCGGGGCGTTGTAGGACGCGGCGAAGATGAAGGACTCGTTGACGTCGCCCTGCGAGGACGCGCCGTCGCCGAAGTGCGCGATCACCGCGGCGTCGCGATCGGGGTCGCCGGTGCCGACGACGCCGTCGCGCTGCATGCCCATCGCATAGCCGGTCGCGTGCAGCGTCTGCGCGCCGATCACGATCGTGTAGAGCCCGAAGTTGTTGTCCGTCGGGTCCCAGGAGCCGTGGTCGACGCCGCGGAAGAGCCCGAGCAGGTCGAGCGGGTCGACCCCGCGGCACCAGGCGACGCCGTGCTCGCGGTACGTCGGGAAGACGAAGTCCTGCGGGCGCAGCGCGCGGCCGGCGCCGATCTGCGCGGCCTCCTGGCCGAGCAGCTGGGCCCAGATGCCGAGCTCGCCGTGGCGCTGGAGCGCGGTGGCCTCGACGTCGATCCGGCGGGTCAGCACCATGTCCCGGTAGAAGCCGAGGATCGCGTCGTCGCCGAGGTCGAAGGAGAACTCGGGGTGCTCGATCCGCTCGCCCTCGGGCGTCAGCAGCTGGACCAGCTCGGGGCCGCCGTCTTGCTGCGCGGGCCCGAAGACCTCGACGAGGTCGGGGCCGAACCCCGCCGTACTGGATCCCGGAGTAGGGGGGGGTGTCTCACCCGATGGCTGCTGGGTCACGTGCGCTCCTTCGAGATCGCCGGCGGTACGGGGTCTCCGCGTGCCGAGTTCGGTCGCTCCGGACGCGGGGCGCGGGGGTGGTGCGCCCTGTGACCCGGAGCACAATCGTGCACGGCAAAACCTACTCGCGTCGTCGTAGCCCTCGCCAATCCGGGTCGGCCCGGGTCGTGCCGACCTACAGCCTCTCCCGCCCGTGCCTGGTCAGCCAGCCGCGGGTGTCGGGGCCCTTGGGGACCACGTGGGTCGGGTTGATGCCCGTGTGCACGACGTAGTAGTGCCTCTTGATCTGGAAGAAGTCGATGGTGTCGCCGAAGCCGGGGGTCTGGAACAGGTCGCGCGCGTAGCCCCACAGCGCCGGCATCTCGCTCAGCTTGTTGCGGTTGCACTTGAAGTGGCCGTGGTAGACCGCGTCGAAGCGGGCCAGCGTCGTGAACAGCCGGACGTCGGCCTCGGTGATCGCCTCGCCCATCAGGTAGCGCCGGTCGGTGAGCCGCTCCTCCAGCCAGTCGAGCGCGGCGAACAGCCGGTCGTACGCCGCCTCGTAGGCCTCCTGGCCGGTGGCGAACCCCGCGCGGTAGACGCCGTTGTTGACCTCGGTGTAGACCCGCTGCATGACCTCCTCCATCTCCTCGCGGAGGTCGTCGGGCCACAGGTCCGGGGCGTCGGGGCGGTGGTGGTCGCGCCACTCGAAGAAGAGGTCGTGGGTGATCCACGGGTAGTCGTTCGTCACCACGCCGCCGGACGGGACGTCGACGACCGCCGGCACCGTGATGCCGCGTTCGTAGTCGGGGAACCGGGCGAGGTAGGCATCCTGGAGCCGCTCGTAGCCGAGCACCGGATCGCGCCCGTCCGGGTCGAGGTCGAAGGTCCAGCTGCGCTCGTCGTGGGTCGGCCCGCACAGCCCCATCGAGATCACGTCCTCGAGGCCGAGCAGGCCGCGCACGATGATCGCCCGGTTCGCCCACGGGCAGGCGCGCGCGGCCACCAGCCGGTAGCGGTCCGGCTCCACCGGCCACAGCTCGCCGTCGACGGGGCCGTGCTCCGGCCTGCGGGCGTCCCGGGTGATCCGGTCGGGGATGTAGGTCGAGTCTCGCTTGAACTCACCGGAGTCGCTCATGAAGCCACCCTAGAGGCGTGCCCCAGAGTGCCGGCTCACGGCATGAACGGCGCACCGGCGACCGCGACGCCGATCGAGTCGGCGACGTCGAGGATCCACTCGAAGGCTGCCGGAGCCGTCAGGTAGGACCTCGCCATCGCACCCTCGAACTCGAGCTCGCGCGACGTCACTCGTCCTCCGAAGAGCACGACCGCGCGGGAGGTGTCCTCCTGGCGAGACATCCAGACCATGCCGTCGAAGGACCTCGGGTGACGGTACGCCGCGACCGCCCATCCGACGGTGTCGAGATACCGGTCCGGCCCGGACTCGATCAGCTCGACGCGCCCGACCTCGAGTCTCCGGAGGCCACCGGACGTGAGGTCGGCCAGGTGGAGGTCGCGCGTCGGAGTCAGCTCTGCGAGGTATCTCCCCTTGAGCTTGGAGTACTGCACCGAGCGGGGCTCGCCGCGGATCGGGACGTCGTGGAAGACGGTCTCGCTGATCGCCCCCAGGGCGGTCTCGGCGCCGTACAGGGTCGGGACCGGTCGTCCGCGTCCCTTCCTCCCACCCGGGAACGGAGAGAACCGCGCGGGCGACGGTGAGACGTAGGGCTCGTTCTCGGCGCGCGGGTCGGGACCGACTCGGTGGATCCGCTTCCCGGCTCTCCAGACGTACGGACGGAAGTCGGGCGTCTCGCCGGGCACCGGTACCGATGCCGACTCGGGCAGTGGGTGCCTTCGCACGGACGTCAGTGCACGTACTCAGGCGCCCAGGTCGGCGCGCTCGGCCGCGGCGGCCGCGACGACACGTCCGGGATCCTCCACCAGGAGGTCGACCGGACGCCGACCCCCGAGCCGCGAGTTCACGCTGGCGAACCAGAGCGCGATGCCCCACGCCGAGTTGTCCGGAGACAGCTGCGCCAGGACGTCGCGGACCACCGGACGAGGCCGCCCTCTCTCGAGGTCGAACTGGAACGCGGGGAAGAGCCGCCCGCTGTCGACAGTCACGGCGAAGACCGACCCGTCGCGGAGCCAGCGACTGGCGGTCGCCGAGGTGTTGGTCGAGGTGGACCCGGCCACCTCGGCGACCCCGGCGCTCGTGAGCATGCCGAACTCGCGACCCAGCCCCGCGAGGATCTCGGTGTTGCGCTCCACCTGCCGCAGGACGCCGCGCGTCAGGGTGCGCTCGTCCGGCATCAGATCCGCGACGATCCTGCTCACCGACTCCCGCCGCAGATCGCTGTGCTCGTTCAGTCGCTGGGCGAGATCGACGAGGGCGGCGCCCACGCCGTCGGACCTCAGCTCGACGATCGCGATGCCCTCGCCGCCCCTCGCGAACACGAAGTCCGCCCGGCCGCTTCGGGCACGACCCCGCGCGCGAGCGGGGACGTGCTCCAGCGCCGCCACGGCCTCCTTGCCCTGGAGGACGACGACTCCGCCGGCGGCTTCCTCGACCATGACTGCTGCCTCTCATCCGATGAGGTCAACGGTAGCGTAAGACGAATGAGCAAGCCACCTGAGCCTTACTCAGATCTCGAAAGTGCCGATGCGCAGCCGCGGCGCGTCCCTCACCGGGGCAGCAGGCCCTGACGATCCTTGGCCCGCAGGATGCGCAGGGCGGAGGCGTTCACCAACGCCTGGAACGCCTTGCTGCGCTGCGCCCTGGCCAGTACGGCGCCGTACATCTCCGGCAGCGGAGCCGGGTCGACGATCAGCACCAGGTCGCCGCCGGCCCGGATGAACCGCACCGCGCGGCCGGCCGGCGGGACCGACGCGACCTGCTCGGCCCGCGCCAGGTCGTCGCTGATCACCACGCCCCGGAAGCCGAGGTCGCCGCGCAGCATCCTCCCGACCACGACCGGCGAGAACGCCGCCGGCCGCCTCGGGTCGATCCGCCGGTAGTAGGCCGTCGACATCATGACGACCGGCACGCCGTCCTCGACCGCCGCCCGGAACGGCCGCAGGTAGGGGTCGCGCCGGGTGGTCACCCGGTCGGTCACGTTCGAGGCGACGTCGGTGTTGGCGTGCACCCGGCCGAGCCCGGGGAAGTGCTTCGCGGTGGGCGTCACGCCGGCGTCGAGCATCCCGCGCAGGAACGCGAGCCCGTGCCGCGCGACGACCCGGGTCGTGTAGCCGAACTGCCGGTCGTACCTGCCGATCGGCGGGTTGTGCCGCGCCGCCCTCCTGCTCGGCACCGTGTCGAGGACGGGCGCGAGGTTCATGTTCACGCCGGCGCTGCGCAGCTGCTCGCCCCAGGTCTCGGCGCCGTCGCGCAGCCGGGACAGCGACCACCGGCCCTGCACGAGCGCGGACGGGATGTCGGAGAGGCCGGGCCCCTGGAGCACCCGCACCTGGCCGCCCTCCTGGTCGGTCGCGACGAACAGCCGCACGTTGCCGGTCGACGCCGCCGAGACCTCGCCGCGCATCGCCCGCGACACCCGCCGCGGGTCCCGCACGCCGTCGTAGCTGCGCCCGGTCAGCATCACGTTGCCGACGTGGTAGCGCCCGATCTGGGAGCGGGTGCGCCGGTCGACCCGGTCGGCCGGCGTACCGACCATGAACAGCTGGCCCACGCGCTGCTCCAGCGACAGCCCGCGCAGCACCTGGGCGGGCGTCGCCTCGCGCGGCACCCGCGGCACCTCCTGGGCGACCGCGCCGAGGCTGCCGGCGGCGAGCACGGCGGTGGCAACGAGGTTCGGGATCGCGGAGAGCACGCGGCGACGGTACAAGGGCCGGCGTCGTCAGGGGGTGAGGCCGGCGCGGATCGCGAGCAGGGCGGCGCCGACCCGGTCCCTGCTCCCGGTCTTGTCGAGGACGTTGCTGACATGGGTCTTGACCGTGCTGAGCGAGAGGTGCAGCCGGTCGGCGATCTCGGTGTTGTTCAGTCCCGCGCCGACCAGCGCCAGCACGTCGGACTCCCGTGAGGTGAGTGCGTACGGCGCCAGGTCGGCCGTGCCGGACGAGCCGCTGGCCCGCACCCGGGCGAGCACGGCACCGGTCACCTCGGGGGAGAGGATCGAGTCGCCACCGGCCACCCGGCGTACCGCGTCCACGAGCTCGCGCCCGCTGCACCGCTTGAGCACGAAGCCCCGGGCGCCGGCGGCGATCGCGTCGAGCACGTAGGCGTCGTCGTCGAAGGTCGTCACCACGATCACGGCCGGGGCGTGCGGCACCGCGGCCAGCGCGCGGGTGGCCGCGAGCCCGTCGAGCACCGGCATCCGGATGTCGACGAGGGCGACGTCGATCCGCGGGTCGGCCCGCACGGCGTCGAGGAACCGCCGGCCGTCCTCGGCCTGCACCGCGACCTCGATGTCGGCCTGGGCGCCGAGGATCATCGCGAAGCCCTCGCGCACCAGCTGCTGGTCGTCGACCACCGCGACCCGGACCGTCATCGGCGCACCGGCAGGTAGACGTCCACGATGGTGCCGCCTCCGGGCCGCCGGCTGATGCTCCAGATGCCGGCCAGCGCGGTCACCCGCTCCTCGATACCGACCAGGCCGGAGCCGCGGGTGACCTCCTGCGGCGGGCCGACGCCGTCGTCGCTGACCCGGAGCCGCACGTTGCTGCCCGCGAGCGCGACCTCGACCCAGACGGCGCCGGCCTGTGCGTGCCGGGCCACGTTGGTGAGCGCCTCCTGGACGATCCGGTACGCCGACAGCGTGGTCGCCTCGTCCAGCTCGACCTCGGGGTCGACGTCCACGGCGACGGCGACGCCCTGGTGGCGCAGCGGCGCGGCCAGCAGCTCGTCGATGTCGGAGAGCCGGGGCGACGCGGTCACGCGCAGCGGGGCCTCCGGGTCGCGCAGGTGCACGACCAGGGCGTCGAGCTCGCCGAGGGCGAGCCGGCCGAGGCCGCCGATCTCGCGCAGCGCCCGCTCCGGCTCGCCGACCAGACCGGCCTCGGCCTGCACCACCATCGCGGTCACGTGGTGGCCGACCACGTCGTGCAGCTCGCGGGCCAGGCTGGTGCGCTGCTCCAGCCAGACGGCCTGGCCGCGCAGCCGCCGGGTCTCCCCGGCCAGCCGGTCGCTGCGGTCGAAGGCGCGCACCAGCACGCCGAGCGCGCCGCCGAGCGCGACGGCCAGGAACGGTGCCGGGCTGGCCCCGTAGTCGTAGAAGAAGAGGGAGGTCACCGAACCGATCGCGCCGGCGACCCAGGCGAGCCATGGGAACTCGGCCGGGTCGTCGGACACCGAGATGTAGACCAGACCGGTCACGGCGGGCCACAGGAAGACGGCCTCGGGCACGTAGATCGCGAGCACCCCGGCGGTGACGCCCAGCACCAGGTAGCGCCAGGCCCGGAACCGCCAGCTCAGGATCACGACGACCGGCACGAGGACGGACAGCGCCGGCGACGCCGTCTCCGGCTCGAACGCGACCGAGACCAGGAACGAGAGCACGGCGGCCGCGACCGACGCCCAGAACAGCACCCGGCGGACCCGACCGGGCGCGCTCACCGACCGTCGCATCCGGCTCCGCAGCCTCCTGATCGCACCTCGCACCCGGCCAGTCTCGGCGACCGCGGCCCCGTTGTCCCGGACGCCGGGCGAAGTCGGCACCCGGGTACCGGCCGGCGCGGCACCGCGGGCGGTTCCGCGCGGCGCCGCGCGGCGGGACCGTGCTGCCATGACGACCACAGCGATCCGGCACCGGCCCGCGGTCACGCTCCCGCTCGGCTCGCTCGACACCTGGCCGAACCTGGTCACGCTGCTGCGCACGACGGTCGCGGTCGTCGTCGGCGGCTACGCCCTCGCGAGCCAGGACCTGCGGATCAGCGCGATCGCCTACGCGGCGTACTGGATCGGCGACATCCTCGACGGCTGGCTGGCCCGGCGCCTGGACCAGGAGACCCGGCTCGGCGCGGTGCTCGACATCGTCAGCGACCGGGCGTGCACCGCGCTGCTGTGCGCCGGGCTGCTCGCGCACCTGCCGGGCGCGTGGGTGCTGGCGGTGGCGTTCCTGCTGTCCTTCGCGGTGCTGGACACGATGCTCTCGCTGGCGTTCCTGTGCTGGCCGATCCTCGGCCCCAACGACTTCCACCTCGTCGACCACACCGTCTGGCGGCTGAACTGGTCGCCGCTCGCCAAGGCCGCCAACACCGCGGGCGTGGTCGTCGCGATCGCGCTCGGGTGGTACGCCGCCGGCCTGGTCGTCGTGCTCGCGGTCGGCGCGGTCAAGGTGTGGTCGGCGGCCCGGGTGCTGGGGATGCTGCGGTGACCGGGATCCTCGCCGCCCTCGCCGCCCTCGGCGCCGGCGTCGGGTCGGCGCTGCTGCCCGTGGTCAACGCCGAGGCGTACGCCGTCCTCGCGGCCACCCGGTCGCACGCCTGGCCGGCCGCGCTCCTCGTGCTCGCGCTCGCGGCCGGGCAGACCGCCGGCAAGCTGGTGCTCTTCGAGTCGGCACGCCGGGGCGCGAGCCGCTGGGCCGCCAAGCTCACCGCGAGCCGGTGGGCCGGCCGCGCCGCCGGCCCACCGGTCGTGCTGGCGTCGGCGGCGGTCGGGCTGCCGCCGCTCGCGGTCGTCAGCCTGGCGTCGGGCGCGACCGGTCAGTGCCGCTGGCTGTTCGGCACGCTCGTGCTCCTCGGCCGGACCGCGCGGTTCGCGGTCTTGGTGCTCCCGATCGCGTGGGCTAGCGCCTGAACGCCGCGGCCACCGCGAGCAGCCGGTCGTTGGCCTCGGTCTCGCCGATCGACACCCGGGCGCCCTCGCCGGCGAACGGGCGCACCACGATGCCGGCCTCGTCGGCCGCGGCCGCGAAGTCGGCGGTCCGCTCGTCGAGGGCGAGCCACACGAAGTTGCCCTGCGCCTCCGGCACGTCCCAGCCGGCCTCGCGCAGGCCGTCCACGACGCGGGACCGCTCGGCGACCAGCGCGTCCACGCGCACGAGCAGCTCGGCCTCCCGCTCCAGCGACGCGATCGCGGCGGCCTGGGCGACGGTCGAGACGCCGAACGGCAGCGACACCGCGCGCAGGGCCGCGGCGATCGGGGCCGGCGCGACGGCGTACCCGACCCGGAAGCCGGCCAGCCCGTAGGCCTTGGAGAAGGTCCGGGTGAGCACGACGTTGTCGTGGCGGCAGTACGTCGCGATCCCGTCGACCGGGTCGGACATGCGCACGAACTCGACGTACGCCTCGTCGACCACGACCAGCACCCGCGAGGGCACCCGTGCGAGGAATGCGTCCAGCTCGGCCTGGCTCACCGCCGGCCCGGTGGGGTTGTTGGGCGTGCAGACCAGCACCACCCTGGTGCGGTCGGTGATCGCCGCGGCCATCGCGTCGAGGTCGTGGCGGCCGGCAGCCGTGACCGGCACCCGGACCGCCGCCGCGGCCGCGGCGGCCACCGCGATCGGGTACGCCTCGAAGGAGCGCCACGCGAACACGACCTCGTCGCCGGGGTCGCAGAACGCCTGCACCAGCTGGTAGATCAGGCCGACCGAGCCGGTGGCGACCGAGAGGTGCTCGGCCGGCACGCCGAGCCGCCGCGACAGCGCCTGATAGAGCGCGGACGCGCCCATGTCGGGGTAGCGGTTCATCGCGCCGACGCCGGCCTGCACGGCCTCGACGACGCCGGGCAGCGGCGGGTAGGGGTTCTCGTTCGACGACAGCTTGTAGGAGGTCATCCCGGGGCGCACCGTCGGCGGCCTCCCGGCGACGTACGGCGGGATCTCCGCGACGTTGGGCCGGGGCTGGGGCGTGGTCATGTCTCGCACCCTAGGACGTGCGCCACGGCCGCAGGAGGACGGCGAGCACCAGCCCCATGCCGACCCCGATCGCGGCACCGGTCACGTTGTCGACGACGTCGGTGACGTCGCACGCGCGGTCGATCCGGGCGAGCGCGAGCTGGGTCGCCTCGATCGCGATCGAGTACGCCGCCAGCAGCGCCAGCCCCACGGGGACTCCCGCCCACGCGACCCGCGGCCACCGGGCGAGCGCCAGCACCAGCAGCGCGCCGGCGGGCGCGAACACGACCGTGTTGAGCATCCGCTGGCCGCCGGCGAAGATCCAGAAGCCGTCGGGCGCGGGGCCGCCGATGTCCCAGGAGCAGGTGGTGAGCCGCCCCTCGGCCGAGACGATGCCGGGCGCGCCGTTCGCGGGGATCAGCGTGATGGTGGCGATCACCGCCAGCGACCAGACGAGCCCGGCGATCGCCAGCGCCGTCACCCACCCCAGGCCCGGCCGGAGCGCGAGGGCGAGCAGCAGGCAGACCAGCCCGGACACGGCGACGAGCGCGAGCATCACCTCCACGCCGCCGACCGGGAACACGCCTCCGACGGTAGCGGGCGGGGTGCGCGGTTTCGGCTGCCAGCAGCCAGAACCCCCACGACACGCCTACGGCACCACGACCTCGACGCCCCGCTCCTCGAGCGACACCTCGCCGCGACCTCGATCCTCGACGCGCTGGGCCTCGGCGACGAGGACTGACGGCGACTAACCTCGGACCATGGGTCTCCTCAAGTTCGCCGGGTGGCTGGCCACCAACCTCGTCGCCCTCGCCGCGGCGGTGTGGATCTTCGACGGCATCGGCTTCCCCGGCCCGTCCGGGTGGGACGAGATCGCCGACAACTTCTGGGCGCTGGTCTTCGTGGCCCTGCTGCTGGGCATCGTGAACTCGTTCGTGAGCCCGGTCGTCAAGCTCCTCTCGATCCCGTTCATCGTCGTCACCCTCGGGCTGATGCTGCTGGTGATCAACGCGCTGATGCTGCTGTTCACCGAGTGGCTGGCCGGGCTGTTCGACTCCGACTTCTACGTCCACGGGTTCTGGACCGCCGTGGGCGGCTCGATCGTGATCACGATCGTGACCTGGATCGTCGGCCTGCTCTTCGGTGACGCCGAGGACGCCTGAGTACGTGTCGGGAACGGGGCCGAGGCGGCCCGGACGCTACCGGGTCGTCCTCGTCTGCCTCGGCAACATCTGCCGCTCCCCGATGGCGCACGTCGTCCTCGAGGAGCGACTGGCCGACGCCGGCCTGGCCGACCGAGTCGAGGTGAGCAGCTCCGGCACCGGCGGCTGGCACGTCGGCGGCCCGATGGACCGCCGGGCCGCGGCGACGCTGACCGCGGCGGGGTACGACGCCTCGCGGCACCGCGCCCGGCAGTGGGCCGACGGCGACGCCGACGCGGCGGACCTGGTGCTCGCGATGGACCGGCAGAACCTCGCCGACCTCGGCGGGCCGAGCGAGCGGATCCGGCTGTTCCGCGACTTCGACCCGGTCGAGCCCGGGGCCGACGTACCGGACCCGTACTACGGTGGGGACTCCGGTTTCGAGGAGGTCCTCGCGATGGTCGAGAGAACGGCCGCAGCGCTGGCGACAGCCCTGGAGGCGCGGGTCCGGTGACCCGGCAGCCGCTGGTCGCCCGTCGCGCCGAGGAGCTCCTCGGCTCGGCGGTGGTGGCCACGGCGCCGGTCGCGGGCGGCGACGTCGCGACCGCGACCCGGCTGCGCCTCAGCGACGGGACCACCGCGCTGATGAAGACGCTCCCCCACGCGCCCGACGGCTTCTTCGCCGCCGAGGCCGGCGGGCTGCGCTGGCTCGACGAGGCGACGCCGGACGGCGGCGCCCGCGTGCCCGAGGTGCTCGGGGCCGACCACGAGTGCGTGATCGTCCGCTGGGTCGAGCCCGGCAAGAGCTCGGTCGACGCGGCCGCCGCGCTCGGGCGCGAGCTGGCCGCGACGCACGCGGCCGGAGCGGCGGCGTTCGGCCTCGACCACGACGGCTACATCGGCCGGCTGCCGCTGCCGAACCGGGCCGCCGACACCTGGGCGGAGTTCTACGCCGCCCGCCGGGTCCTCCCCTACGTCAGCCTCGCCCGCGACCGCGGCGCCGCGACCGACGACCAGGCCGCGGCCGTCGAGGCCGTCCTGCCCCGGCTCGGCGAGCTGGTGCCCGCCGAGCCGCCGGCCCGCCTGCACGGCGACCTCTGGAACGGCAACGTGCTCTGGGGTCTCGACGGCCACGCCTGGCTGATCGACCCGGCGGCGTACGGCGGCCACCGCGAGCTGGACCTCGCGATGCTCGCGCTCTTCGGGCTGCCGCACCTGCCGCGGGTGCTCGACGCCTACCACGAGGCCGCGCCGCTCGCCGACGGCTGGGAGGACCGGGTCGCGCTGCACCAGATCTTCCCGCTGCTCGTGCACGCCTGCATGTTCGGGGGCGGGTACGCCGGCCGCGCGGCCGAGCTCGCGGCGCGCTACGTGTGACCGGCGGGCTCTCAGTGCCGGCTCAGCCTCGGCTGGCACAGTAGGCGCGTGACCACCGCGACCGGACCCCAGCCTCGTGTGCTCGTCGTCGACGACGACAGGGCCGTCCGGGAGTCGCTGAGGCGGTCGCTGGAGTTCAACGGCTACCAGGTCGCCCTCGCCGGCGACGGCGCCGAGGCGCTCGCCGCCATCGCCGCCACCGCCCCCGACGTCGTCGTGATGGACGTGATGATGCCGCGCCTCGACGGCCTCGAGGCGACCCGCGCGCTGCGCACCGCCGGCAACGACCTGCCGATCCTGGTGCTCACCGCCCGCGACGCCGTCGGCGACCGGGTCGAGGGCCTCGACGCGGGCGCCGACGACTACCTCACCAAGCCGTTCGCCCTGCAGGAGCTGCTCGCCCGGCTCCGCGCGCTGCTGCGCCGGGTCGCCCCGCGCGAGGACGCCGAGGACGAGGTGATCTCGTTCTCCGACCTCTCGATGGACATCGCGACCCGCGAGGTGCGGCGCGGCGACCGGCCGATGGAGCTGACCCGCACCGAGTTCGCGCTGCTCGAGCTGTTCCTGCGCCGGCCGCGCCGGGTGCTGGAGCGCTCGTTCATCCTCGAGGAGGTCTGGGGCTACGACTTCCCCACGACCGCCAACTCGCTCGAGGTGTACGTCGGCTACCTGCGCCGCAAGACCGAGGCGGAGGGCGAGACCCGCCTGATCCACACCGTCCGCGGCGTGGGCTACGTGCTGAAGGAATCGTGACCGTACTGCCGAACCTCGGGCCGGACGGGCGCTGGCACTACCGCCGCTCCCTCGCCTCCCGGGTCACCGTCCTCACCGCGATCGCGGCCGGCGCCACGGTCGCCCTGGTCGCGCTCGGCGCGTACTTCACGGTCCGCATGCAACTGCAGGCGACGCTCGACGACTCCCTGCTCAAGCGGGCCCAGAGCACCCCCACCGACTCGCTGTGCCGGAGCAGCGCGACCTTCCCCTCCGACTACTTCGGGGCGGCCAACGTGTGGGTCGCCTGCCTCGACGGCACCGGCAACGGCGTCATCCTGGCCCGCAAGTCCGACCGGGCCGACACGCTGATCGGCGGCCCGGAGATCGCGGTCTCCCGCGGCGAGCGCGACTCCTCGATGCGCACCGTGACCGGCGACGGGACCAGGTGGCGGATCGCGGCGGTCCGGCGCGACGACGGCTACACGATGGTGATCGCCCAGTCCCTGGACTCCCAGGAGGACCTGCTCGCGAAGCTCGGCATCGTGATGCTCCTCTTCGGCCTCGCGGGCGTGATCGCGTCCGGCATGGCCGGCTGGGCGGTGGCCCGCAACGGCCTGCGCCCGGTCCGGCAGCTGACCGCCTCGGTCGAGGAGATCGCCCGCACCGAGGACCTGCGCCCGCTCCCGGTCGAGGGCGCCGACGAGGTCGCGCGGCTGGCGACCGCGTTCAACCAGATGCTCGCCGCGCTGGCCGCCGGCCGCGACCGCCAGCGCCAGCTGGTCGCGGACGCCGGCCACGAGCTGCGCACCCCGCTCACCTCGCTGCGCACCAACCTGGACCTGCTCAGCCAGGCCGACAGCGCCGGCGGGCTCCCTCCGGGCGCGAGGGAGGAGCTGCTGGCCGACGTACGCGCCCAGATCGAGGAGATGACGACGCTGATCGGCGACCTGATGGAGCTCTCGCGCGACGAGCCGCTCACGCACGTGGTCGAGGAGATCGACCTCGCCGACCTGGTCGACCGGACCCTCTCGCGGGTGCGCCGCCGGGCGCCGGGGGTGACCTTCGAGGCCGACCTGGCCCCCTGGTACCTCATCGGCGAGCAGGCCGGCATCGAGCGCGCGGTCGCCAACCTGCTCGACAACGCCGCCAAGTGGAGCCCCGCCGGCGGCACCGTCACGGTCCGCCTCGGGGACGGCGTCCTGGTCGTCGACGACCAGGGCCCGGGCATCGCCGCCGACGACCGGCCGCACGTCTTCGACCGCTTCTACCGCTCGCCCGAGTCCCGGGCGATGCCCGGCTCGGGGCTCGGCCTCTCGATCGTCCGGCAGGTCGCCGAGCGCCACTCCGGCACCGTCGAGGCGGGCGTGTCGCCGGCCGGCGGCGCCCGGCTGACGCTGTGGCTGCCGGGCTCGGCCTCCCCCGTCCCGGACTGGACCCCGGCGTCGTGAGGGCCGTCGCCCTGGCGGTCGCGACGGCCGCCGCCCTGACCGGCTGCTCGGGGTCGCCGGAGGCGGAGCCGGCTCCGGCCCCGACCGGCGTGGCCGGCGTGGCCTGGAGCCCGTGCGACGACCTCACCGCCCGGCAGGTGGGCGAGATCGCGGGCGAGCCCGTGAAGGAACGCACCGGGACCCGGGCCTCCCCGCGGTGCACGTTCGTGCCGGCGACGAAGGGCGGTCCGGCGTACGACGTCAGCTATCTCTTCTTCGACGGCGGCCTCGACGCCGCGCTCGCCGCGATGGGCACCGTCGGCAAGCAGCTCGAGTCCGTCGACGTCCCCGGTGCCGAGGCCGCCCGCCTGGCCGTGAAGGAACGCAAGGACGGCGTCCTGGTCACCGGCTTCGTGCAGGCCGACGGCCTGGTGCAGAGCGTGAACGCGGTCCGGCTGGAGCCCTACGACAGCGACGCGCTGGTGCGGTCGGTCACCGACCTGATGGCGCTGCTGGCGAAGAACGCGTCGCAGGCAAATCCGGAGTAACGGCCACAGATCGTCCATCCTCGATCAGAATCGGGTGGCATGGCTCCCCTGCGTCGTACCGTCACGCTCCTCGCCGCCACCGGCCTCGTCCTCGGGGGAGCCCTCGTCGGGCTGTCGCCCGCGCACGCGGCCGCCGCGATGTCGGAGCTGCAGACCTCGATCTCGGCCGGCGGGACGGTGGTCCTCGGCGGCGGCGTCACGGCCGCGTCGGGCGAGAGCCTCGACGTCCCCGTCTCGACGCCGGTGACCCTGGACCTCAACGGCTACGACCTCACGATCCTCGACCCGGGCTCGGGTCGGGCGGCGATCGGCGTCCCGGCCGGGGCCGAGCTCACGATCACCGGCGGTGGCACGCTCACGGTCACCGGAGGCAGCGGCGCCGCGGGGATCGGCGGCGGCGCGGGCGCCGACGGCGACCCCGGCGGCGCGAGCGGCGCGATCACCGTCGACGGCACCGGCATCGTCACCGCCACCGGCGGATCCGGTGGCGCGGGGATCGGCGGCGGCGCCGGGGGCGCAGGAGCGTCGGAGGTCAGCGTCGGTGGCGCGGGCGGCGCCGGCGGCGCGGGTGGCAGCATCACGATCCGAGGGGCCAGCCGGGTCACCGCGACCGGCGGCGACGGGGCGGCCGGGCTCGGCGGCGGCCGGGGCGGGAACGGCGGCGCCGGCGCGTTCGTCGGCGGCCGAGCGGGCGACGGCGGCGCCGGTGCCGACGTGACGATCGCAGGCAGCAGCACCGTCGACGTCACCGGGGTGAACGGCGTCGGCGTCGGCGGCGGACGCGGGGGCGACGGCGGGACCGGCGGCACGGGAGCCGCCGGAATGCCCGGAGTCGGCGGGAGCACCGGGGGCAACGGCGGGACCGGCGGCCTGGGCGGCAGCGGCGGCAGCGCCGGCGAGATCACCACGGCCGGCACCAGCCGGGTCACCAGCACGGGCGGCACGGGCGCACCCGGGATCGGCGGGGGCACGGGTGGCAGCGGCGGCACGGGTGGCAGCGGCGGCGCCGGCGGCACGGGCGCACCCGGAACCGGCGCCGACGGGGGCGACGGCGGAGCGGCCGGGGACGGTGGCAGCGGCGGCAGCGGCGGCGCGGCGGGCGTCGTCACCACGCGGGGCGAGAGCAGCCTCACCAGCACTGCCACCGGGGCCACGGCCGCGATCGGCGGCGGAGCCGCCGGGAGCGGCGGGGACGGCGGGACCGGCGGCGTGGGGGGCCGAGGAGGCACCGGCGGCGACGGCAGCACCGGAGCAGGGCAGGGTGGCGACGGCGGCCTGGGCGGCGCGGGCGGCAGTGCCGGCAGCGGGGGCATCGGCGGCGATGGCGCCGCGGTCACGACCGAAGCCGGCAGCACGCTCGCGGTGGTCAGCGCCGCCGGCTTCGGGCCGGGCGAGAGTGGGGCCGCGGGGGTCGCGGGGGCCGCCGGCAACGGGGGCCTGGGCGGCGAGGCCGGCGTGGGTGTAGGTGGCAATGGCGGCGTGGGCGGCACTGGCGGCGTGGGTGCGGGTGGCACCGGCGGCACGGGCGGCAACGGCGGTGTGGGCGCGGGCGGCACTGGCGGCGTGGGTGCAGGTGGCACCGGCGGCAACGGCGGTGTGGGCACGGGCGGCACTGGCGGCACCGGCGGCAACGGCGGTGTGGGCGCGGGCGGCACCGGCGGCACCGGCGGCAACGGCGGTGTGGGCGCGGGCGGCACTGGCGGCACCGGCGGCAACGGCGGCAACGGCGGTGTGGGCGCGGGCGGCACCGGCGGCACCGGCGGCAACGGCGGTGTGGGCGCGGGCGGCACTGGCGGCACCGGCGG